>VBOL01000311.1 GCA_005887945.1 Nitrospirota bacterium
TGAAGGCTTTCAGATTGTCACGGTGCACGTAATCGACGCCAGCATGCTGCCGATGTCCTTACAGTCTTTTGCGGGCGATTGCTTGATTAAGAAAGCGATCGAGATCGCGCCGCTGGTCGATTAGTCGGGAAGGATTAGCAAGTTATGGAAGAGCTGTTGTGGCACGCTGTAGATTCAATGGCCGTACATCTGGGCAACAAATGAACCCCACGCAGGATGCTCAAAAAGACCGTCCAGCAAGGCCGCAGACGATGAAAGCACCGGAGGCGTAGCCTCTGGGCTACGTTGAGGATGCTTTCGAGGTGAGAACGATGCTGGCGGACTTTTTCAGCATCCTGCTAGGGCGCTGCGGCATTCCGGACAGAGGGTAGGTTCTTCTGCTGCCTCACACTCCCCGGCGGTCAGGGGAAAGAGTTGTTCGCACTGCCTGCAGGGGCGAATTTCGAAGTAGGCGGTTCCCCTATCATCGATATCGGTAGGCAAGAACAGCTCCCGCGGGTCATATCCGATCGCGCCCCCGTCGGAGAATTTGACGATGGCCAAGCGGTCGTTAAAGATCTCGAAGGTTCCTTCCTGCCCTTTTCTGGCCAATACATGCCCGAGAACGAACACCGGCTGTCCCTTGCGCTTCGTGCGGAGGTCTCGTAAGGTATGTTGCGTATCTGTGGTGCAGGAAAACTGGCCACTAGAACTGGTTCCGAAGATTGGCGTTGGCATCATGTGCGCTCATGTGAACAAGATAAGTCTCATGTATCACACGGATAAAAATGGCGTCAAGGAAGGCAAGACGCTGATACAAGGAGTTTGCACATGGATGAGGTGACGATCTACCAGAAACCAACCTGTAGCACATGCCGTCAGGCGGTGCAGTTGTTAAAAGAGAGCGGCAAGCCCTTCACGGCCATCAACTACTATGAGAAGCCCTTCACTAAGCCGCAACTCAAGAGCCTTTTGAGGAAGGCAGGGCTCTCGCCGAAGGATATACTGAGAACCAAAGAGGATATCTACAAGGAGCTCGGTTTAGCGAAAAAGAATCTCTCGGATGATGAATGGCTTGATGTGCTCGTGGCCCATCCGGATCTCATTCAGCGTCCGATTGTCGAAAAGGGCGCGAGGGTGATTTTGGCCAGACCGGCGGAGTCTGTGAAAGGGCTTCTTAACAGCTGAGCCTACGTTCCGTATTCTCCACTCGAGACAATTCTTCCTGAGGCGGCATGAGACAGTCGTGCCGGATCAATCGCCACCACCCCACGTTTCACAACGTTCCCTCCTATTCCCTTGGCTTCATAGAGAGCGCGATAGGCCGATTTGAGCACTAAACTCAGTGTCGCGCTGTCGCTCACTTTTTCCCCCACGCCGATACTCAGGGTAATCGGAAGTGCTTGGTCGAGCGATCCGGCCTTTTGGGTCCCTCGTTGCTTTTCCCAGACCCGATCGCGTCCTCGGAGGAACAGACTGATGACTTCGATCGTTTTCCGGACGATCTCCAGCGTACCCAAGGTGTCGGTGGTCGATTTTCCAGGGAACAGTATGGTGAGTTCCTCTCCGGTCGTACGGAAGATCTGTCCATCAGAACAAGCGGCCTGAACTCTGGGTGCGACCAGTTTCAAAATCTTTTCGCTAACAGGTTTCCCGTGAGTATTGGCATACTGGGTCAGTTGATCGATGCTGATGACCGCGACGGAAAACCTCTTCCCCAGTTGTCCGATCGCTTCTTCATAGGCCAGGCGACCGGGAATGCCAGTGAGTTCGTCGCGGTAGGTCCGCTGATAGAAGGATTGAAGCAATGTGACGAAGAGAATCAGTCCGGCCGCCATGAAAAAATTTGTAGGTTGCCAGCCGTAGCGGCTCGTATGATAGGCCGCGAAAATGGCAAACAGAGCCCAGACTGCTCCTCCCTCCAGTGGGTCACGATGAAGAGCGAATCGTATGACGTGCAGCAGCAACGCCGTGGCAAAGGCAAACAACGCCGGCTGTGGAATCGGCGTCCATTCCATGTACAGCGAGGGGATGTACTCCCGTGTGAAAGCGGAGGCCAGGTCTTGCTGGTCCGGAAGGCAGAGCCAGAGCAGCAGGAAGGGTTGGACCAAGACGAGTACTACACGCGTCAAGCCACGAAGCGTCGAGAGGGAATCTTCTTTAAGAATGGAAAAGGCCAGTAGGTTGAGAGGGACGAGAAAGGCAGTTATGGCGACAATCGTCTGGCTTACGGCCGCCTGATCAGCATCGGTGGTGGGGAACAACACCAGGGCTCGATCTGCCAGTGCCAGCACCAGGAGGGAAAGGATCATCCGACTGCTGGCAAAGTACCAGCCAAAGATGAGCCCAAACGTGAGGACAATATACGGCAGGGCTGCGATCGGCTGTTGCAGCCACATTGGGAGTCCCTGGGGACGAAGAAATCCAATCGCTATGAGAAAAATCAGCCCCCCGGGGAAGAGAACCGCGAGGATGGATTTACTAAGCAGGCTTAGCATGGTTCGTACCTGTGCATAGAGCGTTTTGTTGGCCTCTAGAAGACTGCCAGATCCATACCAGGCTGTCCCTGCCTAGGGAGGAGGCTGTAGAGAGCGATAAAACAGCGATCCTGCAAAACCGTAGCTTTTCCATGTGAAATCCGGCTTCCGCAGCCGCCTTGTGAGGGAGCCGTGAGGAGGAGGGTTGAGTCAGGGCCGTTTTTGTACAGTCAGAAGAGGTTGTTACCAGGCAGGGGGAGTGAGAGACGGATCGTCAGCTTGAAGCGTTCGAGGGATGTTCCTGGGTTACCTGGAGGGCGCCTGAGGTTCGGTCTACGCTGATGGTGACCGCGCCATCTAATACTCGTAATAGCAGGTCACCAGCCAAGCGTCGTCGCCAGCCACAGAGGATGGGCATATCAAGGGCTATCCGATTCTGCTTGGCTTCCACGAGTATTTGTAGGTCGGCGCTGGTGGCAAGCATGGTGGGGGCAATCCCCTCCTCTGCTGCGCGGGCCTTCAGCACAGCTTGCAGGAGTTCAACAATGCCGGTCGACTCAGGATCCGGTTTTCGCTCGCAAGGGACCTCCGGCCATGCTGACGGTGGAAGCGCCAGTGTAGAGGTGATGGTGGCCAGTAGTTGACCTCCGTGTCGATCGACCTCGGAAGAATGGATGCCGCGGAGACCACGGAACTCATTGACCGATTTCGGTGGATGGCGTGCGAGTTGGAGCAACACCTCGTCTCGCATGACGCGTCCGCGAGGCACGTTCCGGCGTCGGGCTTCCGCTTCTCGCCAGGCAGCCAATTCACGAAGCACCGCAGCCCCTTTAGGCTTGAGCGTCTCCCATCCCCGAATTCGTTGGTAGCGTTCCTGCGGCTCTCGACTTTTTTCTCCCACTGCCGTTTCTAGGCGTGCAAATTCCTCACTGACCCACTCCAACCGGCCGAGGGAGCTCAGGCGATCCTGTAAATGCGTATGGATTGACAGAAGGAATTCGACATCTTCCAAGGCGTAAGCGATTTGGTCATCTGAAAGCGGTCGCGCACTCCAGTTGGTAAAGGTATGGGCTTTCGCCAGCTTCGTGCCGTGGAGTCGCTGGACCAAGTTCGCATAGGAGACTTGGGCGCCATACCCGACCATGGCGGCGGCGATCTGGGTATCGAAAAACGGTTTCGGGATCTGCCCTGCATGTATGGCGAAAAGATCGAGATCTTGCCGCCCAGCGTGGACGATTTTTTCAATTTTGGCATCACAGATGAGTTCCCAGAAAACGTCAAGCGATCCGCTGGCCTGCACAGCAGGAAAATCGATGACGGCAGCGGTGGTGGCGGTAGCGACTTGGATCAGTTCGAGTCGTGGGATAAAGGTGTCTTCCCCGACGAATTCCGTATCCAGAGCCAGTCGCGGACTCTGCCGCAACGTGTGGCAGAGGGATTTAAGCGCACCCTGGTCGGTCACATACGGCAGAGGTGGATTGGGTGTCACGTGTGTTTCATTCTGTTGGACGGTCGGTGGCGTCTGGTGACCGCGGAGGCTCGGTATTGCTGAAGCTCAAGTATTCCTTCAGAAACTGGTAGGCCTCCAACATACGGCGCAATTCCGGTTCGGCGCTGCGGTCGCCGTTATTCGAATCAGGATGGAGTTGTTTGGCCTTGTGACGAAATGCAGCGGTGACATCGGCGAGCGAACTGCCGAATTCCATCCCCATCGCGGCATACGCATCCATCGCGTTGTTGATGCCGCTCGATCCTTGTGAGAGGTCGCCGCCTCCCCCACCGGCGGCTTTTAACATATCAGCCAGGCTGATTTTCTTGCGCCGGCGACGGGGGCGCTCGCGTATCTCGCTGTCGAAATCGTCCCATCGGTCTTCGACAAACTCGAGACGGGATTCCAGCCGCATCGCGCCGGAGAGTTCACGGATTTCCCCAAGCTCCTCTTCAATCTGGACCAGTGACTTGATGATTTCCTCCAGCCCTTGTTCAACACGAAAGAAGCTGTCGACCCGCTCCTGCATCATCGTATCAACGGCGAGATCCAGACTCTCTTCGGCTTTCGGGCGCAACGACTCGATCCGTCGTCTCATCCCGTTCTGAAACTTGATGAATTTGCGTTGTGAAAACGGCATGTGAACCAAGCTCTCTCCCAGAGCGCGCATTGTAGCACAGCCTTGGCGTGTGCCAGAAGGGCAGTGGAAACAGCTGGATTCATGTGGGTTGAATGGTCAGCGTGACGTGAAATCGTCGCTGAGTTTGGTGCGGCGTCGGGCCACGCCTGATTCACGTGCGGCTGTTGCCACAGCTTTTGCCACGCGTGGTACGACTTCCTTGTCGAACACGCTCGGAATAATGTAGTCCTCGCTGAGAGCCGCAGGGGGAATGGTCTCAGCCAGAGCCTTGGCCGCAGCCAGTTTCATCGCTTCGTTGATGTCGCGCGCCTGCACGTCCAGTGCACCCCGAAAGATGCCGGGAAAGGCGAGCGCGTTGTTAATTTGATTCGGATAGTCTGAACGCCCGGTTGCAAAGATCCGGCAGTGGGAGGCAGCCAATTCAGGGGGAGCTTCAGGGTCGGGATTGGCCATGGCAAAGACGATGCGATCAGCCGCCATCAAATCCAGGTCTTCCGCCGTGACGATATTGCCGACGGATAATCCGATGAAGACATCAGCTCCCTTAAGCGCGTCTTGGAGTGTTCCTTGAGGACGATCTTGGGTC
>VBOL01000060.1 GCA_005887945.1 Nitrospirota bacterium
TCTCGCCGGTCGCCGGATTCACGGATTCCAGCAACGATGTGTTCTCGCCGGAGGCCCACCAATGGGTCCCCGTGCTGCCACCGGCGTTGATGGCGCTCAAGCCCAATCCCTTCAGGATTTCCGCGATCGACATCATCGGTAGCAGGCTCCAAACCGATTCTTGAGCACGTCTTGTAACGGAAACGATTCCTGTGTGATGAATCCCCTGTACTGTTTGGGCGCCGCAAGCACGAGATCGGCTACGGCGCACAGACTCGAGGCGGTCGTCACTTGAATGGCAGACCACAGTTTTCCCTTAATGCATTGGGGGTAGATCTTTTTCACGTAGTTCTCTTCGAACAAGGCACTCTCCCTTGTCCCCGTCACGGAAGCGTATATCAGCACCACATCCTGCAGTGTCTGGGGAATCGCCCGTTCGAGAATTCGTTTGAGCGTTTCACGATCCTCATTCAGCTTGAGATCGTTCATTAAGAGGTGAATCTTCTCGCAATGGCCCGGATACCGTAGCGTCTTATAATTCATGGTCCGGACGTTCCCTGCATAGGTATCCGCCAACGTTCCCAATCCTCCGGACGTGTTGAACGCTTCGTACAGGAGTCCATCCACCTCGATCGTCTCATACCCTTCGAGGGGCAGGAGGTATACCTTCTCTCCCCCCTCAATTCCGTAACAAATGTTGCCGTACTCGTTGATCAACCCATCGGTGGACCATGTCAGCGAATACTTGAGGGCATTACTGGGATGCACCGGCAAGGCTCCGACCCGCATTTTGACCGTATCCACCGTATCGAAATGGGTGATCAGGTCGTGCGCCGCAATGCTGATGAAACCGGGGGCCAGACCGCATTGCGGCACAAAGGCTTGCGGTGAGTCGGTGCTCAGGACTTTGACCTGATTGGTAACTTCGACGTCCTCAGTCAGGTCAAAATAGTGAAGCCGGTGTTCCCGAGCCAATCCAGCTACAACAGGGTTACAGAAATACGGGAGGCTCGATAGGACCGCATCGAATCGATGCGCCGCCAAGTATGCGCTGATGGAGTCGGGGTGTCGGGCATCAAGGAGCATGGGTTTCACTCGCGAGAGGCCAAGGTCGTCGACGAGCCGCTTAGGAGCGTCAAGGCTGATATCACCGAGACAGACTTCGTAGTCCCCGCTCTCTGATAAGAGGCAGGCAACCAGGGATCCGATCTTACCAGCACCCAAGACGAGGACACGCTGCATGGCAGACCTCATTTACGATCAGTATACCCCGCCCTAGCAGGCTCCAGAAAACTTTTTTGCATACCAGAACTTCGATGGTCCGCACATGTAGAACCAGAGGACACTACTTCGCAGAATAACCGAGCGGGCTGGGCAAGGGTTCGAGGTCCGATGTTCGAGGTGTTCAAAACGTCGAACCCCGAATTTCGAACTTCGGATCGCGCGCACCGATAGTCGGCAAAGGTCTTCCCCGCAATATGATAAGCCGGCATCGACGAGAGGGATCAAGACCTGGCCCCACTAGAAATAGTCTGGACGTTCCGACAAGAGCAGACCGGTGAGGGCGCCAAATACTTGGGTGAAAAACGAACTAATATGTTGATTTTGCTGCACATAACAAGCGTGAAGCAGACAAGGAGTTTGTGATACGCTATCCCACGATCAGGAGCAGCGGTTATGTTGCGCATGCCTTCGCGAGTCGTGTTTCCGTTCGGCTATCGGATCTCCGTGCGCCAACTTTCCGATGCCGACATGGACCGTCGGGATGCAAATGCCGACGGTATCTGGGACGATGCCACAAAGACCATATACCTTCGCAAGCGATTGCCCGTGACCAGACGGCGCTACATTCTTGCCCACGAACTTGGCCATGCCTGGCTCGATTGGCAACACCGGCATCTGGACAACGGCAAGGCCAAAACATAGCAGAGAGCGTGACGCGTGAGACTGGCCGATGTGGACAGATTGAATCCCGCCTCGTCTCGCCCGTCCCGCTAGTCTCGTACGGATATCATGTAAGGGTATTTACCCGTTGCCTCAGACGTGAAAACCATTCAATCATCGCACCGGCGCTAGTTGTTCCGTTAGCTAATCTTGGCCTCGGCAAGCTTGAGCACCAGGGCCCATTCGGCTTCTGTCACCGGCTGAACCGAGAGGCGGGAACCTTTTCGCAACAAGACCATACCCTTCAACTTAGGTTCCTGCCTTAATCGGTCGAGCGGCAGACTGGTCTTGAACGTCTGACGATAGCGGATGTCCACCATATCCCACCGTGGTGCAGAGAGAACACTGGCTGGGTCATAGTGGTGGCTGGTCTTGTCGAACTGCGTCTCGTCTGGATAGGCCGTCCGCACGATCTCCGCAATCCCCACCACAGCCGGCGGCTCGGCACTACTATGGTAGAAGAGTACCCGGTCGCCGAGGGCCATCGTACGCATGAAGTTGCGCGCCTGGTAGTTCCGCACCCCATCCCAACAGGTGGTCTGCTTTGGAGATTGTGCAAGATCCTCGATTGAAAAGGCGTGTGGTTCCGATTTCATCAGCCAATAGCGGCGCCCTTGTGTCATCGCATCACCTCCTCCTGCTTGGTCATTCGGCTCACTCCGTGTATGCTGTCTAGGATACCCCGTATTCGATTGAGGTCTGCCGATGGAACTAACTCCATTCTTCTTTGGTCTGTATAAGTTCGTCAAGTACGGCCTCTATCCACTGACGTGGGTGGTGCTGCTTCTCAGCGCGGCGGCGGTCTTGGCCCTCTTCCCATTCTCGCCAAAACGCCTGCGGTGGGTGCGCCAGCTCGTCATGTCCTCCCTCCTCCTCCTCGTGATGCTATCCAGTCCGTTGGTCGCCACCCCGTTGATCGGATCGCTCGAATCCTGGTACCACCCTCCGCAGCTGAAGCCGTCCGATCGCTTTGAGGCGATCGTGGTCTTGGGGGCAGGCATCGAAGAGAAAGGCTCGCTTCGACCAACCACCGAGCCATCTTCCTATTCCAGAAATCGAACCACGTGCGGCGTGGACCTCTACCAACAGGGCTATGCCCCCACGTTGGTACTGACGGGGGGGAATTTCCGAGTCTTCCGTACTGGCCCCACAGAAGCGGTCGAAATGAAACGATGGGCGGTTCGCCTCGGCGTTCCAGAGTCCGCTATAATGATCGATACCGAAGCCCGAAACACCTATGAGAACGCGACAGGGACCAAACGGCTGCTCGGCCCCGCTCCGATTCTCCTCGTGAGTTCAGCCAGTCATCTGCCGCGTGCTGTCCCGGTGTTCACCAAACAAGGCTTCCGCGTCACACCGGCCCCCTGCGATTATGTCTCACAGAACCTGCCGCGAGAGAGCTGGGACCACATTGACATGTTTGATATCTTGCCGAACGAGAACGCCTTACAAGACACCAGGGATGCGGTGGCGGAAGTGGCTGGTATGGTGATCTATTGGCTGGCAGGGAAACTCTGACCGCACAGGATGCTGAACAAGTGTGCCAGCGGCCATAGACCGTGCCGCACGAAGCGCGAGACATGCGCGAAAGGCGCGATGTGGACAGGGCGAAATCCCACCTCGTTTCGCTCGTCCCGCCTGTCTCGCCCGCTATACCGCGGGGCGTTTGCACTTCTTCCGGACGTATAGGCCATCGAAATTCTGCTGTGCAGAAATGGTTTTTTCCGCAGCCTCCTAACCTGAGGTCTCGATAACGGCCAGCAACGCGCGATAGGTCAGCTCTCGGACCCTGGCCTTCGACGACGGCTGGTCGCTACTGTTCATATCCAACCACACGCGTTCCGTCACCTGGGCGCGGGCGTCGTTACAAAGCCCCCACATCTGGTGGAGAAACCCGTCCGGCAATCCGACTTGCACCCCTTCGGATTCGATGCGGTCGTCCAGAATGGCCAACAAGTCCGATAGGGCCTGATCCGCCCGATAGGGTGCGTCGGAAAAGCCAAAGGAGGCATGGGCTGCCGTCTCCTGCTTCGCTTGCTCGACCAGATCCCGCATGTATTCTTTGAGCAAGCCCACCACATGACCGGACAACGCCATGCCATTCTCCTTTGCCCACATTATGCGGATGTGCAGGAGAGGGAGCAAGAACCGGCGCGCGGGCGGGATGGGCGAGGGTTCGCGATCCGAAGTTCGAGGTTTTCTGAACGTCGAACCCTGAACTTCCGGCTATCTGCGAGAGTCGTGCGGTTGACCAGCCAATCAACGGTTCTCTATGATACCGATGAGAAAATGGCACGAGGCTAGCCCACATTATTCATGACGGTTCGTCGCCCCCCACCTCCCCTCCCCCATAGCAGGGGGGAGGGTGAGGGAGGGGGCGCGAGACAGGCACGCGGAGCTGCGAAGGACCGACGCGTACTTGAAACAGCACGTTGAGGGACTGAGCGGCGAACCTGCCTGCCGACAGGTTTGTCGGAGCAGCGGATCCGCGATTGCAGCAGAAGCGCTCATGAATCATGTGGGCAAAGGGTCGTTATGGTCGAACGATTTGAGGTGGCGCTGAATACCCCAGCCGGACGGCTGACGACGGCCATCGACGTGCCGACGGGATTCATCCCCATCACAGCGATCGTCCCGGTCACGCGCCGCCTGGGCGAGGAAGCCTCTCAACTGGAAGTCCAGCGCGTCATCGCAGCAGGGCAGACCATTTCCTGCCGGATGGGCTGCGCCGCCTGTTGCCGCATGCTGGTTCCGCTCTCCGCACCGGAAGCGTTCGCGCTGCGAGAGTATGTGGGGCAGCTGCCTACGGATAGACGAACCCTTCTGTTCAACCGCCTAGGCGACACGAAGGATCGCGTAAAGCGCGAGGGTCTGTGGGATCGGCTCAACGACGTGGCAGAGGCCGCGAGGCCGGTGCCGGATGAACAACTCGACCCGCTCAACCGGGCCTACTATGCACTGAGAATCCCCTGTCCCTATTTGGAAAATGAGATGTGTTCGATTTACGAGGCACGACCGGCCGCCTGCCGGGAACTCCTCGTCACCTCGCCGGCGGAACTGTGCCAGGATCTGGTGCAGAATCCGGTCACGCCCCTGCCGGTCTCGATGCGAATTAGTTCCATCCTGGGACTAGTCTGGGGATCACTGACCAACTCTCCGCCCCGACTCATCCCGCTCCCGATAGCCTTAGAGTGGGCCGAGCGCCACGAAGAGGAATCCAGACGGACCTGGCCCGGCTCATCCCTCTTGGACCAGGTCCTCGACAGCATGTGGCGGTTTCTAAGCCAGGCGTTTCAGAAGAAGTAATGTGTGATAGGTGCTGAGCCGTTACATTTTGACCTGACCGTCTTCCACTCATCACGTAATCACATTGGCATTGCACATGACTTCAAAGGAGAAACCTGAATGCAAAAACCTGTGATTGTGTGTTTGGATCTGGAAGGAGTGTTGGTGCCGGAGATCTGGATCAACGTTGCACTCAAGACCGGCATCGGCGAACTAAAAATTACTACCCGCGAGATGCCGGATTACGATGCCTTGATGAAACGGCCCGTCATCGTCTGTTTAGACTTGGAAGGAGTGTTGGTGCCGGAGATTTGGATCAACGTCGCTCTCAAGACCGGCATTGACGAACTATCAATTACTACCCGCGAGATGCCGGATTACGATGCCTTGATGAAACGGCGCCTGGCCATCCTGGATCAGCACAAACTCACCATTCACGATATCCAACGCGTTATCGACACAATGGGGCCGCTGGAAGGTGCCGTCGACTTTGTTGCCTGGCTCCGCGAACGATGCCAGGTGATCATCTTGTCCGATACGTTCTATCAGTTCGCCCAACCGCTGATGCGTCAGCTGGGATTCCCAACGCTCTTTTGCAACCAGCTGGAGATCGATCGAGCCGGCCACATCGTCAATTACCACATGCGGATGCAGAATCAGAAGAAACACTCGGTGGCCGCGTTCAAATCGCTCAACTTTCACGTCCTGGCCGCCGGCGATGCCTACAACGACACCGCCATGTTGGGAGAAGCCCACGCGGGGTTCTTTTTCTGTCCTCCGGATCACCTTCCCAAGGAGTTCCCGCAGTTTCCGGTGGCGAAGACCTACGGGGAGCTGCAAACACGCTTCGCACAGGCAGGGAATCTAAAGTAGCTGTCAGCGATCAGCTTTCAGCTTCTAGCAGATTCCTCCTCTTTGTAAGGAGAGGCTAGGAGGGGTAGAGGCTCATGCCCAGGGCCACACGAGGACAGGCCGGCCATCTTGATCTTAAACGCCGGCTTCGTTCTAACATGACCGGCCCGGAAACGCGGCAGTGGTCAAGACTACGAGCACGACAACTTCAGGGGCTCAAGTTTCGTCGGCAACATGGTATCGGGCCATACATTGCTGACTTCTATTGCCCGGAACAGTCTCTCGTCATTGAAGTAGACGGCGACAGTCATGCAGATGCTGATCAGATACTGAAGGATCAGCGTGTGACAGATATTTTCAGTCCCTCGGCCTTCACGTGATTCGAGACATCAACGACGATATTTTGAAGAACCTGGACGGGGTTCTGGAAAATTTAGCCGAGAGGTTGTCGTCAGGATCGACCTCCCCTCGCCCAACCTTACGAAGGAGGGGTGAAGAAGGCTGAAAGCTGATGGCTGACAACTCATTATTCTCCATTCACCACTTCCAGCACTCGCCGGCCATAACGTTCTGCCTTCAGAGCGCCGATGCCGGGAATTTCCAATAGGGCAGCGGGCGTCACGGGCTTGTGGCCGGCAATGGCCTTCAATGTCTTGTCATGAAAAATCACAAAGGCCGCGACGCCCTCTTCCTCAGCAAGCTCAGTGCGGAGTTGCCGGAGCCGTTCAAAGAGCTGCGGGTCTGCCGGCGATACTCGTGAGGCAACCACAGAAGCTGACCTTTCACGGGACGGCTTCGTTACCGGTAAATCAGGCTGAGGGTCTTCTGTCTGCTTCAACACCACTGCACTGATCCCTTGCAGAATCTCCCGTCCCTTACGCGTCACATCGAGAGTGGGATATTCTGTTCCATCGACCTGAAGATACCCTGAGTCGATTAGATCCTTCACCAGACCAGTCATAGACGGCTTCGTACGCGCTCGGCAAGTTCCGTATGTCGGGCAGTCTTCCGCGCCATAGGCCTGCATCGCTTTCGAGCGACTCCCACGGAGAATCTCGACGATCCGACTCGCGCCGAACCGACCCATGCACCAGGACACGGTCTCTAAGATGGCCTTCGCGGAAGCCACGTCAGCCTGGAGAACCTCCCTGCGCGGCTGCGGCACCGGCGCAACACAGCGATCGCAGAGGCCGCAGGGGCCCAAGGCCCGCTCGTCTTCATCGCTGAAGTACTCAAGAATCGCGAGCTGCCGGCAGGTCGATACCGATATGTATCCCAGCATTTCTTGAAGTAGCGTCTTCATCCGCTCGGCGCGATCTGCGCCTTCGGGATCTTGTGACGCCTGCTGAATGAAGTATTCCTGTGTGGCCAGATCCCGCTTATGGAACAGCAACACGCAGGCAGCGGGTCGTCCGTCGCGACCGGCCCGCCCGACCTCCTGGTAATAGGCCTCCACACTTCCCGGAATGTCGAAATGGACGACCAGCCGGACATCCGACTTATCGATGCCCATGCCGAAGGCATTCGTCGCAACCAGAATCCTCACAGTCCCCCGGCGAAAGTCGTCATGCACGAGTCGCCGTTCCTCATCCGAGAGACCGGCATGGTAGTAGCCGACCGACTGGTGAGGCTGTCCCAGCCATTCCGCAACCTCCTCCACCGCCCGGCGCGTGGCGCAATAGATCAGGATCGTGCCTTTCTCCGTCTCGCGAACCAGACGCTCCACCGTCGCCAGTTTCTCCTGGCGCGACTGGCAGAGACGAACAGACAAAGCGAGATTGGCCCGACGGAAGCCCGCGACCAATCGGAACGGATCGCGGAGCGACAATCGGTTGCATAGATCCGTTTGGACGCGGGCCGTGGCCGTGGCAGTTAGAGCCAGGCAGGGAGGATTGGTGAGCTCCTGGCGAAGGCGACCGATTTTGAGATAATCGGGCCTGAAGTCGTGGCCCCACTGGGAAATACAGTGCGCTTCGTCGACCACCAGCAACGAAACCCAGAGGGAACGTAAGAGTTGGAGAAACCCCTCATGCTGCATCCGTTCCGGCGCCAGATAGAGCAACTGAAGCCGCCGCTGACTGAGATCCTGAATCACGCGGTTCTTTTCAAACCCGGTGAGGCCGGAGTGAAAGGCCGCCGCCGCGATTTTTCGCTGCTTCATGCCGGCCACCTGATCTTGCATGAGTGCGATGAGCGGAGAAATCACCAGGGTCAACCCGGGCAAGAGAGTCGCAGGCAATTGATAGCAGAGCGACTTACCCTGCCCGGTCGGCATGACCGTCATCGCATCGCGCCCAGCCAACACAGCGCGAATGACTTCCTCCTGGCCAAGCCGAAACTTTGCAAACCCGAACTGTTCGCTGAGCTGTCGAGTCAGATCATCCACGGTGAAGTTAATCAGAAAGAGGGATGGTGGTGGAGCGTGAGAGCGAATCGGAGTATAGACGACTGAATCACTGCAAGCAAGCGAGAGCCCTGAGCTCAGCTATCAGTTTTCAGCTCAGAGAGAAAACTCTCTTATCTGATGCTGATGGCTATACGCTACTAGCCTAGAAGTTCATCCAAAGCTGAACATAGGCCCAATCTTGATCGGTGCTGGTACCCAGGTTTTCCGCGATATACGCCCCGGCAAACATATGGCCATAGACCGCCTGAAAGGACACCTTGCCGTCCATAAACATGTGCGTCCAGGCAAAGTCTATTTCGTCGCCGACGTGCCTCTTGGTGTTGTTCGTCTTTGAATAGACATAGACCACCTGTGTGGCTCGATACCAGTTGTCCTTCGTATTGGCTAGATTGAAGCTGGTGGCCCAAATTTCAATGTGGTCATCCTTGGTGGGACGGAATTGAAGGTTCACCGAGGGGCTCATCATGTTCTTCCAGCTTTGCACGTCCATGTAGCCCATGTGGATGTGGTTGGTCGGGTACATGTTCTCAAACGTATTGGCAGTTTTACAACCTGTGTTGCCACCGATCGTACAGTTCGCTCGGCCATCGCCCGAGGCATAGTCGAAGTTGAAGGCCAACCGCGGCTTCCAGGCCCACTCGTAATGCGTGTAGCCGATCCAGTTTCTGGTCGCCCAAGCGCTGATGTGGAGATACTTTTGGTTTCCATAGCCTGAGCCATTGGGCCCACCGGTGTCGCCCATTTGGCCGAACTGGTAGACCGTTTCGCTTATCGCGTCGAAGTTGTCCTTGCGCATCTCGATCCGGCCTCCGACGTTATGACGGGTCTGGTTCGAGTGCCTCGGCGTGCCGAGACCCTGGCTCTGGTTGTCTATCGAGTTGTATCTGTTGGTGTAGAGGAAGTAGTAGGGCTCGATGATGAATCCTGGCACCGACTTGATCTGGTTGTAGAACATGAGAATGTCGGAGTCTTGGTTCGCATTGCCGTTATTGACGGTGCTTGGGCCAATGTTCGGGTTTTGAGCGCCGACCGGCACTGCTTGCCCGAGATCGGATTCAGAGGTGCGGAACCACCCCCCGTAGGTATCCCAGGCTTTGGTGCTGTATTGCAGCATTACACCGTCATGGGAAATTCCTGTGTTGGACCAGTCGAAGGCGCCGAACAGAGACTGGTTGCCCAACACCACATATTGCCGACCGGCCTTCACGCTCAGGCCTTCAAACCCGGCGAAGTTTCGGAGCAGCATGTATGCAGCTCGGACCCCCAATGTGCCGCAGTTGCCCCCACCATTGGCTGTCGCACACCCGTTATGGTTCCTCGCATCGTCTTGGCTGCCCTCTTTACCATTGGCCCCGTTTCCGCCCCAGGTCCTCGAGTCCTGCAGTTCCATGTAGAAATTTACGTCCGGCGAGAGATCGTAGCCGAAACCCAACCGCGTCAACTGCTGAGAGTAGAAGTCGTTCTGTTTGCCATGAGTGCCGTTCGGTGTGGTGCCGCGGTTAGGGCGGTTACAGGCTCCGTTACCGATGATAGTGCTGCCGAAACAGACGTTGTTCCGCATGACCGGCCGCACGCGGAGATCGGCTCGTATCCAGAACTTCTGGAGATCGAAATTCCTTCCGATCTTCGGATCGTAGAGTTCATACTCTTCCTTCTGCGGAATCGCGCGCGCAACGACTGGGAGGTGGGTGATTCTTTCACCTTCCGGTAATTCAAATGCCGCTTGCGTCGGGGCGGTCATGAATGACATCCCCGCTGTCATCACGACCGCACTACAGCAGGTGGCCAGACCGGCCCACCAGGTCTGCCTGATGATTCTCATACGGTTCTCCTGTGAATTGGAAAGGGCGGCCGTTGGTGAGTCATGAAGTGGTAGTGCAAACTAATCGGGGCGGCCAGAATGAGGGCGGGGAGGGCGGGGGTGACGATCAACGCCAAACTGAACAAGAAGCATTATCCGACCAACGTCAGCGTGACGACTTAAGAGACTGAAGAGATGGCCCTGTGAACCTCGAACCGCATGCTTTTCATGGGAAATGGGACTACACCATCAGACCGAACCATCAGAACATAAAAAAAGTAAAAGTTGTACCTGTTACCGTTAGGCCTAGGCCGTTCTGCCAGGGTTCATCCTTCCCCAATTCAGGTCTTTTCTGACAAGCTTTTTTCGATATCTGACAGACGGCCCAGCGACCCCGGGTTTGCTCGCCTGCCGTTCCCGCTTTTCTCGCCGACCTTCACGCCTGATTGGCTGATCCCTTTGAATCAGCCTGTTTCTCTGCCGGCGTCGTCGTAGCATTGACCTGCTCTTCTGCGTCTTTGATCGAGGCCTGAAAATCCTGCTCGACCATCTTCACTTCCTGCTGTATCATGTCGAGTTCCGGCTCGACCGACTTCCGTAAATCTTCCGCCGTTTCTTTGAACCCCTTGACCGCTTTCCCGACTTGGCGAGCGACTTCAGGTAGCTGCTTGGGGCCAAACAGCAGAAACGCAATCACCAAGATGATGAGAATTTC
This sequence comes from Nitrospirota bacterium, assembly GCA_005887945.1. GTDB lineage: Bacteria > Nitrospirota > Nitrospiria > Nitrospirales > Nitrospiraceae > Palsa-1315. Next base: position 10,984 of record VBOL01000060.1, read on the forward strand.
GCCGATGCCCAATCCGAACATGATTCGTCATACGCAAAACATCACGCGTCATGCGAAAAGCAAAAAAGGAAGGGTCTGATTCCTCTTGGCGCTTCACGCCTTACGCTTCGCGTCTCCCCAACCTTACTTGGCCTGCTTCCCTGATTGAACCGGTGCAGTATCCGGTGGAGCAGCCTGGGTTTGCGCGACCTGCACCGGCGGCGCTTCAGGCGACTCGGACGGAGGAGGTGTCACGTCGATGGCATCAGCCTCGTTGACGCTCTTTTTAAATCCTTTAATGGCCTTCCCGAGCCCCTCACCCAACTGCGGAATCTTGCCGGCGCCGAAAATGATCAAGACAATGACCAGAATCAGCATCAATTCCATCCATCCGAACGATCCAAACATCAATCACTCGCTTTCTCTTTTTGCCCCACCCAACCCCACTCGCCCTGCGGCGTCGAACCAGTCGAACGGTGGGGGCCTTCCTCATCAAGGGGAGGGTATTGAAGGCTATCGAAGAATAGGAACTGGAGTCAAGCAGTAATTCAGCAAACGCGCCGTGTGGACTGGGAAAATCAGCGCGGTCGGATAAAGTAATGAAAGTAATCCACAGGGCTCGGTGGTGCGCTCAAGGCAATCATAAACGATTGAGGATCGTAGCCGATGTCTTCGAGGTCCTTCGAGGCCAAGGTCAGCTCTTCCTCTGTGAGATAGGCGACGGTGTCCGGAATGCCTGTCGGCGTGAGCGAGCGCACAAGGGCCTGGAGCGACTCACGCTCCTCCGGCGGCATCTCCACTGAAATGGGGAAGTCCAGATGGCGCGCATAGGGGCTCCGGTAGGTCTCGTTCAATGCACGGAGGGTCTTGAGCATCAAGCGGTCCTGTTCCCACAGCGCCATTCTCGTACCGGCGGAAGGATGGGTGGCGATGAGATCCATGAGGGTCAAGACGTTGGTCCCCAAGCTGCGCCCCACGAACTCACGCTGGCTTTCTATGGTCATCGTGCCGGCCTCTAACTGCTTGGCGACCGCTTCGGCCAACGCAAAGTTGACCATGAAACTCTGTTGCCCGCCAAATTGGCCATAGCAGGGCTTCTCCGGATCGTTCAGCACGTGCATATCCGCTGTGCCTGCGTCGAAACTACTGAACCCGATCGCCTCGGGAGCCAACAGGCGCTTGGCTTCCTTGATCGTGGCATAGGCCCCCAGATTGACGGGAACCAGCACCTGCTCATCGATACGTTTGAGAAAATCCGTGATCGTCTTCCGGTAGGGGACCTCTTTCCATTCGACCGTCCGATATTCACGCTCCCACACCAGGTCGTCGAGGAAGGGGGGAAAGCCCTTGAGCGCCTCAATATCCATGGCGTCGAACGCCCGGACAAAGACCGCCCAGTCAGAAATTCTCGCGTGCAAGGCTTCGCTCAAGTTCGGTCGAAGGAACTCTTCTTCAATGTCGTTCGCCTTGTGCGACATCAATTTTGTCGGGAGATCGTTCCACAGTTCGTTACAGATGATGCGATCCACGCTGCCATCCGCAATACCGTCGAGCCGGTCCACGGTCCCCCGATGCGTCTCGACCCGGTTGCGGAGGGACGCGAGATCCGGATGAGCCAGGGCTGTATCGAGCGCTGCTTGTTCCCAATCGACCAGCACATATCGAATGCGGGGGTAAATCATTCCATCTTTATCGAGGACCTTGAGATGGCACAAGAAACAGGCAGCAAGATTGCCATTGCCGGGACCAAGTTCCAAGATCGTGAGGGGTGAGGCAGGGGATAGGGGGGTAGCCAGAGTATCGGTGGAACCGGATTCTGTGCTACCCCGCTGTCCCATTACCCCTTTACCCCGTGACTTCTCACGTTTCACGACTTTTTCGAAATAGTCCGCCGCGAGCGCATGGGCAAGCCGGTAGTCGGCTGAGGCAAATGTTTGGTAGA
>VBOL01000312.1 GCA_005887945.1 Nitrospirota bacterium
TGACCTACTCCATGTCAATTATCTCAAGCGGGGTTTCCACCGAAGTCCACTGACATCCGAAGTACCTCCCGGGAAGACTCACCACGAAACCATTCTGTGCTCTTGTGGTCCTCATTCATCCTGCTAAACTATCACCATGATTCAACTCCGGGAACGTGCGTGGCGAAGGGCCGTCACTGACTTCGTGCTCATGATCCTACTCGGTATCGCCATCTGGGTCACGATCTATTGGCTCGCCAACGGTGGCGTTATCCCCATCGAACTCTAGTATCACGGCGTCCTCAGCAACATCGGCCGTTCTTCCAATGGGCAGATTATCCTGGGAAAGTTCTCCTCGGGACTAGGCTCTTTTTTCTGTCGGGCGGGACGGACTCGCTTGCTCAAGTTGCAAGATGCCACTCACATCCACGTACATGTTGAGCAAAACCTCGACCTCTGGCGCATTCCGGCTCTTGGCCACGATCCTCAGCCTATAACGGCCTGGAGCAAGGTCGTTTGGCAGTTGGCCAGCGCATTGCAGGCTGATGTTCTCGTTGCTTGTACCGGCGCTCACCTTGCCCGCGACCTCCAGGAAAACAGGAGTTGGTCCGGGATTGAGGGGAAAGGGTGACAAAGTATCATCGCCCATTCTCACCAGAGGCGCTGGGAGGGAGGTCATGCCCTTCGCACCCTCAAACACCTCCAGTCCGGCCAAAAGTACCTCAACATCGTCAACAGTCACGCCATCGCTGGCGTTCACCAGCGCGACCCGAAACATCCTCCAGAATACGGTCCCGTCCTCCCCCTTCGTTTCTTCCATGCACGCGGGGTATCGAACGGGATCGAAGACGAACTCCAACTGCGGCTTCAGACGGTCTTCCAATGTTACTTTCTGGCTGTTCACTTCTCTCCAAGCATCCCCTCCGATCTTGTAGATAAACAAGGCGGTCAACACGAGAGCGGCGGTCAAGAGGGACTCTTTCGCAGTTGGCCCCAGCCTTCGCAAGAGCCTGAAGTAATCCGCCACCGATATGCTGAAAAGGTCGAACAACGCCACAGAGAGCAGTTGCCATCGCTGCCTCGACGCTGCGCTTGTGAAGACTCGCCAGTAGCCCCCGTCTGCGAAAGTGCGGAGATAATCCACGGCTTAATCGTACCACCGCCATTCAGACATCGTGCAGCGGCAACCGCGAATCGGCAAACACGGGGTCGCCAGCATTGTGCTCCACATAGCGAACGGGCTTATACTCGTATGGGGATGATGGACAAGGGGGAAGTCTCTTTGATGGAAGCATCCACCGTGGCGGAACAATTGTTATTCACGACCGTCCGAGTCGAAACCGAAGGGACAGCAGGACCGGGTGTAGGGACGGCTTTCATGCTTACCAACAAGTCGGGAGAAAGTGAATACCCATTTCTGGTCACAAACAAGCATGTAGTGCGTGGGGCACACACGGGGAGATTGACGTTCGTGCAAGGCAAGGACGACAAGCCGTTGCTGGGAGCTGGATATACGCTTGAGATAACGGATTTTGAGAAAGGTTGGTTCGGACACCCGGACCCTGAAATCGATATAACGGTCACTCCTATGGTTCCACTCGCACGCCGCATCGCTGAAGATGAGGTGATGCTCTTCACCCGCCATATCGGGATGGACCTCATTCCGAGCGAAGTTAGACGCCCTCGAAGAGGTCGTTTTCATTGGATTTCCTGTGGGAATTTGGGACTCAACGAACTTCTTGCCTATCATCCGCCGTGGAACGACAGCAACACCAGTCTACGTAGATTTCCAGGGGAAGAAGCAGTTCTTGATAGATGCATCCGTATTTCCTGGCTCAAGCGGGAGTCCCGTATTCCTCTATGACAGAGGATTGCACCAGGAAAGGACAGGAGGTGTGGTAATCGGTGGACGCTTATTGTTTCTGGGCGCTATCTCCGATGTCTTCATTCATCAAGATACCAACGAAATCAAAATGCTTTCAGTACCTACTAGAAACGTGCCCGTAGTCACGTCACGACAGATGGTGGATTTGGGGCGGGTCTTCAAGGCGTCTGTCATCATTGAAACGATTGAGACCGCTCTTAAGGGCCGGGAGTCAGTCGTTGTGCAAACTGGATGAGGGAGGTACTAGGGGATGGTTCGCGTCAAGTGTCCGTACTGCGATAAAGAAATTGATGTGGGCCTACTTCAGGAGATCGAGCCTGGAGACCCGACGCCGTTCGACGATGAGTGCGTTCACTTCGTCTTCTTTAGTCCTACGAAGTATTTGGGCGTGGAGTACGCTAAGCAGTAGTTTGCTGTTAACTTCGCCACCGTGCCGGGAGTTTATAGTCTAGAAGGCGACATCATGAGGCTTTTGAATACCCATTTTCAATTCTTTGGGCCAGTCGCATTCGCGCCCTCAGAACAGGCTAGGGAGGCAGCACGAAAGGAAGTCGCTGACTTTCTTCAGGCCAGGAAATTCTTGAATTGAGGAAAGGTGAACAAACTTCTGGAATTCATCGGCGCTACCAACAAACTTGTCTTGGCTCTGTTCTGGTGGACCGCCCGCGCGGGGGCGGTTGCGTGGGCGGCGTCATGGGGAGTTATCATCATCTGGGGTGCTGTTCGGTGGTTGATTCAAAGGGAAAAGTAGATAAAAAATGAACAGGGGACCGTCATCCGGTCCTTCGGCTACCCTAATGATATATTGGATGAGTGATCCGGTTCTATTGGGCACTGGTGGCCCAAATCCCATCCATCGTCGTCGGCAAGACGGGTTGGCTCCGAACCGTTATTGTTATCGTCTTGACGCTTCTGGCCTCGTTCAATCGGGAATTGGGAAGCCGTGTTGCAGTAGTATGGGGAGGATTCTCCTCGTGGTTTGCGGTCGTGCCGGTAGGGCTTCTCGTCTTGTACGAATTGCTCAAAGCCAACTACGCCGCGTTCCAGAAGGCAGAAGAGAACAACGCTGTCCTTGAAGCGCGTCTACAACCAAGACTACAGATCGTGTTTGACCCCAACAAATATCTCGCATGTCTTCAGGAGGAAAGATGGATCGACAGCGGGACCACCGTTATCCAAAGGTTGTTCCGCGTAGGGTTAGTGAACATGAGCGAGAGCGTAACAATTGACGACGTGGAAGCATTCTTGAGCGACCTGGAGGGGCTTGATCGGCCACAGCATACGGCTTTCCTTCCCGTACCCTTGCTGAAAATGGGTGACATTCCGGGTGTTATCCGGCCTCAGCAAGACCTCTTCTTCCGTCTCAATCCTGGGCCGACTCCGAGCGTCTTCTTAGGAATTGCCTGGAAGAGAAGTGCCGGTAATGGAAGCGAACATATCCAACTACAATATGCTGGAGGGCAGACGAATTTGCTTGATCCCAGCAATCGATATAGGCTGAAGATCATGGTCAAAAGTCGTAATGCACCCCAAGTTGAGGCTTCGTTCCTAATGTATGTGGACGCAAATGGTGTGCTTCAGTTTGACCAAGCCAGTCCTTCTCGTCCTGTTTCCTGAGGGGATCGGGTGGGTCTGCTCCGGCCGTTCAGTATTTCGCCGGAGGCAGAACTGGTGAGACTGGCCCGCCCCCGGTTGCCTTTTTACGGTACCTGGTACCGTTAATCGACGTTTACGGTACCAGGTACCGTAACAATCCCGGTTTCTATGCATCCTCCGTCCGTGCTACTCGCCCATCGGCGGGCGCGGTCCG
>VBOL01000061.1 GCA_005887945.1 Nitrospirota bacterium
ATGTAAATCTTTACTGGGAGATCCCCATTCTCGTGGCTTCCATGAACTGCTCCGTGGAGTCGTCGATGTCGCGCCCTTGGCGACCTTTGCTTTGGTGAATATAGAGCAAACTATGGCCGACACGCTGTTGAGGGGGTGGAGGGAGGGTCATTTCATACGGTACCGATTTCTGGTGATCGGCAAGTTGTAACGCTGGATTGTAGACGTTATTGAATTTCCACAGCATCCTCACAAAATTCGTCTGCCCGCGCCATAGGTGCCCAGCGGCGATCTTGGCCGTGGATCTTAACGCCCTCCAGCCTAAATGCTTCATGTTCAAGACCTGCTGGGTCTTCACTAATTCTTCATAGAATTCTGGCAAGGGTAGTGTGGTGGGTAGCACGGCATGCTGGATGTCGAATAAGCGATAATCGCGGCTTTGAATCTTGCGTGGTTCCGTCAACCACGTTTCCGTGCCAGGGTACGGCGTGTTGACGCTGATGGTGACGATTTCTGGAATTTCGAGGCACCACTGGCGGACGACCTCGAATCGTTGTCGGTCCCAATCGGGATCGGCAATCAAATTAATGGCGACGGTGATGCCGAGAGATCGGGCACATTCCAACGCCTCAAAATTCTTACCGAGCGCGATGCGCTTGCGATGTTTCAGCAGCCCTTCCTCATCGATGGCCTCGACCCCGAGAAACATATATTGTAGACCGATGGACTTCCAGAACTTGAACACGTCCTTATTTCGCAGTAATACGTCACCGCGCGTCTCCAGGTAAAATTTCTTCTTGATCCCCTTCTTGGCAATCGCCTCTCCGATCGCTAGGCCGTGCTTCCCTTGAATAAAGGCCACATCGTCAACGATGAAAATCCCCGACTCTTGGACCCGCGCCAAGTCCTCCACAATCTTGTCCGGGCTGATCATTCGATAGCTCCGGCCATAGAAGGTCCAGGCGCTGCAGAAAGAACAATCCCACGGGCAGCCTCGCGCGAATTCAATGGAGGCGCAGGGGTCCAACACGCCGATGAAATATTTCCGGCGATGACGCAGCAGGTCCCGTGCCGGACTAAGGGCATCAAGGTTTTCTACGAAACGAGGAGGCGGCCCTGAACCGAAACGCGACACGACGCCAGGAACCCGTGCGATAGCCGTGCGATCATGCTCGATGGCCTGCAGGAGTTCTGGAACGAACGCCTCCCCTTCCCCCTTGAGAATGCAATCGATCGCTCCTGCGCCATGCTCCAGGAACTGCTCCGCAATAAACGAGGCGCTATGGCCGCCGACGAACACAAAACTCTCCGGCAGTGTGTCTTTCGTGAGTTTGGCCAGATCGACAATTTCCGGCACGTTCGCCAGATAATTGCAGGAGAAGGCCACGACATCGGGCCGCCAGGTATGAAGGAGCGCAGAATAATCCCGATGAGTCTCGACCTGCAAATCAATGAGGCATATCGCGTGTCCGGCTTGGCGGATGGCCTGAGCCACAAGCTCTAACCCAAGCGGCTCCAATCGAAGATAAATCTTCGTATACATTAACGCGCTGGGATGGACGGCAAGTACTTTCATATTTTCTCCTATTTCCCAGCATCAGCTATAGGGAAAGGCCATCATCAATAACAGGATCAAGATTCTTGCTCAGCGTGTTGTATTCACCGCTCCATCCTAGAATGGCACTATTGTCTCATCCTTGAGACAGGCTCCGAGAAGGCAAAAAGGGAACACGTTCGGACCGCGTACGTGACCCGCCAGATGCCCGCGAGTCCTCCAGCCTAAAGAGCGGGGATTGGCTCCTTGCCAGGTTGACGGCTTCCGGAATCAACGCACTCACCAAGTGAGACTCGACCATCGTCGGGCGGCTCTTCCGCCACCGGTCGCTTCCGTACATGAGCGTTCGGGTTCGGTTAGGGTGGGGAAGACGGCGGCGGCGGCGGTTCAGGACGACCACGCGCTCGATGACGTCCCCGCAGTAAACGCATCGCAGGGCAAGGACGCTGCCTCCTCCCTCGTAGATGATCTCGGGCACTCTCAATCCGGCACAGCGGGTGCACTGCATAATCTCTCCTTGTCACACGGTTGTGAGTCGTGGCGACCCGGGTGTGTAGTCTCCTGTGACGAGATCGGGAACCATCTGAGGGGAACCGGTCCGCACCTGTTCACAAATCGGGTGGATCATCTCGCAGACCGGCCCAAATCGAAAATCCCTCAACAGCTGGTGAAGCCGGATGGCCGTCTTGTTAAGATTCAAGTAGTGGCGGAATTCGGAGAGGAGCGTGCCCTGCATGCGTGGTTGCCCGGCGTCGATCTCCCACGACCGCACATAGACAACGATCGGTTCGTCGCGGGCTTCGATTCGAGAAAGAAGGGATTTAAAAACCGGGTAGCTGAGAGCCCGGAGATAACCCCCTCCTCCAATGGCGATGCGAAATCCTCCAACGTTCAGAGTGGAGGGTGGGATTTCCCAGAGACTGCGCCCGGCCCAAGAAAGCTGATGGATCCATGGGTTCGCGCCGGGAATGCCTGCCAGATCATGCACGATAGGAAGGACGCTACTGTCGTAAAGAAATCCTTCTTCGGCTACGATCGGCAAAGCCCATGGCGTGTGCGTGGTGATACTCAGGCTCGGGGCACGGAATCCGACGACGGGGTGTCCAGTGACATCCTCCAGAAAACATTTGGCTCGACGAATGTCCTCTCGAAAGCTGTGCGAGGTTTGTGCGGCGACCAACTCATGCCCGTAGCCGCGGCAAGCCATTTCGTGGCCGACCGCCGAGACAGCACGAATGACCGACGGGTGCTGCTCAGTCAACCACCCGAGCGCAAAAAACGTGGTCTTCGTTGAGTGGTGAGCCAGCAACTCGAAGATGCGCTCGACGTTTGTTCGGACCCGGCTCTGGAAAGAGGACCAATGGCGCCGCCGCACGGGAGAGTCGGACCGCGCCGCCTGAAAATGCTCTTCAAGATCGAAGGTGAGGATATGACAAGGTGCTGTCCCGATCCGCAGCATGGTGGTCTCCTCAAGTAAGTCGCAGCCCGGGCTTGTCCCTTCTCCTGGCAGGAAGGAACAAGCGCGAGGAGCCAGGTGCGCGATGAGGGTGCAGCTTGACTCCGAAATACGGGTGCGAAAACGATGCCCCTCTTGCGTCGACTCCCAGCAAGTGGAAATTGCTTTTCAAGGAAACGCCTGATGATGGCTCGGCTTGTCGCGAGTGGGCAGATCTTTCGCTCTACCAGTCCATCGTTGAGAATGATGTGATGGAGATGACGCGCGTTCATGTTAAGACCGGTATGCACGTCTCAGGCAGCACCACGCGGCGGCCAATTGCCAACACGCGGGCGCAAGGCGGGCAAGCGTCCGCGATCAAATGAAGATCGTTCAAGCTAAGTCCGTACTTCTCTCGATAAGCCTCGGCGGCAACCCAGCGGGGTCCACTGTCGGAGGGCTGCAGCTTATCGAAGACCTGGCCACATCCTACGCAGAATCGCATGGCGAGAGGGGTCATGGTTACGGCCCCTTTGCGGGATGGTGAGCGGAGTGACGCATGTTGCAGGAAAGTGTGATGTGATAGGTCGCGCGAGGGAGCCGACGAAGCAACAACCGGCCGTCCCTCGACATCCGATCGATGGCACCGAAGATCTCGCTCCAGCTGAGATTCGGAAGCTGTATGACGAGATCGTCCAGGCTGCAGGAACCAGTTCTCTGCAGCATTTCAACAACGACATCTTCTGCCGACACGTCGATGACTGTCATGGCGTAGGAACTCCGATCGGGTGGGGTGCTCCTGTTCGGCCCCATAGTGCACAAAATGCGCGCGAGAGGGACCTAGGGAATATACTAGTATCAGGCAGAAATTATATGAGAGGGCACGTTCAGACCAGGAGACAAGTTGCGGCTTCGGTAGCGCTCGGGCACTTGCAGGCTCTTGTACGAAGAGCGGCAGTAAATAGGGACGTGTACTGCCTCACTGAATTTCTGGGCAGTGTGTTGAACTTTGCTAACTATCCACCCTACAGAGCATCCAGCCCTCTTCAAGTCTCCACTTCTCAAGGGCCAGCCGGGTGCACTCGCCCGTGACTCTGGTGAGAGATCCTCGGCTGTCTTCTGGTGCGATGGGGTTTGAATACATTCAGTGGATTTCCTGCCTCCAGCTGACTAAGCCACCTGTCCACAATTTAAGTGGGGCACAACAGACGGTCGCGCTCGTGACATGAAGGCAGGACGGCGGAAGTTTGCTGGAGAAGGAGCCTTGCCAATCCGAATGCTGTTTAGCGGGATGACGTGCTCGCTTCAGCACTCTTGGTCTTCACGTTGTACTGCGCAATCTTCTCGCGCAGCATTTGGACTAAATGCTCGTAGGATGATGCGCGAAGAATCGCTGCAAACTGCCCCCGATAATTCTGGACCAGGCTGATTCCATCAATCAGCACATCGTACGCTTTCCAGTCGTCCCCTTTCTTCATGAGCCTGTAGTCCATCGGGATCTCCGTTTTCTTCCCGACCATGATGCTCTTGACCTCCGCATGGTTCCCCTCACGCTGTTCGTTGAGGAATGTAACCTCTTCGCCCGAGTAGGCGTGCATCTGTTCCACATAGGTTGCCGTCAAAAACTCGGTGAACAGGGAGACAAACTCTTGTCGCTCCCGCTCGTCTAATTTATCCCACTGTCCTCCAAGTGACCGCTTGGCCATTTCTCCATAGTCAAAGCGTACATCAGCGATCTTCTTCAGCTGAGTGACACGCTCGTCCGTGCGCTCTGGTTTCTTGAGCTCTTGATCCTGCAAGACTCCGAGGGCTTGACTGACGGTGGTCCTCATCGCTTCCGTTGGGGCACCTTGAGCCGGCGAAGGTTTTGATTCGGGAATACACGAAGTCCCCAAGAGGATCGAGGTTCCGCACATGAGCCAGAGAGAGAAAGAGCCGAGGGTCTTGAGTCCTCTCAGCGCACGCAATGGAAACCCAACATGCCCTGAGCCTATCCGATGCGTACTGCTCATGCGTGTACTGCCCCACTTAAATGTTAGACAGCGTGTTGCTCGCTGTGAACCATCCATTTCGCAGAGAATCGGTCGTGTTCGAGGCTCCGCTTCCAAATGGGCAGCTGGGTCGCACCCACCAGCTACTGCGTGGAGCACCACCGACACTTCCTAACACGACATTCTACCAGGAGTCACGGCTGTTTCACTCAGCCTTCCTGACCAACTCTCCCTCTTCAACTCTAAAGTCGGGCCACCTACATGTAACGGTCCGCTCCCCGGTGAGTTTTCGGACCTAGGAACTTTCCTAGTTTTTTTGGCGATGAGTCCCTAGGCCATGAACGAAACGAATGAAGCTACTGACATCTTGGTCATTTCGAGGTTTTAAGGCGAGGGCCCTGGCAACAACTGGCAACAATAGGTCGTAGGCGGCTACCACGCTGCTACCGGAATAGCCCAAACCAGCGCAGCCCGTCATGACGATGATTTCTTCGAATCCTCAGTTTGTTGTGGTGTTAGATCGTGTTGAGTTTGCTCAGATTTGGACTGCTCTGAACTCTTAATCAGCGGGCCGTAGGTTCGACCCCTACACGGCCCACCACAAATCAACCACTTACACTTCCTCTCCCTTCCAACCAGTCTCCGTGTAGGCACAATGTAGGCAGTAGAACAGAGAAAATATTTTTTTCTGTCCCTCCCCTGCTGGGCCTCAAATTTATTTCGATGAGGCATTCCTCAGTGTTCTCACCCAAGCTATGATTCTGGTCTTCCTCCGAGAACAAAAGGTAAAATGCCAGGTTCATTGATAAAAGTTTCTTGACAGACCCTCAGCCGCCGTCTCTGTCCGACTGTCCTCACCTAGGAGTCGGCGGGGGGGCGCTATGCTTCCTTGAATTGATGATCCCGGTAGGCAGCTAAGGCGTACGCGAGACGGGTTTTCAAGTCCAGGCGTTTGGGTTTGCCGGTCGAGGTGTACGGAACTTCTTGCCCGAACAAAATGACCTTGGGACATTTAGAGAAGGGGAGTAATCGGCGGCAGTGCGCAAGTATCTCCGCCTCCGTGATTGGAGCGGCGCCGTCTCGAAGGACCACGTAGGCAGCGATCTCTTCCCCGTAGTAGCGGTGTTCGAACGGCACAGCCATGGCAAACTGAACAAGCGGATGACCCTTCAGCGCATCGTCGATCTCGAGGGGGGAGATATTGACGCCGCCGCGAATGATCAATTCCTTCAGGCGGCCTGAAATGAAGAAAAACGGTCGCCCCTGCTGGTCTCGTGCGTAGAATCCCTCGTCGCCGGACCGGAACCAGCCCCACTTGAACGCCGCCTCATTGGCGTCATCTCGCTTGAAATATCCAGCGCAGACTGTGCCGCCGCGGATACAAATTTCTCCCCGAGACATTTCCGGCAGCAGTTGTCCCTTGTCGTTGAGGATAGTCATCGTGTTGTGTCTTAACGGCACCCCGATGGAGGGGAACTCATAGTCTCTGAGCCAGTGACGATGCTCAGTGAGCGATAGATCGTTCGGCAGGAAGCAGGAATAGCAGGTCGTTTCCGACAAGCCGTAGCCATGGTGGATGGGAAAATGAAACCGATCTTCGAATCGCATGGCCGTTTCTTTCAGTAAAGGTCCCGCACCGCAGATGAATCCTTTAAAGCAGTCGAGTCGGTAGGGGGAAATATCCTCATCCGCATCGAGGATAAATTCGAGCAAGGTGGGAACGACACTCACGCAGGTGACGTGTTCTTCATGGAGTCGTCTCCAAAACAGACCCGTCTTGAACTTTCGGTTGAGCACTGTGCTGCCTTTGCAATAGAAGGGCGTGACGAGCGTGACGACGGTTCCGTTGACGTGGTGGATCGGCAAGACGCACATCAATCGATCGTATCGCCCAAACGCATGCCATCCCGCGATGGCGTCGGCATCGATGAGGAGGTTGTACGCGGTGAGGATGACGCCCTTCGAAGGACCGGTCGTTCCTGATGTATATACGATCAAGGCTTCGTCGTCTAAGCTAGAGGTGCGAGGCCCGACGCGAGAGGCAGTCGGAGCCCTGTGCCTCCGATCTCTCGCCTCGGACCACTCGCCCTCACAGAGTCCGTCGTCCCCCACGGAAACGATGTGGTGCAGAGCCGGCAGTGCTGATTGCAGGCTCATGATCTCATTAAGATCGTCGTGCCAGCAAAAGACCGACGACGCCTCTGAATGTTCGAGGATATAGAGCTTCTTTTCCGCCGGCTCCTCCGCATTAATTGGCACCACCGCAATCCCACGTGTCCAGGCGGCAAAGTACAGGATGACCGCTTGGTCATGGTTAAACAAGACCGTGGCGATCCGGTCGCCAAGTGTGAGCCCCATCCGATCGTGGAGAACGGCCGCGGTCCGCTCGACCACGGCCCCGAACTCTGCATAGGTATAGGTGCGATGGATCTGTCGGTCGTCATCATAATAGGTCAGGAAATTCCGATGCACGAGGAGCGGATCATAGATGCGGGATCGAAAGAATTCGGCAAACGAAGTCCAGGGCAAGGCGAAGGTCTCGCCATCCGTCTGACGGACCTGAGCGATCCTGTCATGTGCGTCGATCGATGGGAACATAGGCTTTCGGGGGCGGTCCTGTGTAAAGCGCCCTCGGCCTTATCAGCCGGTTGTGATCCTGTTGTTCGATTACATGGGCACACCACCCAGCCATACGTGAACAGACAAAGAGGGGTGTGTACAGCTGACGTGGGATCCCCATGAGCAGATAGGCCACGGCTGTATAGAAATCCAAATTGGGATAGAGGCCTTTCTCCTGTTGCACCACGCGATCGATGATGGTCGCGATCTCGTACCAACGTCGGTCGCCGAAGATCCGGCTCAACGATTCGGCGTGCTGTTGAATGATGGTCGAACGAGAATCACCTTTCTTGAGCACCCGATGGCCGAAACCCATGATCCGGTGTTTGTTCACCAACGCTTCCTGCACCCACCGCTCTGCCCTCTCGTGGTTCCCGATTTCGAGAAACATCTCTGCGACGGCCTCATTGGCTCCCCCATGGAGTGGCCCTTTGAGCGTCCCGATCGCTGACGTGATCGCCGAGTGCAAATCCGTCATCGTCGACGCGGTCACGCGGGCCGAGAAGGTGGAGGCATTGAATTCATGCTCGGCATAGAGCGTGAGCGACACGTCAAGCACGTGGGCCATTGCTTTG
>VBOL01000313.1 GCA_005887945.1 Nitrospirota bacterium
ATAATCTTCATGCCCCTTGCCGGCAATGAGCACCATATCGCCGCGGCGCGCCTCGCGGATGGCGGCGCCGATCGCCTCACGGCGGTCCGGCACCAAGTGATACTGCACATGACTGCGGCGCTCCAGCGCATCGCGCACGCCGACCTCTACTTCACTGAGGATTGTCATCGGATCCTCGGTCCGAGGGTTATCGGACGTCAAGACCACCACGTCACTGTATTCCACGGCAGCGCGACCCATCTTGGGCCGCTTCCCTCGATCTCGGTCACCACCGCAGCCAAAGACTGTAATGATCCGCCCGGTCTTCAACGCCTGAGCTGCCGTCAGCAACCGGAGGAGTGCATCTTCCGTGTGGGCATAATCGACGACGACGGTAAAATCCTGCCCGGAAGAGACCCGCTCGAAGCGACCTGGGACATTGGTAATATGGGCGGCCGCTTCGCAGATCTGATCGGACGTCGCCCCGTCGTGCAGCGCCACTCCGATCGCTCCCAGCAAGTTATAGACGTTGTGCTCCCCGACCAATCGGCTCTCAACGGAGAACGAGCCTGCGGGAGTCGCCGCAGTAAAGGCAGTCCCGGTAAGCGAGAGGTGCACTCGTTCCGCTTTGAGATCGGCCTGGTTCTTAACGGCATAGCCCCAGACCGGCACGGGACAGACTGCCCGGACCGCTTCCCCGCGGGGATCGTCCAGATTAACGAGGGCGAGCTTCCCGATCTTCTGCCCCCCAGCCAATCCGGTAAACAGTCGCAACTTCGCCTCAAAGTACTCATCCATCGTGTGATGAAAATCGAGGTGATCCTGTGTGAGGTTCGTGAACACCGCCACGTCATACTCGCAGCCCGATGTTCGGTCTAATGCAAGGGCGTGGGACGACACTTCCATCACTGCGGCGGTGAGTCCGCTCTCGACCATCTTCGCCAAGAGTGCTTGAAGGTCGAGTGCGCCGGGCGTCGTATGAGAGGCCGGAAGCGTCTCTTGCCCGATCTGGTACCCCACCGTGCCGATCAACCCCACCCGTCTGCCGATCCCTTCCAGTAACGCTTTGCAGAGATACGTCGTCGTCGTCTTTCCATTCGTACCCGTCACGCCAATCATCTTGAGGCGGGCAGATGGATCCCCATGAAACCGGCTGCCGAGAAGACCGAGCGCCTTGCGTGAATCAGCCACCAGCACGAGCGGTAACGGCCCTGATGCCACAGGCACCTGGGCGACCACTGCAACCGCTCCGGCCTTGCTGGCCTGCTCGACAAATCCGTGACCATCAACTCGCTCACCCTTGACAGCGACAAAGAGGCTCCCGTCCGTCACGGCCCGCGAATCGTCCGTGATTGCGTACACCAGACGACTCACATTGCCGCGCTGCTCCAGAACATCGACCTGCCCACGGAGTGCCGCGAGCAGCTGTGTGACGGTGATGGAATCGCGCGCCATGGCCTCTTAGTAGTCCTTCGTCGCCAGTGCGATTTTCACAGTGTCTTCTCTGGACACACCAAGATAGTTGAGCACCTGCTCCCCGACCCGCCGAAAGACGGGCGCCGCCACGGCCCCGCCAAAGGCTTCGCCTTGAGGTTCATCGAGGACCACGATCATCGCCAGCCGCGGAGATTCTGCCGGAACATACCCGACAAACGACCCGACAAACTGCGTGGAGGAATAGGCGCCGGTTCGCGAATCGATTTTTTGCGCGGTCCCGGTTTTACCCGCCACGCGGAAACCCGGAATGGCCGCCTTCGTTCCCGTCCCATTCGTCACGACACCTTCCAGCATCGTCGTCATCGTCCGGGCCGTGTCCTGTGACACGGCTCGCCGCTTCACTTGTGGTAGTACCTCCTTAAGTAAGCGACCTTTCTGATTGCGCACTTCGGATACCACGTAGGGCTTCATCATCACGCCCCCATTGGCGAGAGTCGCCACTGCCGACACCATCTGGAGGGGCGTCACCCCGACCTCCTGTCCCATCGAAATCGACGCGAGCGATCGACCTCCCCAGTCTTTTGGCGCCTTCAAGAGTCCGCTCACTTCACCCGGCAGGTCGATCTCAGTACGTTGGCCGAATCCGAACGCTTGGAGATATCGGTACAGTCGCTGTTCTCCGAGGGCCATCCCAGTTTTGGCGGCGCCGATATTGCTGGATTTTTGAATGACCTCGGAGAACGTCATCCATCCCAGCTTGTCATGGTCATGAATCGTCGTGTTCGCAATCACCATATGGCCGTTTTCACCGAAGACCATGGAGCCGGGCGTCATCACTTTTTCTTCAAGCGCCGCAGCGGCAACCACCATTTTCATGGTCGACCCAGGCTCGTACGTATCCGTCAGAGCACGATTGGGCCATCGATCGGGCGTCAACGCGGTGACGACATTCGGATCGAATCTCGGACTAACGGCCATCGCAAGAATCGCACCCGATTGCGGCTCCATGACGATGATTGTCCCGGACTTGGCGCGGGAATGAGTGACGGCCTCTTCGAGTTCTTTTTCTGCAATGTATTGGATGACCTCATCGACGGTCAGCGTGAGGGCATGTCCCGGCGTAGGCACTTGCTCCGCCAAACCCTTGGGAAAAACAGTGCGGCCTAACGCATCGCGCTGCAAAACGGTGACGCGCTTTTCTCCATGCAGGTG
>VBOL01000314.1 GCA_005887945.1 Nitrospirota bacterium
CAACCAGTCCCGCTCGATAACTGGCAGGTACGTGAACGCATCGAGTATGAGTTCTATCAATTCTTAGAAGACCAGGGCGAAAGCATCATCCTTGCCAAACGAACCGGACGCTGTTTCCCTCCCGCCGAAAAACAGCTGGCCGATGCCGGGTTGCCGGACGACCTCAAGTACATGCTGTTGGTGGAGAGCAAGTGCGTGGCCGCTGCCTATTCAAGGGCGAAAGCGTCGGGGCCGTGGCAGTTCGTCCCTTCCACCGGGCGACGCTATCGTCTCAAGAGCGACGCAGTCCGCGACGATCGCCGCAATTTAGAAATGTCGACGGAAGCAGCGGTCAAGTATTTGCGCTATCTGAAAGATTTCAAGCAGAACGATTGGTTCATGGCCATGGCCTCGTACAATGCCGGTGAGGAACGAGTTCGTCGGTTATTGAAGGACCAAAATATTACCGACTATTGGAAGATGCACGCGCCACGGGAAACGATGCGCTATGTCCCGAGAATCATCGCCGCCAAGGAAATCTACTCGCAGCCGGAGAAGTATTTGGGGCTAAGCAAGAAAGACCTGTATATGCCAATGGAAACTGAAACGGTTACCATCAACGTGAAAGATTCTCAAAGAGCCCTCACCTCGATTGCCGAGGAATTTGGGAGCTACTTCTTGGAACTTAAGATGCTGAATCCTGAATTCAAGAAGGATACGCTCCCACGCGGGACCTATCAGATGAAAGTCCCACGGCAGACTTGTCCTACCCGTTGCTTCACTCAGGACAAGACTCCCTAGCAGGCTGCAGCCTGCTAGGCTTTGCTGGGGCCGGCCGTGACTTGCTCCAGGCCTGCATTCCCCAGGGTCAAGAATGGTTTTTTAATACCCTGCTAGTCTATTGTAAGTGTGATGCAGATTCCTCCCTCTCCTATCCGGCCACTGCTGAAGAAATTAATCGTTCGAGGACTGACTGCGGTCGACGCCCGTACGGCGGTCGGTCGCGCCATCTCAAGAAACGGCGAAGCGCTGGTCATCGGCCGGCGTCGGTATGACCTGCGTCGCTATGAGCGTGTGGTCGTGGTCGGGGCTGGGAAGGCAACGGCCTCGATGGCCCGGGCGGTAGAACAGCGGCTGGGACCTCGGCTGCACGGCGGATTCGTCGTGGTCAAGCACGGCCATGTTATGCCGACGAGACGGATCGTTGTGGCGGAGGCCGATCACCCAGTTCCCGATCGCTCGGGTCAGCGTGCGGCCGCCAGGCTCTGTGCCATGGCGGCAGAACTCGGTCGGCGCGATCTCTTGATCGTGCTCCTGTCGGGCGGTGCTTCCAGTTTATTGCCTGCTCCTGTCGCAGGGGTGACGTTAGCCGACAAGCAGCGGACTACACAGGAACTCTTGCGATGCGGAGCGAGTATCCGCGAAATCAATACCGTTCGGAAACATCTCTCGCGCATCAAAGGCGGACGTCTCGCCGAGTTGACTGAGGCCACTGTTGTGACACTGATTCTGTCCGATGTGTTGGGTGATGACCTCAGCGCAATTGCCTCAGGGCCGACAGTCCCAGACCCCACGACCTATCAAGACGCTGTCGCGATTGCGAAACGCCATCGCATCTGGCGGGCGCTGCCTCAGCGAGTGCGTCAGCATCTCAACCGTGGATGTCAGGGATTCGCGAGTGAGACTCCGAAGCCCGGCTCCTCTCTGTTTCGTCGAGTCCATCATCATATCGTTGGGAACAACGCAGCGGCCGTCACCGCTGTGACCCGCGCGGTCAGAGAGGCAGGTCTGCGAACCATCGTGCATACGCCGGCCTTAACCGGAGTGGCGCGAAACGAGGGGCAGCGATTTGGCGCCCTGGCGAGGAATATTGTGCGCGAGGGAAAACCGCTGCAGAGGCCCTGTTGTGTGGTGGCCGGTGGAGAAACCACCGTGACCGTCACTGGAAAGGGAACAGGCGGGCGGGCGCAAGAATTCGCCGCAGCCGCCGCTCTGGAGATTGCCGGTCTGGCCAAGGTGTGGGTGGTGGCGATCGGCACCGATGGCACCGACGGTCCGACTGATGCGGCTGGCGCCGTTGTCGACGGTGACACCGTGGCACGCGCGCAGCGCCTCTCGGTGGATCTCAAGGGCGCGTTGAAGCGCCAGAACACCTACCCCGCATTGAAGAGGCTTCATCAGCTCATCATCACCGGCCCCACCGGTACGAACGTGAATGACCTTTACCTCCTCCTCGTGCTCTAGCAAGATGCTGAAAAAGTCGCCCTTCTAACCCACCCGACCCCGGCGCGCCGAGACGCGCCTGTTCCCATGCGGCGTTCTCGCCGCGCTCTCAAGAACAGTGAAACGCGAAACGAGGGTTAGCCGCGGAGTTGCGGCCTTGCATGAGACAAGGCGCGTCCCTGGGCGAAGAGGCTGTATTGGCAGACTCAGAGCGGGCGGGTGAAGTAGCCACCGGGGTTGGGCGGGTAAGAAGTCTGGCCTTTTTGTGCATCCTGCATGGTGTGCTTCCGTTGTCCCAGGCGTGCGGACCAGTGAAGTTCTGGCGCACCCCCGTAGTTTTTCAGCAGCCTGCTAGGTAGTATCCATTTCAATGGATCGTCTTCTCCTTCTTCCCTTGGCCGCCTGCACTCAACCATCTCTTGTCGGGGGGAAAGCCGTAGGCTTAGCTCGTCTGCTCGCAAGAGGATTCCCTGTTCCCTCCGGATTCTGCGTGACGACGGAGGCCTATGATCACGCGCTTCGCGCGCCGGGTTTTTCTCCAGCGGAACAGTGGCAGGCAGCGCTGCATTCCTCCGGGACCGAACGCCAACGGATACTCTCCCACTGTCACACCATCATTCGGAACCGCGACATCGCTGAACTGACGGCTCAGATCGTCGAACAGGTTCGCCGGCTGGACCTGCCGTTGCATGGGCTGTGGGCGGTGAGGTCGTCCGCGACGAATGAGGATGGATCTCATGCGAGCTTTGCCGGAATCTATCTCACGCGCCTCGGCATACGGCTGGAGGAGGTGGGCTTGGCTGTGAAGGACCTGTGGATGTCGATCTGGGGTGAGCGGGTCCTGAATTATCATGCGACGCTGGGATTGAGCGGAACACCTCCCGCCATGGCCGTCGTGATCCAACCACTGCTAGAGGCGCTAGCTGCCGGTGTGGCCTATTCCATCCATCCCCTCACAGGACGAGCAACTCAGGTGGTGATCAACGCGGTTGCGGGGCTTGCAGCAACCCTCGTCGATGGGCGCGCAACGCCGGACCAGTATGTGGTTGAGATAACCGAGAACAGTCAGCCCATCCGGATTTGCGAACGGACGATTACCGGGCAGACTCAGGCGTTGCGGGTGACTGGCCAGGGTCTCCGCGAAGTGCCGCTGTCGGAAGGTGCAGTTGGGCGGGCAACGTTGTCGGACGACCAACTGTTTGACCTGGCCCGTACGGCCAAGCAGATAGAAAAGACATTCGGGCGTCCAATGGATATCGAATGGCTCTACGATGATCGTGGCCTATGGCTGCTTCAAGCGCGCCCCATCTCGCGTCTGACTCGATCCACGCAGCTGACCAATGATGACTGCGAATGGTCGCGTACCAACTTCAAGGAAACCATGCCGGAGCTGCCGAGCCCGCTCGGGCTGTCGTTTCTCGAGCTGTTCATGGAGCGCCACATCGTTTCACCCTATCGGCGTCTGGGCTGCCAAATTCCCGAAGGGGTCTCATCGGTCCGCACGTTCCAGGGACGTCCCTACATCAATATGACGCTGTTTCATTCCCTCGTCGCGCAACTACGGGGAGATCCCTCCTCGGTGATAGAGCAGATGGGAGGGGAAATCCTTGCCAGGATGCCGGAGGCCCACCCGCTCGGGTGGTTCGCGCTCGCTCATGCCGGCGTTGTGATGATGGCTGAGATGAGGAAGGCGGTGCAAAATGGGCCAGCCTGGTTCGCGGACATGAAAGCGATGGCGTCCGAGCATCGCGCCGATCGGCTTCGGACTGTCTCCAGCGAAGACATCGTCCTGCGCCTCGATGCCATCGGGCAATGGCTTGATGAACACGAACTGACGTTTGCCATTGCGGGAGGGGTGTCGCAGTGTTTGCAGGCGTTGGGCGGTTTGCTGCCTCGCTGGCTGGGCGAAGACTGGAGAGCCTTGCTGAACGGGGCGTTGCAGGGTCAGGCGGCGGCGATCAGCGCACAACAAATTGTCCGCTTGGCGGAAGTAGCAGATATGGTTCGACGCGACCCTAAAGCTACTTCATGGTTCACTGCAGAGGGGTGGAACCCAGTTGATGTTCGTCGCCGGCTCGAGGGGACTGACGTTCTCCGTGCCTTCAACCGGTATCTCGACGACTATGGCCATCGCGGGGTCGGTGAGTCGGACGTCATGTCGCCTCGATTCGCGGATCGACCGGAGTTATTGCTGGCAGTATTGCGAACACAGATTCTGGCTCCAACCAGTGCCACCCCGGCGGACATTCTTCAGCGCCAAACAGTGGTACGGGAACGGGCGCTTGCAGAGATTCGTACCAGGTTCGGATGGCGATTCCATCGGTGGGCCATCTTTTCTTGGTGGTATCGACGGCTTTGCCGGTTCTTTGCCCTGCGGGAGGCGAACCGACATCATCTGATGTACTACTCGGCAGCGGGACGAAGTCTCCTGCTTCGCCTCGGCGAGTGGCTGGTCGAACGAGGGCGACTCTCGTCGCGGGAGGATATTTTTTTCTTCAAGATCGAAGAACGCGCAGACTTGTTAGCCGGAGGATCGAGTGATTGGCGAGGGGTGATTCAGGCTCGCCGGGCCGAGCGAGACCGTTACGCCACAGTCAGCGTTCCGAACACGATTCGAGATTGGAAAGATGTGGTCCGCGGCATGGACGCACCCTCCCCTGTAGCTTCTGAGAGGATTTTGCACGGTATTCCAATCAGTGCGGGGCAGGTCGTGGGACCGGCTCGCTTCGTCCGATCGATGGAGGACTGGAGCCGAGTCTGCCGTGGCGACATTCTTGTGGTCTCGGTCATCGACCCCGGCATGGCACCATTGTTTGGCGTGGCAGCGGGGCTGGTCGCCGAGATGGGCGGGACACTGTCACACGGGGCAATTATTGCTCGTGAGTACGGATTACCGGCCGTTGCGAATGTGCCTGGCATTACCACCAGGCTCAAGGACGGCGATCGAATCACCTTGGATGCGGAGCGAGGAGAGGTAATCGTCGAAAAGTAGGCTGGAGATTAGCCTGTGAAGTTAGCAATCATCATGCACTCTTGTAGAGGCGAACGACCCTAGGCGTTTTGTAGTCTTGACCTTTCACGGGAGTTTACGTATTCTTCGAAATCATTCTTTCCTCATCGCAACACCCAACAATCTGTTCGAATATGGGTCGATGGCATGAAGTGGAGGATCACCCATGATTGACGGCACGGTCTTTGGTGCGGGGATTCTCGTCGGAGGTCTCCTCGGCGCCCTGATCGTCGGGTTCTGGATTGCGGCCCGCGTACGCGGAAACGTGCAGGCACAACTGCTGGCTACCGGCGAACGAACGCAGCGGGCAGAATCGCTGGCAGACGAATTGCGCCGAAAAGCGGAGCAGGATCGCCTCGACCTCGATCGAGTCAGGCAGGATCTCTCGGAGGCCTCCCAGGCCCGTGCGGTGGCGGAGACCAGGGCTGCTGAGGCCATGCTCCATCTCAACGAACAAAAGACTCTGCTAGGCCAGGCCCGGCAGGAATTGGCCGAGACCTTCCAAGCTCTCTCCGGCGAAGCCCTCAAACAGAACAACGAAGCCTTTCTGAACCTGGCACGCAGCTCGTTCGAAACGCTCCAAGCCGAGGCCAAGGGCGATATTGCCCAGCAGCAACAGGCGATCGATAGTCTGGTCAAGCCACTCCAAGACTCGCTGCATCGATACGACGACCAACTCCGGCAGCTGGAGCAATCGCGGCAAGCGGCCTATGGAGGCCTCGATCAGCATCTCAAGCTTCTGGCCGAGTCGCAGCAGCGGCTGCAGTCGGAGACCGGCAACCTTGTGAAGGCGTTGCGCGCGCCGGCCATCCGCGGCCAATGGGGTGAGATTACGCTCAAGCGCGTGGCCGAGTTGGCCGGCATGGTGGCGCATTGCGATTTTTTCGAGCAGGAGTCCATCACGGTCGACGGCAGTCGGCTTCGCCCCGACATGGTGGTCCAGTTGCCTGGTGGGCGGCAGATCATCGTGGATGCCAAAACCGTTCTGGCAGGCTACCTGGATGCGCATGAAGCCTCGACCGAGGAGCAGCGTCTCGAAGGAATGCGCCGTCATGCCGCCCAAGTGCGATCGCGCATGGACGAGTTGAGCGTGAAAGCCTACTGGAATCAATTCGCGCAGGCGCCGGAGTTTGTCGTGCTGTTCTTGCCGGGTGAACAGTTTCTTGGCGCTGCGCTGGAGCATGATCCGCGACTCATTGAGGATGGGTTTCTTCGAAGTGTGGTCCTTGCCACCCCCACGACGCTCATGGCTCTCTTACGGGCGGTCGCCTATGGGTGGCGGCAGGAGCAATTGACTGAGCATGCCGAGGAAGCCGGGCGGTTGGGGAAGGATCTCTACGAACGGATGGCCGTGCTGACAGAACATTTGAACGACGTCGGGCAGGCACTCGGAAAGAGCGTCCTGGCATACAACAAAGCGATAGGGTCGCTCGAAACCAGAATCTTGCCGGCGGCCCGTCGGTTCAAGGAGCTCGGCGTCTCGTCGGAGAAAGAGATCCCCATGTTGGATCCCGTAGAACTCGTTTCTCGCAAAGCATTACCCTATGACAGCGAATAAGGAGCCCCTGATGGCCGACGAGCAGGCGATGGTAGAAGCTTTCCACCGAACCTTCGATATCGTGGTCAATCCAGTCCCGACGGTCGTCGATGGGCGGACGTGCGAACTACGCGTAAAACTCATGCAGGAGGAATTCGATGAATTGAAAGAGGCCCTCGCGGCAGAAGATCTCTCATCCATTGCCAAGGAGATGGCCGACCTCCTCTACGTCATATACGGCACCGCGGTCTCCTATGGCATCGACATGGATCCGGTCTTTCGAGAAGTACATCGGTCCAACATGAGCAAGGTTGGCGGCTATAAGCGTGAAGATGGGAAATGGGTGAAGCCGGCCATGTACTCGCCGGCGCGCATCGAACCGATTGTGGCGGAGCAGGGGCCGACGCAGAGCAAGGTCCTTTCGGGTTCATGAGAGAATTGCACTGCCCAAATTGCGGGTCTCCGTTCGTCCGGGTGACCTACCAGGAAGGCAGGGTTGAGCGCCTGTTGAGCCGCATCAATGTGTTTCCGTTTCGATGCCAGCTGTGCACGAATCGTTTTCGTGCGTTCTATTCCGGTGCGCGCCACAATACGCAGGCGTTTGATCGGCGTCAGTACACGCGCCTGACGGCCTCCATCGAGGCCCAGGTTCTCGACCATAATCAGCCGGCCGTGACCAACCGAATCACCGACATCTCAATGGATGGCTGTACGCTGCAGACGACGGGGTTCCCGAAGGGGGCCTTTATCGAATTGGTCTTGAAGCCAACGGTGAAGGAGGAAACGATTCGTATTGAGACGGCGATGGTCTGCTCTGTTCGCCCGTTATCGATGGGGGTCCG
>VBOL01000062.1 GCA_005887945.1 Nitrospirota bacterium
ATGTTCGCGAGATACGCTTCACGGGCATCGAGAGGGCTGCCGAACCCCTGTTTCAATGTCCTCAGGTTATTGCATATGTGATGGGATCCATAACCCCGGCCTTCGCAAATCCCTCCCGCCGGATCACACAACTATCGCATCGCCCACAAGCCTGGTTCCCCACCGGATCGTAACAACTATGGGTCAGATGAAACGGGACATGCAGTTCGATCCCTTGCCGGATGATTTCCGCTTTCGTCAGCATCAGCAAGGGGGCTTTGACATGGAGGGGGTTCCCTTCCGTGCCGGCTTTCGTGCCTTCCTTCACTGCCGCTTCAAACGCGCGAATGAATTCAGGCCGGCAGTCTGGATAGCCGGAATAGTCGAGCACGTTCGCGCCAAAATAGATGAGAGACGCTCCCACGACCTCCGCATGCGCTGCCGCAATCGAGAGAAAGATGAGATTGCGTCCCGGCACATAGGTGACAGGAATGGTCTGGTTACGCTCGGTGCCCGGTCGGTCCTTGGGCACTGCCGCCGGGCCGGTGAGCGCCGACCCTCCGATGGCGCGAAGATCCAGATTTATCACCAGATGATTCGCCACGCCCAAGGCGGCTGCGACCTGCCGAGCCCGCTCCACCTCCACTGCATGTCGTTGTCCGTAGGCCATCGTGAGGAAGAAGAGCTCGCAACCCTCCTGCTTGGCAATAGCCGCCGTGACGGTGGAATCCAGCCCTCCGCTCGCCAAGACGACCGCTCGATTCCCTGTCGGCGTCATCGATCCCACTCTCGCATGCGGCATAGGATACCAAGCTCGGTCACAGAACACGAGCCTCACCTAACGAGGGAACAGCCAGCAGGCTATGGAAAGACTATTGTGGCAGGGTGGAAATTCAATGGTCCCCGCGTCTGGGGCAATGGGAGAATACCAGGCAGGATGCTCAAAAAGTTCGTTCAGCAAGGCCGCAGCGAGTGAAGGGCCGAGGCGTACCCTCTGGGGTACGTTGAGGGTCTGAACGATGCGAGAACGACGCTGGCGGACTTTTTCAGCATCCAGCTAGAGCCATGATTGACGGAATGCGGATTACGTGAGGGAGGAACAGGATCGATCGCGCGAAGCACCGCCTAGTCGCGATCTTCTTCTCGCTCGATTTTTTCCAGCAGCTCTTCTTTCGACTGACACTCGACGCAGAGCTTTGCAAACGGGACGGCTTCCAATCTTCGCTCACTGATCTCTACGCCACACTCCGCGCAGATACCATAGGTGCCCTCGTTGAGCCTCGTTAACGCTTCATCGATGGCCTGCCGGCGGCGATTGCGCATTTCCATCAAGGAAATGCCCAACTCGCGATCGAGATCCATGAGGGCTTGATCGCCGACGTCGCGTGCAGATTCAAGCCGCCGCTGTTTATCTTCAATGAGGGATTGGCCCAGACTCCCTTCAATCTCTTTGATAATTTCCTGGCGCTTCCGCATCAACATTTGATGGAGGACTTGGCGGCGGCGCTCCCGGTCTTCGCGTTCTTTGGCCGATTCTTTCGGTTTGGCAGCCAAGGGAGAGACGGCCATGCTGATGATGGGTTTTTCGAGGACCACAACTGGAGCGCGCTTTGGCTTGCTCGCTGGTTTCGCGAGCTTCGCCCGCACCTTAGCCTTCGCCACCGGTTTCTTCTTGGCGGGGGTTTTTGTTGCCATAACGGGTCCTACTCCTAGGGTGAACGTCGAATAGCCGAAAAAAGTTTGGCATTCATAGCACGGCGCTTCCGCCTTTACAAGAGCTTACGGGGAAGAGGCTGAGAGCCGCTAGGGATAGAGGATTGTCGAATGGATGGGGTGGCCGACCAGTTTATCTCGACCCTTAAGGCCCTGGAGTTCCACGAGAAAGTCGAGCCCGGCGATCTCGCCTCCCAACTGCCGAACGAGAGACACCGTCGCGGCCGCCGTGCCCCCTGTGGCTAGCAAGTCATCCACGATCAGCACCCGTTCTCCCACACCAATTGCATCGCGGTGGATGGCAAGGGAGTTGGAACCGTACTCGAGGCTGTATTTGACTTCATAACTGTCGGCGGGCAACTTGCCGGGCTTCCGGACTGGGACGAACCCGGCGTTTAACCGGTTCGCCAGCATCCCACCGAAAATGAACCCGCGCGACTCAATGCCGATGACTTTGGTGATCCGTTGTCCTTGATAGTAGGCGGTCAATTCATCGGCAATCGACGACAGAGCGCGGGCGTCTTTGAGCAGCGTGGTGATATCGTAGAAGAGAATACCGGGCTTGGGGAAATCGGGGACTTCGCGAATGAGAGCGTGATAGTTGACGGGGGGCATCGATCAGAGCAGGTCGGCTTGTGTCATGGTTCTGCGTTCAATGGTATGGCGCAAACGCGCCAAGGCGGCCATTTCAATCTGCCGGACCCGCTCACGGGTCAACCCCATCTCCCGGCCGATTTCTTCCAACGTCTTGGCCTCACCCCCATCGAGCCCAAAGCGTGACATGATAACAGATTGCTCCTTCTCAGGCAACTCCTGCACCCATTCCATCATCTCCGCCCGACGCATCACCCCTTCGGCCGTATCTGCAGGCGAGACACACGAAGGGTCCTCAATCACATCGCGCAAGAACGTGTCCCCGCCTTCATTGATCGGACTGTCCAACGAACAGGTCGTACGGACCACTTGCCTGAGATCCAACACCGTTTCGTCCGTCGTCTTCATCCGTGCCGCCACTTCCGACGCAGTCGGTTCTCGTCCGAGTTGCTGAACGAGCTGCTCCACCTTGCCGAGATAACGATTCAGCCGCTCCACCACATGCACCGGCAACCGCACGAGCTTTCCCTGATTGATAATCGCTCGTTCGATGTATTGCCGGATCCACCAGGACGCATACGTACTGAAGCGAAACCCCCGCTTATAGTTAAATTTTTCGACGGCCTTGATAAGCCCAAGATTGCCCTCTTCGATGACATCGGAGAAGGGGAACCCTCGATGCATATACCGCTTGCCGAGCCCAGCTGCTGCTCTTGCTTAAAAGTCAGCAAGGTCGAGTGACGAATCTCGCGCAAGTAGCACTTGAGGGTATCCAATCCTTCGGAGCGGCGACTCGGTTTTTCCTCGTCGACGGACGACTCGTCCACTCCCGACGACGTGGCGGTGCCCTCGTCGTCATGGTCGACGACGTGTCGGCGCGCTTCGCCCAGATCGTGTAACTCCTCGCCTCCTCGCGCCATACGTTCCGTCGCTCCTAACTGGCTGGCTCAGTACCACACTTGAAAATCTGAAAATCGCCCTGTCGCCGGACTCCACTCCACTTCAACGGCTGCCACTCGCGACGCCGGCGGCCCTGTCTTTACGTCTTCAATTAGGATCAGAATCTGGTCTTTGGGGCCCTCAACTTCAAGTTCGACTCGGCCGTCATCGAGATTCCTGACACCTCCGCAGAGTCCTCGTTGCGATGCGACGCGAGCCGCGAATGCTCGATACCCGACTCCTTGGACTTTCCCCTTCACAAACAGCCTCGCTCGGAGAGCTGCCTGTTCAATCGGTTCGGCCATACACTTAACCCGGACTATTCATGAATACCTACTACGTCGTCCGATCCTCTCGCCCGCCGGGGCTGTTCTCGTTTGGCCTCCTCGACGGACTGCACGTACGCCTACGTCGGCCGTACTTGCGAAAAGCCCCGGCGGGCTTCGGTCTCGAACGCCTCGCGACGGCATTCATGAACTATCCGGGTTAGACAGACCACGCATTACCAATGATGCCTATCCAACGAACGGATACTCTCACACCTACGCAGAGGCGTCACGCGTTTTGCGATTCCGCGCGAGAGAATTTCGTACAACGGTTTTGAAAAGAGAAATGGAAATGCTGGGGGAGATTCGATGCACGCCGGCATGACGCAACAACTCCAACGTCCCGCGCACATGCCCTCGAACTTCACGAATAATGCGGGTGAGGGAGGAGCGAAACACTGGAGGGGTTTATCCGCTGGTCATCGTAACGATAAATCGATATGGCCAGCGGCACGAGCAAGCTTGGTTTGGTCGGGGCGAGAGGATTCGAACCTCCGACCCCTGCGTCCCGAACGCAGTGCGCTACCGGGCTGCGCTACGCCCCGACAAAATCAAGAGAACCACAAAACGAGTGGGAATTGTCTTACATCAGTGGGTCGAAACGCAAGCCATGGGCTTCGGCCACCCCGAGACAGGTAATCTTGCCGCCAGACAGGTTCACCCCTTTCGCCAGTCCAGGGTCTGCCCGCACGGCCTCTTCCACCCCCTGCGAGGCCAGACGCAGAAGATATGGAAGCGTGGCATTCGTCAACGCGGTAGTCGACGTACGCGGAACAATCCCCGGCATATTGGCAACACAATAATGGAGCACCCCGTCCACCACATAGACCGGGTCCGAATGGGTCGTGGGTTTCGTGGTCTCGAAGCAGCCGCCTTGATCCACCGCGACGTCCACCACTACGGCTGCTGGCTTCATGCGCGCCACCAGTCCACGCGAGACCAACTTGGGCGCTCGAGCCCCAGGAACGAGGACCGCCCCAATAACAAGATCTGCGGCCATCACCGACTCGTCAATCGCAGCTTGCGTGGAGGCACGCGTCACAATTCGACCACAATACAATTCGTCGAGTGCCCGGAGCCGTTCAAGGTCGAGATTGATCACCGTCACCTGAGCCCCCATCCCGACAGCAATCCGAGTCGCCGCGCTACCCACCACCCCAGCCCCAAGCACCACGACCTTCCCCGGCTCCACGCCAGGCACACCGGCCAAGAGAAGCCCGCGCCCTCCTTGCGTCTTTTCCAGATAGTGTGCGCCGATCTGCACCGACATCCGCCCCGCGATTTCGCTCATCGGCTTGAGCATCGGCCGCGTGCCGTCTTTCGCCTCGATCGTCTCGTAGGCAATCGCCCTGATCGTAGTATCCAGGAGGGCCTTCGTGAGATCCGGCCAGGAAGCCAAATGCAGATAGGTGAACAGGGTCTGGCCCGGACGGAAGAAGTGGCACTCGGAAAGCAGCGGTTCCTTGACCTTTACAATAAGCGTCGCCTGATGAAACAGCTGCACTTTTGATTCTGCCATGGTAGCGCCGGCGCTCCGGTAGTCCTCATCTGAGTATCCGCTGCCGACTCCGGCCGAAGGTTCGATCCAGACGGCATGGCCGGCCTGACGCAAAGCCCGCACTCCATCCGGCGTGACACTGACACGATACTCGTGATCCTTGATCTCTTTTGGGACCCCGATGACCATGAAATCCCCTCCGATCGTGCTGTGCAGGGCGGTTGCCGATCCATTATATACGCTCTCATGAGCATTTCTGCACGCGATTCGACCTCCTCGCTCGGTGGACACTCCAGAGAATGCTGGTGTAAAATGCGCACGATTCTGGGACCTTGGATTATTGGAGGCGCGCATGGACCCTTCGAACGGATCGTGTCATGCCTGCGGAGCTATCGGCGGCCCGCTCATGAAGTTTTCACTGGGCAAGGATTTCTTCGGCCGTCCATACGACCGTCTCTCTCCTTCCTCCGATCAAAGTCCCAAATGGTATTGCGAAGCCTGTTCGATGCACAAGAACCTGCAGAGGGATTTCCGCGATATTCGCGCCGAGTACGACAAACTGAGCGCTGGTCAGGGGTCAGAACTCGCCAAGGGCGACGAGTTGCGCCGCGCGTCCGTGCGGCTGCGGGAAATCATGATCATTCTGGATGCCGCGCAGGGACAGTCTCCGCTGCTTGCAGGCGATGACGTCAGGCTTCTGATGGGGCGGCTCAATACGGCCACCATGCCGGCCTAGCGCGATTGCACCATGCCACCGTTTCAGCGTCATATTTTCGTCTGCATCAACCAACGCCCCAAGGACGATCCACGCGGCTGTTGCGCGAACTTGGGATCGGAGAAACTCCACGCTCATTTCAAGAGCGAAACGAAACGGCTGAATCTCAAAGGACTCGTGCGCGCGAACAAGGCCGGCTGCCTCGACCATTGCGAGATGGGTCCCAGTGTCGTGATCTATCCTGAAGGTGTCTGGTACTGGGTCGGCACGAAAGCCGATGTGACCGAGATCATGGAGCGGCACGTCATGAAGGGCGAGATCGTGAGCCGGTTGCTCATGCCGGACCATCCGGTTCCGGAGAAGCTCGCGCCGCTGAAGAAGGACTAGGGCCTCCCGCATCACACACGACCATGTCAACCGAAGACAAGTGGAAGGCCAACATGGAAAAGGTGGCCTTCACCAAACAGTTTCCTGGACTGACACTGGACTGGAAAGCCTGCGAAGGCAAAACGATCCAAGCCGTGATTCCCTTGACCGGTAAGCTAGGCGCCGCAGTTGTCGTCTTTTCCGATGGATCCTTCACCGTGGGTCCACCGCTGAACCCGGAACCCTGGGAACTGGGACAGGCATTGGTGGATGCCCGCGCGCAGCTCGAACCAGAACACCCGGCTGCGTATATGGAGTATGATCGACTGGTCATGAAGGATAAAGATGCCCTCAAGTCAGCCAGGGTCGATAAGATTCTCGGAGCGATTCACAACAATCTGGAGCAGATTCCGGAATTGAAAGATCGGTTGAAAGCACTTGTGAAGGAGTGGAAGTGAGCAGCCTCCCAGATAGAAACATGTTCGAGATCTTTTCCCAAGGTCTCTTTGAAGGAGTAAAACCCATGATGATCATTCGCGATCACCTCATCCGCCATCCAGACCGCTGCACCCATCAAGCCATCTGTGTTCCGATCTGCCCCACCGGCGCCTGGCTCTCGACTCCTCCCTACAAGTTCGACCCTTCCCGCTGCTTGGAAAGTTGTCGCCTCTGTTTGGACGCCTGCCCCTCGCAGGCGATCTATGGGGTGTTCAAGAAGGGGGAGAAGTTGCTGGAGCCGCAAAAGCAGACGGGGTAGACTGGTAAGTTCCCGTTGCTCGCAGAGCCCCCACGATAAAGCGGTGGTCGCTCGATGCTCGCAGTCGGGGACCAACCAGCCCACCCCTAAGATGGACGAAGAGAAAAACTCGGTCAGTTTCCGCTTCTCTTCTCCCCGTCACCGCCTCAGCTTTCTTGCTTCTTCGGCAAAGTCGTCTCGAAACTCTTCTCGCCAGACATTGAGCTTATGGATTGCTAGGGGGTCTATTACGAATGGGCGAGCCCGAAGGTAACGATCAGGATGGTACTTCACAGTGAAAGTTCCTCACACGATTTGCTTTCGCAGATGCCCCCAATAGGCCGTCCCGACATACCCACAGGCGCCGGTGAAGGTGGTGAGGGCTATGATCTGGTAGACCTGGCTCCGCGGGATTTTCACTTTCACGGCGGGGTTCAAGAGATCGGGCGAATTCATGACCAGCTTCAGTGACTCGCCGGCGGAGAGAATCGGCCACATGCAGGACAATCGCAGACGAGTTTCATATCGTGGGATCGCCATGGTGTAGAGCCAGCCTTGGTCGAGATGCTCTACAGCCATACGGACAAGTTTGCTCAGGACCGGCTGAAAACGTGTACGGTTATGCTGGTCCAGTAAGTCCCGTGCGGTGAGTCCGGCTTCGGCCAGCATGGGCGCCGGCACATAGCAGCGGCCTTTCTGGAGATCATGCGCGACATCTTTCACAATGTTCGTGAGTTGGAGCCCCTTTCCAAACCGCACACCGATCTCGGCCATGTCCCGCACCTTCCATGAGGCCAGCGCCTTCCGGTGCGCACACATCAAATCGGTCCAGAATTCGCCCACACAGCCAGCCGCGTAGTAGGTGTAGCGATCTAAATCATCGAGCGTCTTCAGAACCGTAAGATCTCTCGCTGACGTGCCGGGGAAGACGACGAGGTCCATCTCCATGCCTTGCGTCAGCGTGGTCATAAGCCGTTGTATGCGGCGCCTATCGTCCGGTGAAAAGGTCTGGAAGAGCTTGAAGCAATCTGCCAGTCGTTCGAGCAGGCTACGCTCGGCTGAATTCTGCTGGATTGGTCCCACCGCTTGCTGGATCTCTCGCACCTGAGTCCAGGCAATTTGATCGCTCACGAACTGCGCTTTGAGTTGGCCGAGTAAATCCAGCCGACGTGGGCGATCGATCAATTCCGTATCCGCAATCGTATCCGCTGCACGGGCAAACAGGTAGGCGAGGCTGACTTGATCGCGCACATCTGCCGGAACGACGACCAACGTCGTATAGAAGAGACGGGACACTTGCTTGAGGAGATCGCGGAGCAATTCCTGCTTGCAGGGCTCTATGCTCGTAGCCACACCTATCGCACTTCCAACTTCCCTTCCATCCCTTTGTCGCGATGGCTGGGCAACGGCCAGAGACGTTTGTCGCAGTAGATGGGAAATGTGCCAGGCTGAGGCGGCGTAAATGTAATGGTGACCGTCTTGCCGGCACTCACATCCTGTTCGACAGATAGGCTTCCTGCTGGGTCTCTGATGATAAAATTGTGCGGGGTAAACGTCGTCACACTGGTCAGCGTCAGCTCAACCGGCTTCCCGGCTTCGACAATCAAATGGTTTGGGGTATACGAGTAGCTATCGAGCGTCACCGTGGCTCGCTGCACGCCGTCTGCCGTCACTGGGATTACCACAGAAGGGCCGGACTCAGAGGGTTCCGCTGCATGAACGATCGTCACGCCGACCGATGTCAGCAACCAGACAGTCGCCAACATGTGGAGCAATCGCATAGGTACCTTCTGCATGAGCCAGTTCTAACAGGAAGAACGGGAACCGGTCAACTTTGCCCAGGAGTTTCAGTCACTTCGGGTACCTTGACCTTGGCATTTAAGGAGTTATTTCCTCCAACACAGTGTCATTGCATCTCGATTGAGATGCAATTCGTCGAATCGGTTAGTATAATCACTCTCACTGGGGACTCGCCCGAATTTCGGGGCGAGTACATGGTCGTGAAGGAGGATCTCGATGAAGTGGATGAAAGGCATGTTCCTGTTGTTGGCGGCCAATATTCTGATCATGGTGACGCTCTCGCTCACCGTGCCGGTGCTTATCAATATCGTTCTGCCCATGTTCGGGATCGATCTGCGAGGATCAGTCGACCTCAGCTCGTTAGTCTGGGCCCTCGCCCTCGGCTTTGGTGGCGCCTTTATCAGTTTGGCATTCTCCAAGCAAATGGCCCGGGCCATGTTGGATTGCCGCCAGATCACCCAACCTCGATCGCAAGCCGAACAGGTTATTTACGGTTCCGTCCAGGAGATCGCGCAACGGCTCCACATTACGATGCCTGAGGTGTGGGTCTACGAAGCCCCCGACCCCAACGCCTTCGCGACCGGCCCCAGCAAGAACAACTCAATGGTGGCCGTCTCGACTGGATTGTTGAGCAATCTACAGGAGCAGGAAGTGCGTGCCGTCCTTGCCCACGAAATGGGACACGTCTACAACGGGGACATGTTCGCGACGACTGTGTTGGCAGGGCTGATGAACACCTTCGTGTACTATATCGCGATGTGGGTGCGTCGGTTTTTCGCAGAACGCGATCAAGTTGCTCTCGGTTTTGGATTGTCAATCGTGCTCCAGATCATCGTCAGTATCCTGGCCTCTGTCCTGATCTGCTGGTTTTCGCGTCAGCGTGAATATGGCGCGGATGCCTTTTCAGCCAAGGTGTACGGCAAGGACTCGATGATCTCGGCCCTTCGCGCGATCGATCGATGGGTTACCCGTTCGCAGGTCGAGTACTCTGGACAGGATGCGCTCGCGACGATGAAGATCTCCGGTAATTCCTCAGGATTCATGCATTTCTTTGCCACGCATCCGCCGATCGAGGCTCGCATTGACGCCTTAGAACGACTCTAACCGCGAGGCGATCCATGAGAAGGTCGCGTCATACATTGGTGGGATTGCTCGCAGGAATTGGCTTGATCGCCGGTGGCGGATCGAGCGACCTACTTGAGCCGAGCCCCGCACAAGCGAAACAAGAAGGGACCATACTCATGGCAGCACAGACGCCCATGGTCTATGACTTTACGCTAAACGATATCGACGGGAAACCTGTCTCACTGAGTCAGTTCCGCGGCAAGGTGCTGTTGTTGGTCAACACGGCCAGCTTCTGCGGCAATACGCCCCAATACACTGATCTTGAAAAGATGTATGAACAGTATAGAGAGAAGGACTTTGAGATCCTGGCGTTCCCTGCGAACAACTTCGGGCAGCAGGAGCCAGGGACGAATGCAGAGATCAAAACCTTCTGCTACACCAAGTACAGCCTGTCGTTTCCACTCTTCAGCAAGATCAGCGTGAAGGGCGACGATAAACATCCGCTCTACCGGTATTTGACTGAACAAAGCCAGTTCCCCGGCGAGGTGGAGTGGAATTTCCAGAAGTATTTAGTCGATCGTTCAGGAAAGGTCGTTGCCCAATACCATCATCGTACGAAGCCGTTGGCGCCAGAGATTGTGCAGGATGTCGAGCGAGTGCTTGCGGCCCACTAAAGCCCTCAGACTTTTCGATAAAACGAAATGTGCGTTCGATATTCCTGAATCGCGGCAGCCAGGGCCTGGCTGCCGCGAGGGATATTCGCATCAAGGGCATCTTCAATCGTGGGATCATCGATTTCCACATCATAGCGATCTTGCACGTTCGTTCGGACAGGTCCCTGCGGCACCTCCCGCGGCATAAAAATCTCTTTCCAGACTTCTTTCTCGACCAGGCACACGTCTCTGAATCGCTCATAGAGCAGCGTCAGCTTTTCTTGATCCGTGACTTTGATGCGATTTCCCACCCTATTCCTTATCTCTGTTTAATGACTATGGCCGTCGCCACTGCTCGGCGTCGGTGCTGTTAGCGGGTTTTCATAGTAAGCCTACTTGTGCGGATTCACGTCGGCAGGAGCAGCCCCCTCGACAATGGTAAACCGCATGGTGCCCACTTGATTGCCTGCATGAAAAGACTGTTGCCCGAGCGGCGTGATGAACAGTTTCACCAGATACGTCCCGACGTCCCAGGCGTCTCCGAGCTTCTTGAGTTCCAGGAATCCATAGCGTTCGTGCCCCGGCACTTCCAAGGTGTCTTTGCCGAGCGGCAGGGATGAGAGGACGCCATTCTCCCCCTCCAGAAACCATTGAGCGCTGAATTGGGTAGGATCTTCCAGCGGGGCTGATTCGAACACAATATAGATTGCGGAGATATCCCGAGGAAACACCGATCCAGGCTCGATGGGCTTCAGTCGTGGATCTTGCGTGTACCAGCCCTTTCGTCCGAACGTATCCCACTCGACCTCATACCCTTTGGCCATCTTGATCCAGGTAAAAAGCGATTGCGGGATACCCTTCTTCTGTTCGTCGAACGACGGGCTTTGCGTGGGATCGACCTCGGTTGTCGCTTGCTCCTTCGGCGCGAACAGATCCCGCGCCTCGGCTTCCTGCCAGACGCAAACGACAACGCTCAGGCCGGCAAGCACCCTCACCAGGACCTCCGTCCCTATCCTTCTGGTCTCTATCATTTGAGCCACCACGAAACGCTGTTCACTCGTACCGTTATGGTATCGAGAGATCGGCAAGGGGTCAATCACCGACTGACCGAGCTGCTCATCTATTTACGCTCCGACCCCACCGTCTGTGTTACGCTCAATTAGAGTTCCCTCTCAGGGGAGGATCACGTGCGTCCGATACCGTCAGAAAATCCGCAAGAGACTGCGCCAAGCAGTTCCCGGGCGCAGAGTGCCGGCGAGCGAGGCCTTCGCTACGGCTTCAGAGATGGCGCCTGCCAGGCCGTGACGCAGGGAAGCGGGGAACAATACCTCTCTGCCTTCGCCCTGCTCCTTCATGCAAGCCCGTTCCAATTGAGTGTGTTGTCGGCATTGCCTCAACTCATCGGAACAGGGGCCCAACTCTCCTCTGTCAAGTTGTTACAGTGGTTCCCCAATCGGAAAGCCCTCATCTCTGCCGGCACCGTTGGGCAAGCCTTCGCCTGGATTCCCATCGTGCTCCTGCCGCTGCTGTTTCCGCAGTGGGGTCCCTGGCTTGTCGTGGGCGGCGCCGCCGCCTATTTTGCTTGCGCCCAGTTCACCACACCGGCTTGGAATAGCTTGATTGCCGATTGGCTCGACCAGCATGAACGTGGTGCCTATTTCGCACGCCGAGCCCAAATCATCGCCATCCTCAGCTTCTTTGCGCTCTGCGGAGCCGGATGGGTGCTGAGCATCTGGCAAGATTCAACTGCCGCCTGGTGGGGATTCGTGCTGATCTTCACCTTGGCCGGAAGCGCTCGCATCCTCTCGGTCTTGGCCTTGTCCCCCGTTCAAGATGTGCAGCCGACCGCCCACCGGGAGGCTCAGCAAGGATTTCGTAGATTTTTCCGTCAGAACGCGACGAAAGATTTTCGACGATTCCTGCTTTTCTCAGGCCTGATGCATGCGTCCGTATTGATCGCTGGTCCATTTTTTGTCCTGTACATGTTGCAAGATCTTCATCTGTCCTACTTCGGCTACGGGGGATGGCTGGCTGCTGGCCTCCTCGGTCAACTCCTCACCCTGCAGTCCTGGGGCCGATTCGGGGACCGCTTCGGAAACAAGGCCTTGTTGTCCATCACCGGCTTCACGGTGCCAATCCTGCCGATGCTGTATCTCGTGAGTACGAATTTAGGCTTTCTCCTGGCAGTCAATTTTTTGGGCGGCGTCATTTGGGCCGGCTTGGCATTGGGACTGCAAAACTATGTGTTCGATTCGGTCAGGCCGGAGGACCGTGCGAAAGCCATCGCGCTATACAGCACGGTCAACGCA
>VBOL01000317.1 GCA_005887945.1 Nitrospirota bacterium
TCCGTCGTCAGCTTGAAGGCGGAAATAGCAGTGCGTCTCGGTATACCAGCGAGTCACGATCTCGGTTACTGTCAGCTGGCTTCCTTCATGCCTGAAGGCCCGGGGAGTCTCTTCCCCTTTCGCACCAGCGAACGCTTCAACATTGATGTACGACCTGTCCATCGACCAATACCCTTGTGCAAGCAGGGGAGCTGAGTTTATCATGGCGCCCGCACCACTTGAGAACCCTTATACCGGAGTAGAACGCATGAAGAGAGAGCCTAAAGTATCGACAGGGGCTTCGACCACGTCATCACCTGGCACCAGAGTTGAGCGCGATACGATGGGTGAGCTGGCCGTGCCAGCCACTGCCTATTATGGCGTGCAGACCGCCCGCGCCATCCAGAACTTCCCGATCAGCTCTTTGCGATTTCCCCGCGCCATGATCCGGGCCATGGGGTTAATCAAACGTGCTGCCGCGACGGTCAATCAGTCGCTGGGCCTCCTCGACAAGAAATCAGCGGATGCGATCAACCAGGCAGCGGCCGAAGTGATCGAGGGTGCGCTCGACGCTGAGTTCCCCGTGGACATTTTTCAAACCGGCTCAGGCACCTCGACGAACATGAACACCAACGAGGTGATCTCCAATCGTGCCACCGAGCTGTTAGGCGGAGCACGAGGCAGCAAGCTGGTGCATCCAAACGACGACGTCAATCTGGGCCAATCCAGCAACGACGTGATTCCCACGGCGATTCATATCGCTGCCGGGGAGATGCTGCAGCAGCAGCTCATTCCGGCACTTACCTGCTTGCAGAAAGCGTTGCTTCGCAAAGCCAAAGAGTTCGACAAGATCGTCAAGATCGGTCGCACCCATTTGCAGGATGCGACGCCTGTTCGATTGGGTCAGGAGTTCGGCGGCTACGCGAGGCAGATTGAATTAGGCATTCAACGAGTCACGCACGCACAAGACGCGCTCAGCGAAGTCGCACTCGGCGGCACAGCAGTCGGCACAGGGCTCAATTGCCACCCGAAGTTCTCAGCCAAGGTGCTGGCCATCATTTCAAAAGAGACCGGCTGCACGTTTAAAGAAGCGAAGAACCACTTTGAAGCGCAGTCCACTCAGGATTCCTTGGTCGAAGCGAGCGGGGAGTTGAAGACGATCGCCGCGAGTCTCATGAAGATCGCCAACGACATTCGTTGGCTCGGCTCCGGCCCGCGCTGTGGGCTCGGGGAGATCAATCTACCAGAGACACAACCAGGTTCGTCCATCATGCCGGGCAAAGTAAACCCGGTGATTGCCGAATCGGTGACGATGGTCTGCGCTCAGGTGATCGGAAACGATGTAACGGTTACAGTGGGAGGGCAGGCGGCCAATTTCGAACTGATCGTCATGCTGCCGGTGATGGCCTATAACGTATTACAGTCCATCGAACTCCTCTCGACAGCCTCAACGAATTTCGCGGTCAAGTGTAT
This sequence comes from Nitrospirota bacterium, assembly GCA_005887945.1. Taxonomy (GTDB): domain Bacteria; phylum Nitrospirota; class Nitrospiria; order Nitrospirales; family Nitrospiraceae; genus Palsa-1315. The sequence continues at coordinate 1,453 of VBOL01000317.1, forward strand.
CGACGGCATCAAAGCCAACAACGAACGCTGCCGGAGCTTGATCGAGGAAAGTCTGGCCATGTGCACCGCCCTGGCTCCAGAGATCGGTTACGAGGCTGCCGCGAAACTCGCCAAGGATGCCTACAAGTCAGGCAAGACGGTGCGCCAGATGGCCAAAGAACAAAACGTCTTACCAGAAAAGCGGCTCAACGAACTGCTCGATCCCTGGCGCATGACCGAACCAGGCGGGCCGGTTGGAAGCGCAGGAGGGTAGAAGATACTGCCTGCCAGCTCTGACGGTCTTATCTGAACGCAGATGGCACAGACTTATTTGTTACAGGCAGGCTAATAGCTTTGAGTAGGTAAGGAGGGCTCTATCTCATCGGGAAGGTGTCGTCTGAAAATACATTCTCGGCACCTCTGTTATTGCTTCTACAATCGATTGCCACCCGAGCTTACTTTGGCCTTGGACCCGATCGCTGAAACGGATGGGCAGCTCACAGATCTCCGCTCTTAATCGGCGTGCCCGCCACGCCATCTCAACTTGAAAGACGTAGCCTTTCGCATTCACGCTTTCAAGGTTCATTCTGGCTAACAGTTCATGTCGATAACAGCGAAAGCCTCCGGTCCAGTCACGGATACTCGAACCCAGAAATAGACTGACGTAGGTATTACCAAATCGCGAGACAAGGCGCCTGCGCCTGCTCCAGCCTTGCGTATTTCCACCCGGTACATATCGACTCCCGATGACCAAGTCTGCAGTCCCACTCCGGTGAACCAATCGGGGCAAGTCCCAAGGCGAATGGCTGAAGTCACAGTCCATCTCCATGATTAATTGGTAACCACGTGCCAGTGCCCACTGGAATCCTGCGAGATAGGCCGGCCCGAGCCCTTCCTTTTTAGCCCGATGCAACACATGCACATGTTTCTGCTGTCGGCTCAGTTGGTCGGCCAATTGCCCGGTACCGTCCGGAGAATTATCATCGACAATCAAAATATCGGCGACGAGATACATGCCAATCGTCTCAACCATGGCCTCAAGATTTTGGCGTTCATTGTAGGTGGGGAGCACAATCAGAATCGATCGGTCAAAACGGAATGGCATTACAGGCGCAAGCTGCTTATTCGAAGCAAGCTGCGCATACCCCGGATAGTTCACTTCGGAGGAATCAATTTGGCTGATCGCAATGCGAGCGCTGTCCGCACCGTAGGCAATCAAAGCCTCGGCCAGTTCAAAGTTCGGCACCACGAACGCTTCCCCCGGTCCCAATTCTCTTGGGACAGGCACCGCACAACTATTGCGGACTGGATAGTAGCGCACGGTGGTTTGCTCGGTATCGCTCAAAGATGAGGATGCTGGGCGGCTATTTGCCATAGGCGGTAGTGGAGACAGGGCTGTGCGACAAGCTCCCGGTCTTCTGCGACTGGAGTATAAGCAGAGTGCAAATCAATAACATGCCTATAGTAAAGGGTTTAAAGCTGAGAAACACCGCGAAGTTTTGTTTGCCCAGCACTTCATAATTCAGAACAACAGCGATCATCACATATAGCCCCATCGCTACCATGGATAGCCGGCTCAAACCTTCGTGGCTACAAGCTTTGGCCAGAATCCAGTAAAGAGCCGGGAGGAGCCATGGTAGATGCTGTATCCAGGTTAAGGGAGAAAGTAACAACATTAAGATGAGGACGGCACTACACTCCCGAGGCCACTCTGGATCACCGAGGCCGCTATACGGTTGGCGGGTGTACCAACAGAAGCCAATCAACAAACCTATTGCGGCTGAGATGACCAGGATACGCGCAGGAGTAGGGGGCAAATCTAGAATCGCCACATAACCTGGGTCGTTCT
>VBOL01000319.1 GCA_005887945.1 Nitrospirota bacterium
CCCGGCGGTCAAGAGACCCGGGACATCCGTCGGTCCCCACCACACCAGCGAGTCGGGGAGGGCACAACTGGTTTCCGTGACAAACGGAATCTTCTCCTGGATGCCACTGCCGGAGAAAGCACCGCTGGTGACGGGAAGGTTCACGACCGCCGTGTCGCCCACGAAGCCGTGTTTCTTCAGTCCGGAGAGAACAACCCACTGGGTGGTAATTTCCTTCAGCGCGCGCCTGGCCCGCTTAATCGTACTGGTCCATTTGACCGAACCAGCCGCATAGGTCAATGGGGCTGTGAGGGGATCCTGGTAACTGACGGACAATTTCACCAAGGTGGTCGGCACCGCCACAATCGGGCCATTCGGTCGAAGACGGAACGAGGCCGAAGGGAGCGACGCACTTCCGACAATGTGAGTATGGAATCCGGTTCCAGGCGGCGTAAGACCCAGTGAGTCGGTCACGAAGGCCGAGGCGGGGTAGCGGTTCAGGTCTTCACTGAAAAAGACCAGTTCTCCATTGCTGGGCCACAAGACCTCCATGCCCACATCGCTTCTGCTGAGGGTGGAGGCATGGGCCTCTCGCAGGCGCTGCCAGCAGGAGTCGTAGACGAGATCGGAGTCGGCCGGATAGCTCTCGATGCCATGTGGAGCTGCAGCCACGAGGGGATATTGACAGGCGAAGTCCAGCTGGCCGACGCCAACCTTGTTTCCCGCTCCCATCGCTTCGGCGTAACGCCGAGCCGTCGCTTCAGCTGAGGTAACGGCCTGCTTCGACTTCTTCGCAGCAGCTGCTGATGCTGATGAGGCTTCGAACAGGGTCATCGCAGTGACAATCGACAGGGTTCCGGTGAGGAATAGGATCGTGAACCAGCCACGATGGAGAATCTGCAGGCGTATCATGGCGTACACTCCCCGAAGAGTCTGTCCGACATTACCGTTCGTGGCGAGGCGAAGGAGGTGCGGCTAGATGCAAGGCCGCAGGCCCGGAAAAACCAGAGGTGTATTCGCTGGAATACATTGAGGATTTTTTCTGGCCGAGCACGACGCAGAGAGTCGTGGATCGTTCGCCGCAGCAGAAAGGTCAATGTCGGACAGGCTCCCAAGTATGAAGGACGAAGAGAAGGCGGTACTGTACCATGCTGCTTTGAGGACCTGAAAGGGGCAGGGGAAGCAGATTCACCAGCTGGCAGGTTGTTGAAAAAGTCGCTCTTGAAACCTGTGAAACGTGAATAGCGAGACGTCCGAATCCGTAAAAAATACGCTTCACGAACGGCGCTTCAAGCATCGGAGATGCTTCACGAACGACGTGCGATGAGGACAACCCGTCTTCTTCTTATTCGACCACGATCACGGCCTGCATGTCATGACCCGGCATGTCGCACAGGTAAGAGAAGGTTCCGGTACGTGCCGGCGTGAACTGAATCTCAAGGAGGCCTTCAGGCGGGATGATCACCCGCTTGAGTCCGTCTGGACCGAACTCCGAGGCCCCGTTGCCACCCACGTTGAGGTTGACGCCGAAGAAGAGCTCCTTGGCCACCACGGTATGGAGTTCCGTATCATGGTTGAAGAACCGTAGCACTGTCTTTTGATCATGATGTAAGAGGACGTGATTTGGAATGAACATCCGCCCGCGAATCTCTACGGTGATCGATTCCACCTCGATCTCGGTTGGGAGCGCGTTAGGAGCCTGTCCGGCATCGCCGGACAGGCTCCTTGTGGGGATCGCTAGCACCAGAGCCAGGCACATGAGCCCGAGCGTCCCTTTCACCGTGCGTTGGCCGCATCGAGGATCGCGCAGCGCATATTCATCCGTTCGACCGACGTCAACTGTGGGGCTGGACGATGTCGGCAGAGCGTGACGGTGTGCTGGAGGGAGGCGATGAAGACTTCGCAATTCGGACAGGCTCCCAGATGTCGGCGTATCTCCAGGCAAATGTCGGCTGGGAGTTCGTCGTCGATATAGGCAGACAACTGCCGGAGAAGATCCAGGCAATGACCTTGGCCATGCGTATGGCGGCGAGACGATGGCACGGCCTGTTTCTTTGGCGTCGCCGTCTTTTTCTTGGTCATGAGCGCAAGCCCCCAGACTTGTGGTCATCGTGGTGGGTGATGCCGCGGGCGCTGAGTTCCCGCCGCACAAACAAGCGTGCCCGGTGCAGTCGCGATTTTACGGCGCGCTCATTTAGACCCATGATGGTTCCCACTTCTTTGGCACTTAACCCTTCCATATCGCTGAGCACTAGGGCCATACGATATTTACTGGGTAGTTTTTCGATCGCCTGGTCGAGGGCCTGCCGGAGCTCCTTGTTCTGTAGTGCTTCTTCGGGACTGAGCCCGTCCATCGGGATCTGGAGGCGAAACTCTCCTTCCGATGTGGGCACAAATTCATCGAGCGACAGCTCGTGTTCAGGCTCCCCTTTGCGCTTGCGCCGCATCCGTATGCAGGCTCGTGAGGCGATGGTGTACAGCCAGGTGGAGACCCGAGCCTCGCCTCGAAAATCTTTGAGTCCTCGGTAGGCATTAAGAAAAGTTTCTTGAACGAGATCCTTTGCCGACTCCGTTTCGCCGCACAGACGGTATGCGTATCGATAAATCAGATCAACATGGTCTCGATACAGCCTATCAAATCCGTCAGGCTCTTGCATGCCTGGGCGTTGGGGAGGCGTTTTGGGAGCAGGGGCGCGCATGGCTGGGGCGAAGTCTAGGGGCTTGGCTGAGGCCTGTCAAGCAAACCACTGGGAGGGTATGGCCGCAAGCCCGGTCTGTCTGGTTCATCTGGTTGGTCTGGTCTATCTGGTTAATCCAGTTAGTCTGGTTCCACCAGATAAACAAGACAAACCAATTAAACGAGACAGACCAGACAGACCAAATGAACAAGACAGGCCAGCGGACATTTTAGAATTCTATTAGGGGGTTGGAGAGGCACTGCGTCGGGGAGTTGGTGTCTCAGTGGATGGGAACGTGACGGCCACATGCTCATGGTCGATGTGCAAGGTTAACGGTTGTCCCACCTTCACACGAGGAATCCCGATCTTCGAGTTGAGCATGACCAGGCCGACGGGGGTGCGGACAAAGACAAAGCTGGATTTGAGCTTGGACACAGTTCCTGAGAGGAGAACCTGCACGTCGGCGCCGGCCGGAGGGGTTTGGCTGACCTGTAGGTCGAATTGTAGGTCGTGCACCCCGTTGATGGTATTCGTTTCATCAACTTCGACGGTCAGCGGATCTCCCTCGCGATAGTCGGTGAGGCGTCCTTCCTGTGTGCCGACATGGACAGTCTGGTCACCGTCAGGCCCCCACCAGTGTAATGTTCTCGGAGCATCGGTCCCGGACGTCATTGGCCCGCTAAGGTAGCGATGGACTAACGATCCGTCGATCCTATTTCGGATCTCGACGACGGAATGGCGCTCATGCACCCAAAAGCGTACCTCCTGCGAGGCCTTGAGATCCTTCAGCGTTGTTTTGGAAGTGAGAGTCAGCAGTCCGACCGGGGTCTTGAGAAAGACGATCCCGGCCTTGGTCCGCCACACAGCTCCCCGTAACTCTATGAAGGGATCAATCGTGACTGGATCAACGGCGGCAGGGGTTGGAGGAGGAGTTTCAGCGGCTGGAAGCGAGAGTATTTCGGCTGGCTCCGCTGGTTCCTCGGCAAGGGCAGGGCCAAGGAGCGCGAAGACAGCCACTCCGGCGCAGAAGGCGCAAAAGAGGGTCTCGAACACACGTCGCTGCAGCCTGCGAGGAGAGGAATCGCACATCCCGCGGGTCCGTGGGTTGTCACGAACCGTAGGGAGATGAGTCTCGGTATGTGAGGAACGCATCATCAGCCTGAGCGAATAACACGATGCCTAGGAGGAGTCAAGGCGAAAGCCGCCACCACAGTGACTCGGAAGGCGATGCTCTTACGAAATTGCTCCACTGAAAGGGGCATATACGTCGGCCACCGCGTGGAGATGTCGTAAATCCGCGGCTGCATATGGAGCGGAGGGCAGGGGGGTGAGGGTTAGGATGACCCGGATCTCACCGTTGGTTGAATTCGGCACACCAAACCCTGTGAGCAGGAGGGAAGGTGTGACCATGTGGCAGATGCGTCGCATTTCGAATTGTGCCCAGTCCTGCACCTCGATTCGACGTTGGAGTTGTGCCAGCACGTCGTAACAGAACTCTGTGAGTATGGACGGCATGGATTCGGGCGCCATCTGCGGCCAGAGCTCATGGGACGTACCGAACAACGCCATCAGTGCACGGGCTGGTCAATTCATGTACAGGATGCGAGCGGATGAGGAAAATACAATCATGCCCGAGTCGGGGGAAGAGAGAAGGGGTTGTGGCATCGCATCTGTACCTCAGGGGGCCGTCTCCTCTGATTTGGAGACATCACTCTGCGGAGAGTTGGCTTGGTTCTGCGGAGATGATCGTGGCACGCATGTCCTTTCGGGGAAATGCTCTCCGGACTGTGCAA
>VBOL01000004.1 GCA_005887945.1 Nitrospirota bacterium
CGTTTGTGCACCCGGGAAGGGGTCTTTTTGTCAGCTTTTTGAGGGGGTTTCTTGTCGGTCCGCACGTTACAACCTTAGCAGATCATCGAAAGATACGAAGTGGCTCCCCTGGCCACTTTGCACCAGACTTCGATTCCGTTCGGTTTCTCACGATCTTGAGGGGAGGCAAACTCGACAGAGAAATGCAATCCTAGTGCCATTATGGTCTTTACAGTGGATTTTAATGTCGTTTATTATTAAGGTGTTAGGCGAGCCCCTCCTCTTCTTTTTCCTCGATCCATTCTCAAAAATGAACAAGCCCATCAAGAATCACCTTCGAGATAGCCTTCTTTCAGAGCGACTACGGGGAGACTCTAAGCAAATGGGCGGGTCCTTTCTACGGGAGCCCACGAAGTACGAACCAGGGTTGAGTAGGCAAGGGGCATCCTTGAACATGGTGAGCAACCAAGCGGTAGGACCGGCCGTCTGATCGTGGAAATCTGGTGCTAATCGGTAGTTGCAGTAGCAGCTCTCTGCAACAGACAGGTTGTCTGGTTGTGTCGATGACGAGCCTTGTGGTACGGTCCTCCATTCCTACTTCACGCTCGACGTGGTCCGGGGAATGATCGGTCCCACCGCATACATTGTTTGTAAATCATGGATTTTTTCTCTTTCGGACAATTTAGGTGGATCAGGCAGGCCTCTCTCGTCTGTTTTCTGGCGGTGCTGTGTGGATTTCTGCTTCCTCTAACCCCGCGGGCTGAATCTGGAGGAAACTCTTCCGGACGCGTCTCCCTCGACTTCAATGATGTCGAACTCTCTGTTTTTGTTCGATTCATCAGCGAGTTGACCGGTAAGAACTTTGTCTTGGACGACGTCGTCAAGAAGGCCGGGGGTAAAATCAGCGTGTATTCCCCTACCAAGGTCACGCACGACCAAGCGTACAGCATGTTCGTGGCGGCACTCGAGGTCAGTCGTCTGGCTGTCATCCCGAAAGGGAACGTCAATCAGATCGTGGCGATGGGGGAGACTCCTCCGGAGCGCGGAGTATTCGTCTACAAACTCAAAAACGCGAATGCGACTGACCTTGCAGCCATCCTGACCAATCTTGTCGCGCGATCACAGACAGTCGCGCAGACGGCACCAGGCGCACGTCCACCGTTCAGGCCGTTGAGCGAATTCGAAGCCCCCGTCCAAGTCTTTGCGGACAAGGCCACGAACTCGATCATCCTCAGTTCGACCAAAAACGCCTACACCAAGTTGCAGTCCGTAATTCGAGACTTGGATACGCCCCGGAAGCAGGTCTTTGTCGAAGCCGTCATCTTGGAGGTGCAGGTCAGCCGGCTCAGACAGATCGGGAGCGACCCTCTTCAGATAATTGGTGTGGGCAAGAGCGGTTCAGTGCAAGGCATTGCTGGATTCAATACCGCACCAGAAAATTTGGCAACCCTCGCGCAGGCCATTAGTGGAGTCGCTGCAGGCAGTGCAACTGGAGGAGCGGCGACGGTGCTCAATACCGTCAATGTACGTGCGTTCTTGCAGCTGTTGATGAGCCTGACAGACACCAACATCTTGTCGACACCTCAAGTACTCGCCGCAGACAATCAAAAGGCCAAGATCGTCGTGGGCGAAAATCGTCCGTTTCCAACCGGCCAGGCCCAAGGGATCACGGGTGGTACCCTTGTCACGATCGAGCGCAAGGATGTCGGCGTCACACTGGAAATCACCCCGCAGGTCTTGGAGAACGACATGCTCCGACTAGAAATCAAGCAGGAAATTACCGCGATCGAAGAAAATGTCGCACAAACGATCGGGAGCGGGACAACCAGCGTCCCGGTCGGACCCTCCACGACCAAACGATCGATGGAGACGACCACCATCGCGAAAGATCAACAGACGATCCTCATCGGCGGACTTGTGCGGGATAACATCACCCTCAACGAAAATAAAGTCCCTTTGCTTGGAGATATTCCACTCTTAGGTTGGCTCTTCCGCTTCCAAAGCCGGCAAGTCGACAAGCTCAACCTGCTGGTGTTCCTGACACCGACCTTAGTCAGGGATGAATCGGACATGGTGGAGTTGAACGCCCGCAAGTCAGCGGACTTGGGAACCCTGCAGCGCGAAAATCGGATTGAGGAACCCACGAGGCTCAAACAAGAGACCTTAGAAAAACTCGAACGCCCGAATGGAACTCCCCGTCCCCTTCCGAATACAGTAGATCCATCCGCTCCGCTCCAGCCACCCGTGCGACCTGAGTAATCTCTGACCAAGAGCGTCGGCCATCGCTGCCTTGGCTCGCGTCTCTCACAAATCCATCATCCACTCCCTCTTCTATGACAGGAATCTTTAAGGTGGCGTGAACCACCGTGACGTCAACAAAATCAATGTAATAACTGTAAAGATTGGTCGGCCAGGGGTATGGGGTGAGTGACGGGTTTCGAATTCCTTCTGACCCCCTTGCCAATCAATAAGCTCAAGCACTTGACGAGGCAGAAGAGTGAAAATCTCGGCAGGATTTACGCAAATCTGCAACCAGCCGCAACTGGGAAATCCAAGGCCTGGGGGATCCAGGGAAGCAGGGCCGGCAGGGAGTCAATCGCTAGCGCGCGCCATGATCAGGTCCTCCGCAGTTCACCTGTCAAACAAAAGAGGGTTGTCCCGGTCCGTGATCGTCGGACAAGGGAGGGTGTCATGAAATTTTTCTCTCGACAAAAACGAAACGCGACACTGAGTCAGCTCGCATAAGGAGGGTACACCATGCCAGCATTTGTGATCGGTGGGTCGGCACTCGTCGGAGCCGGCGGCTCTATTTTCAGCAGCCTCATGGGGGCCTCGGAGGCCAGCAAATCGGCGGCCGCCACTCGCTATGCGGCGGATCAGGCGAGTAAAACGGCCCTGGAACTGAACGCGCGTTCACGGGCGGACCGCAAACCCTTTCGTGATCTGGGTGTGCAATCGGGCCAGATGCTCAGCGATATCTATTCGGGCAAGGCGAATCTCGACCAACTCTTTAAGTCCAGCTCACTCTACCAGTTCGAATCGGACTATCGGACGTGGGCGCTCAATCGGCAACTCTCAGCACGTGGCCAGTACAATTCCGTGGCGGGATTGGAGAGTCTGGCCCTGTTCGATAAGAGCCTGGTGGCGGAACAGGGCGACAGCTCTTTCAATAAGCTGATGGGCACGACGAATCTCGGCGAGAATGCGGCGGCACAGACAGCCTCCAATGCCACGGCGACCGGGAACACGGTGGCGGGCATCCAGGCGAATGCGGGCGTGGGGATTGGGCAGGCCTATCAGGGCCAGTACGGAGCCTATGGTGCAGCCGGCACAGGGGTCGCGAATGCCGTACAAGGTGACGTGAACAACTGGACGAATTATTCGCTCTACAATCCGGTGCTTCAACGCTTGACACAAGGGAATATGCCAAATGCGAACGAGGCCTTTGCATGGGGTCCTCCCGGTGGTCGCTATGATGCTCAAGCATAACGAGAAAGTCTCGCCGCAACCTTTAATCGATAATTGAGGTCTCTCATGGCTGACTCATTGATGGATGCGGTGGTGGAGGCCTAGGCACAGGATGAGTCACGACGCTCAGCCGTCCGGTGGATCGGAGTTCATTCACCGGTGGTTTGCCGCGATCGAAGTCCTCTCTCCGCAGGAGGCGGCCAGGATTCTCACGCGTACCTCACGGGGTCTCTTTGTGCGATGTATGCGGCAGCTCCCCCCGCCTGAGGACTCACAGACCCTCACGGACGCCCACCTCCACGCCCTGCATGAGGCCATGTGCGAACGGTTACACGCGAAGGCGGGAGGCCGCACAGGCGCATGGGAGGTTTCGAGGCCGGCAGGACAGGCGTGAGTCTTCTGTAGCTATCTGTGTACGCCAAGGTTTATTGCTACCGCTTCCGCCACTCCCACGGCGGCACTAATGTTCTAATTCGTAGCGCACAGCGCCCAGCAACTGCGGGATGCTAAAGGGCTTCTGGAAGGTCTGCCGTGCCCCGAGGAGTTTCGCGAAATCCAAGACATTCTGTTCCCCGCCTGCGCCTGAGATCGCGATCACTTTGGCGTGGAGGAACTGACGCGTCAGTTCCAGAATCATGTCCAGCTCATTCAGCTCGGGCATGGAATGTCTGTGATGATCAAGTCCGTCGACCTGTGGCGATACAGCTCAAGCCCCTGATGACCGTTGGCCGCCTCCGTGACCCCATACCCTGCCGATTCAAGCGCGAAGCGAAGGAGTGCGCGGACGGATTCTTCGTCATCGATGATCAGAATGGTGGCCATCACTCTCCCTCAAGAAGTTAGCTCACGCTTCCAGCCATGTACGGCTCGTAGGCATCGAGGATCGCACGGCCAGGTTACGTCAGGTCGCTCGTCTGATGAAGGACTCTGCTCCAAGATGGACTTCGTCATCCTGAAAGTCCGGCTCACCACTGCGGAGTGTCAAGACCTTCTCATGCGGGGCCAGGCGATGCTGCTCGATCACGGAGTCGTGGACACGACCGCAATTCACACAACGCCAACTGGTCCTTCGCATCTGTCCATATGCGCCCTCAAAGTCTAGGCAGTGGGCTTCTAACATGAGACCACAGCAGCGTGAGCAGGTCATGATCGCCTCCTTGGTGCAGGCCGTCGCTCATGGACACAGGATAGCGCACGCCCTGACTATTGACAGACCTGAAGGAAGTACCTCGGAAGTAGGCATCCTGGGATTTAAGAGGAGGGATTGTCTCAGGGGGATTGCTCAAATCATTGGCGACGGGAGCAAGGTGGAGAAGAAGATCTGCGGCCTACTCGAATCCACCTTCACTTCTTTATTCGCCACTCCCACGGCGCACCGACCGCACATGCGCTGCATTGCATGTCCATGTAGGCCAGTGTAGAAACAGTGTAGAACCTACAGCGAAAGGGAGGGCACCGGAGATGCCACGAGAAAAGCACCTCACTGTCGATGTCATCAACCTCGGCGTGCTTCGGATCGTCTGCTTGACATGCCAGGCAGCCGAAACGGTCCCGGTGATTCCGCACTATCGGCCACCAGCGCGCTGCCCGAACCATAGTTGCGCGGCGACATGGTTTGTGCCGAAAACACCAGCCACGCGCGCGCTCCAACACTTTGTGACGCGGCTGGCCGCGCTGCTAGAACAGAGGCCCGAGGTGTCTGCCAGCGTCCAGTTCGTGATCCCGGTCTCAGTTTAGACTGCCCGAGTCTCCACCGCGCTGGCGCTGCCAATGGGAGCCGTCAAGGGGAGGTTCTTGACTTCCGCGGCTCCGGTATTATCTGCATTCTCAGATTGGCACGCTGGACCGGGTGGACTTGGTGAAGAGCCACTATCTGGAATGGCTGTCAAATTCCGGTAGTTTTCTCCGGCCCTTCTCCCATTTCTCCCACTCGAGCGCAAACGTAACCCAAGCCTAACGCCTCGTGTAAGAAGGAGGTGACTACGATGAAAGATATGCGCTCACTCGTTGCGGCAAGTCTGGTATTCGCTGGATTCGTAGCTCTGGGCGTCTGGACTGCTTGGCACACGTTGCTTTCTTAGTTCACCACCGCTAGCATCATAAGTCGATGAGGAGACCGAGGGAGGGGGCCTTGGAAACGGGGCCCCTTTCTGAAGGGGCAATTAGCACGTGATAGAGACCTATGGATCGGATGGTGAAATGATAGGGTGTACTGCCCCGCATGATTCCTGGACAGTTTATTGAACATTGCAACCATCCATTCTGCAAAGAATTCAACCCGCTTCGAGTCTTCACTTTCGAAGGGACAACCGGGTGCATTCGCTCGTGACTCGGGTGAGAGATGCTCGGCTATCTTCTGGTGTGAAGGGTTTTGAATAAATTCCTTTGGTTTCCTGGATTCAGCTGTCTTGCTACCTTTCCACAATTTAAGTGGAGCACAACATTTGGTGTTTCATAGAGCATTTGTTTTAAGGCTTCGCCAGTATGCACATAACTAGAAATCGTTTTGAAGTTCCGTCAAGAACCAGTACATTGCTTTTCATGCATTCCGAGAAATCATCGAGTCCTTCAAACGTCTCCTCATCTCCAAGCGAGACTCGCAAGGAGGAAAGGAAATTTCGACGTTTTCCGGTCGAAATACCCTGCTTCTTTTCTGCCGATGGTCCTGAGTGGAATGGGATGGCCGTCAACCTGTCACGTGAAGGGTGCACCATCCGCAGTACGACACCTGTCCAAAGGGACGCTTATCTCGGTTTGCTGATATTCCCCTCCGCGAACCAGGCTCCCATCGAGGTAGGTGTTGCGCGAGTGCGATGGTCGGCGAATGAGCAATTTGGCGTGGAGTTTTTAACGCTTGCACCACGCGATGCGAGCCGATTACAGGATCTCCTCACCATCATTGGCGCTTAGCTCTCCGAAGTGCTCAGCCTGAGCGGCGAAGGGAAGAACGAGTACGCTGGCCGTAGGCTGGGCCTTTCTCAGGGCAGTCGATGCCGCTCAAGCGGATGCGTTCAGGGTACTGGTTGTGCAGGACTTCGAGGGTGTCGTCGTCGAGGACGGAGACGATGGGGTCGGTGAAGTCCTATGCGAGTACGGCTGAGAAGGAAGCAATGAAGAAACCTAACGTGGCGATCAGGCGATCGCCCAAAACGAACCGTGACGAGCGCGGAAAGTCCTGCACACGGAGAAGGCGCCAGAGGGCGAAGTCATAGGCCTGGGGCACAATGGGAGGCACTTCAGGCATCGGATCACTACCGGCGCCTGTTCACGCGGCTCGGATCGCCCGCTTCTTCGTGGGAGCGGGGAATCTCAGAGTCCTTCGGACGCCGAGCCAAGACCCACGGGTCAAAGGACCAAAGACTACGGAGTTTTCGCGCACCGAAACCCATTGTAGGGGCTCCGGTGGTGCACCGGTGGGCTGTAGTTCCGATTCGCGGAATGGAGGGACTCCGGCCTGCTGTGCCACGAGCCGCCCCGCAACACTTTGAAGTCCCCTCGTTCCGGTCCCTTCGGGTTCTGCGACGGACTGTTCTTGTAATAGGCGTTGTCATACCAGTCGCTGACCCATTCCCAAGCATTCCCGGCCATATCATAGATGCCAGAGGGACTCTTACCAGCTTCCAATGTTCCCACCGGTACCAACGCCGCATGCTTGTCCCAGTTCTTTTTCCCATAGTTCGCCCGTAGCGGAGTGGGCAAATCATTGCCCCACGGATATATCCGCCCATCCGTCCCCCGTGCCGCTTTCTCCCATTCCGCTTCGGTCGGCAGCCGCTTCTCGGCCCAGTGGCAATACGTGTTCGCATCCGCCCAATCCACATTGCCGACCGGGCGCTTCTGGTGCGAGGGTTGGTTCATCGTCTTCCAGTCCGAAGGCGGATCGATGCCTTTCGCCTGTAAAAAGGCCGCATACTGCCCTACTGTCACTTGGGACTTGTCCATGTAATAGGCATCGAGGGAGACCCGATGCACGGGCTTTTCCTCCACAGCCTCGTTGCCCCCCATCGTCAATTCCCCCGCCGACACCAGCACCATTGGCGCCCCGTCTTTGCCCGTGATCTCCTGTTGTTGCGCCTGCCCGCCACCCGGCAGCGCCACGAGACCGACTCACACAATTACAATCGCCCCATAATGCTTCCCATGCCTTGTCAGGCTCTCTCCTCCTTATACGATCGTGCCGACCAAGGTGACTGTACCATTCTCTGAATACCTCGCGGCCAAGTTCAAAGAGGGGATTCTTGCGCCGGAACTCGCCGCTGACGTCGTAGCGATCCTGCTTCGTACAGAGGCCCTTCCGTTCCAGCACCTCCACACTCGCGGTGATCTCCCACATATTGGAGATGGTGGCTTCTTCGAGGGACATGCTGTCGCGTGTGGGGCGGTCGTCGCTCATTTCGTAACCTTGTCCGCGTCGAAGGTTGCATTCGGCTGCGTGATCACTTCTTGCCGCACGCAAATTTCCACAGATCTTTACCAACAGACCCTGGTGCAACTGGTCGCCACTCTTGCTCGGTTGAGCCGTTTGTAACCACCTTACTGCTTCCCATATTGCCAGAAAACTCTATGAATGCAAGAGGCCGGTAGCGCTCTTCCACGCAGTCGTATTCTGCTTGCCCCTTGATAGACAAAAAAGAATGGCCCCCCCATGGTTTGCATTGTCTTGAAGTCGAGCAATGTCCACATCGTCACCACATCCCCCTTGAGGCGAATGGTGTCGGGATCCGCGTATGCAGTCCCATCGGCTTTTTTATCAACCGCCACCCACACGCCATACGCTGGTCCACTACTCAGCACCAGGAGGGTTATGAGTGACGCGAAACTCAAAAAGTAGACCAGCGGCAGCTTGAGGAATGGCCAAGCGAAGCGTCGGTCGGGACGAATCGTGAAGGGCATGGGAGCCTCGCAGGGAGGCTCATTCTAGGAAGCTATGCAAGGAGGCGCAAGGGCCGAGTGGGGCACCTGGTGGTATTTCTGTGGCTGGGTTACCTCCCCACGATCTGAGCCCGCTGGCAGGGCGTGATCGCTGATGGCCGCCCCGACCGGGGCTGGTCTGCGAAACCGACGAGCCCCTGCGCGGAAAAACGCCGGCGGCGGCGACAAATTTTGACCATAGTGTCCCCGGTCATCGGGGCGACCTCCACTCCTGGCCTCAGCTCCGCCAGCCGGAACAGAGGCCAGGCCAGACAGGCCAGACGGCGACCGCAATTAACGAGGCACCCTGAGCGGGATCCATCGCGACAGCCGCGCTAAATCAAACACATTAACGGAGATACATGCTAGAGCCTCGAACAGGATCTACTGGCACATTGATTGCTGTTAAGCCTGGTTGAGGAATGACCCAGTGTGGTACGTGACTAAATACTGCACGGGGAAACGACGGGAGGGGTGAAGGGTTTACACCAGGTCGGGCCCAACGCCGCTGGAGCGGCTGAAAGGAGCCCTATGTGGTTGTTAATGATTGTTTTCCTAAATATAGTACCAGGACTCGAGAAAATCACAGTACTGAATACGTTTGCCACGTCTGAGGAATGCCAGAGTGAACGAAATCGCATAGGCTTTGAGATGGCAGCAGCGTATCCCTATGAACGTGATTTTGTGATTGCCTGTCAATTGAATCCAAAGCACAGCTCATAAGAGCGGCTGAAGGGAGTAAGGGAGAGTCAGCGTCGTCGAAGCGGAACATGAGGACCTACCTACGTGCTCCCTCATGAAGCCGAGCACGCTGCACACGCAATTGCTCAAGGTTTGGGAGCCGCGCAGGGCGGCGTATTCTAAAAGGGCTGCGAAGTAAGGTGCAAGAGGTAGGGAAATGCGGTAATGCTCTAGTTTGAAAATCAATTTAGAGTTTACTGAAGGTGGAGTGATGGTCACTAATGATCCGCCAATGGAGGACGTGAATCTCTAAATTCCTTCGGGAACAATTTGAATCCCTCCGTACCCGGAAGACGTTCAAAGTAAACAGTGCGCGGCTCCACGAGTTCAATGGATCCTTCACCGGCTGGCCCGATTAATTCTTGCGGAGAAGGGTCGGTCTCTGTTCGGAATAGCAAAACACACCCTTCTGGAGGAGTTATCTCCCATCTAAAGAGGGCTACAAGGGCAGTTTCTGAGATATTAAGAACGGTTTTCTGCTTCATAATTTTAATTGAGCTACTTATATCTGACTTTTGTCAAGTTCCCCCTTTTCTTGGAGGCGCTATGCTATTACGTCATCTTTTTCACTGCGCGTTCGTTGTGGCCTTCACCGAAATGATTGGTTGAGATGTGCAATCGCGACCAACAGCGCATGATCGAGAGCGGAGCGCAGCGCGGGTTGTAATTCGTAGTCGCTCACGTAGGCACTCCACTCGCCGGACGGGAGAGTTGGCATGGCGGTGACGATGTCGTCGTACAACACCTCGCCGCTCTCC
>VBOL01000315.1 GCA_005887945.1 Nitrospirota bacterium
GAGATTTCGTAGTTCGGCAACGGTGCGATTGCGGTTATCGCTCGTGATTTCCATCAATACGCCGGTCCCGCCAGGCCCATATGCTTCCAAATTAAACTCCTCGTAGACCAAGCCGGGCAATTCTCCCGTGCCGCGCTGAATGGCTTTTTTCAGCGTATCGCCAGGCATGTTGGCTTCTTTTGCCTTCAAGATGGCCAGCCGGAGCCGCGGATTACCATCCGGGTCGGCGCCTGAGCGAGCTGCAATCGCCACCTCGCGGATAATTCTGGTGAAGATCTTCCCGCGCTTGACGTCCTGGGCCCCTTTGTGCCGTTTAACCGTCGCCCAATGGCTATGTCCACCCATGCGCACTCCATGCAGCCGAACTCAGGATAGCCGACTGCGCAACAACACCGTATCACTCGCTGAGAGGTTGTACTCGTAGCACAGGGTTTGGAAAGGTGTCAATTATGCCGGAGGGTGCACCGTAACAGAATCAATTACTCTGAATACACCAGCAGCTGCATTCCGATGAGCACAATCAGTCCGGCCCAGAGCCACCCCCATGCGGGAGACCGTTCGTGCAAAGGGGAACGGAACCAGCCTGACAGAAGTTTGGACGAGCCGGCCGTGGCCGCCATCGTACCCATCAGGGCGTGGTGCATAGCGATCTTCTGGGCCGAGGGGTGGACGCTATGCGAATGTCCGAACAACATCAGGCCTCCGACGATGGCAAACAACGGTAAAAGGGTGCTCCATGGCCCAGCCGAGATACGTCTAGTCCTTCGAAAGGCCTCGATCGTGCCCACCAAGAACAGCAAGAGCCCATAGATTTTGTGTTGGATAATTTCAGCGTCATGCCCGGAAAAGGTTTGCGCAAAACTGAGCGATCCGATCGGCCAGGCTTCGTGGTCGCTCCCAACCAGGAGGATGACACTGCCCAACAACATGGCAGCCGGCAGCAGGAGCCTAGCCCAGAGCAGAAACGGCAGATACGAGGCCTCGCTCAACTCGGCACAACCTATCAACAAGACAAAGAGCCCGGCGAGGTGGTGGTTAAACTCCGAGTAGGCCACGCCTTGGACCGAGCCCTCCCACCCACCGACGCTAGCCCAATGATGATCGTGATCGGATGGATGCCCGCCTTTTCCAAGCTGGGCATAGACCGGAGTTGCGCTGACGAGCAGCATCGTACAGAAAACGGCCACGACGATCGACGTCCACACACTCGCTCCCTGGAGTTCCGCCCACGATGGAAGTCATCGCTGTAATTGAAAGGCCCATCCAGAAAACTGGATGGGCCTTTGTTTGTGCACTTGCACGAGTCCAACCCTCACATGAACTTCATAAACTTATCTTTCGCGTCATCCATCACTTGTGCCGTAATGGTCGCCATCCCGCGCTACTTCGCAACCCGCTCAATCTCTTTGCGGGCCATGGGACGAATGAAGTCGGGAATATTCTCAAGCCGCTTCTCAGCTTCAGGCGTCCAGGTCATCCCATTGCTCGATTCGCTCTTGGAATCGTCCATCACTTGCAACGTGATCCTCTGGTACCCCTGCTTGCGAGCAAAGGCCTCCACACTGCTCTGCACCATCGGCTTCACAAATGAAGGGAGGCGGTCGAGTTTCTCCTTCGCATCGGCTGACCAGGCAAACTCCGTAGTCGCCGCTCCAGCATTACCGGGCCTACCACTCGAGATAAGCCCCATTTCAGCCACCATCGCGGAGAAGGGGCAGCCGCTGCTGGAATTCTCTCCAGGCGTGGCGGTTGTTGCGGCCGTGACCGCAGCCGCCGGCTGACCACCTTGGAATTTCTCGTTCAAATATGCCGTCATCTGACCAGCGCCTGCGGTTACTTCGTCTTCCAGCGTACCCCGCGTCATCTCAAAAGGCTCGGCCGCAACGGTACGCCCACCCAACTTCACCCCGAGAGAACTGACCATCTGGGTTTCGCCTGGATTCGTCACCATTGAGAACTTGGCATTGCAAGACGGACAGCCGAAGAACACGCCGAGTGTGCCCTCCCCAGGCTTCTCCACCTTCTCAAAGTTCATATAGGTTTCACAGTTGAGGCACACGAATTTCATAGCGTCTCCTCTTAGGTGCGTGACATCACAATTTATCGGCGAGCACCTTCTTGTAATCGAGCAGCGTCCTGATGCGCCCGGCAATTTCTAGGTAGCGTTGAATCGTCGGATACGTTTCGTCGAGCAACGGCTCTCCCTTGTCGAAGGTGCGCACAAGTTTCCGGTCGAAGGGAATCCGTCCAAGCAACGGCAGGTCCAGCATCTCGCACATCGCCTCGGTGTTGCCGTCGAACAACTCGTTTACTTCTCCACAGGAGGGACAGCGATACTCGCTCATATTCTCGACAATGCCCAGGACCTTGATACCCATGTCGCGGGCATAGGTGACCGACTTCTGCACCACGTCGGATGCCACTTCTGATGGCGTCGTGACGACAATCGCTCCCGCTAGGTCTGGAATAAACCCGGCGATGACCGGCGGCTTGTCCGCCGCGGCCCCGGGAGGCAGATCGACCAGCAGATAATCGAGTTCGCCCCAGACGACATCGGCCAAGAATTCTCGGATGACATTCATTTCCATCAGCCCCAACCACACCGGGCTGACATCCATCGGCCCCTTCCAGCGAACCGGCGACGCATCCTCCAGGAAGAAATCCATCGAGGCAACTTTCACCCCAAACGGCCCTACTGGGGGAATCGCTCCCGCAGGCCCCATGGTCAACGACTGGCCGTGCAACCCCAACATACGTGGCACACAGGGTCCGTTCAGATCCACGTCTAAGAGCCCAACCTTTGCGCCCTGCCGCGCAAAAGCCAATGCCAAATTAACCGTGGTCATGCTCTTGCCTACACCGCCTTTTCCGCTCATGACCACCAACTTGTGCTTGATGCCGGCCATGCGAGCGTGAACCTGTTTAGTATTTCCTGAAATCTGTTCGAGTACTCTGGCGTCGTCTGAATACTTCAAATTATCAAGAATGGCCTTCAGATCTTTCTCAACCGCCATGGATGATGTCCTTCGTTAACTGTGCGAATACAGAAGAATAGAACGGTAGCACAGGGGTTTCTGGAGAGTCAAACGAGAGGGCACCGACTCCGAATCAGAGGGAGGAGTGCTGGGAAATTACGATTCTTAGCCCCTTCGCCGACCTTGGCAGACTGCGGAAAAACCATTCCGGCACAGCAGCCTGACACAACCGGGGAGCGTGCTAGCAGAATGTTCAAAAAGGCCGACCAGCAAGGCCGCAGCGAGTGAAGGACCGAGGCGTACCCTCTGGGCACTTTGAGGGCCTGAACGATGCGAGAACGACGCTGGCGGACTTTTTCAGCATTCTGCTAGATTGAATACTGAAAAGTCGGCTTAGCCCCGATCGCCTGAGCCAGGACTCCACGGTGCTTGAGTTCCTCAAGAATTCGACGAGTGGCCGCATCAAAGTCTGCTGGGCCTGACAGCACGATATCCGTATTGGGTGGGACTTCTTCGGGTGCCTTGCTCATGTGAATGGCGATGACTGGAACCGGGTGGACAAGCGTCCGAATAGTCTGTGCCGCTTCGACATAGGCCATGCCGAAGGGATTGGTCGTCGAGACCACGATCAACCCGGTATCGACAAGCAGCCTTGCCACTTCGCCGTAACGGCGAGCCATCTCGGTCGCCCGCCCTCGTTCTCCCTCTGAGAGGTCTGCATCAAGTCCGCGGCGGAGATTCCCTCCGTCAAGCAAGTACGCATGCCGACCGTCTGCCACGAGCCTAGCCTCGATGGTCTTGGCAAGGAAGGACTTCCCAGTATGGCGCCCGCCGGTCACCAACACAATGGCGGCTCGGTGACCATACTGCTGCGCACGATCCTCGACGCCGACCTCACCCTTCACCCAAGCAAAATCGCGCTGCCGGGCTTCTTCGCGGAGAAACTCCTGATCGTCATGGACCAGTTCTGTCACGATGCCGCCTCCGGCAATGTCATACTCATCCACAAGGACAAACCGGCCCGTCGACTCAAACGAGGCCGAGAGGTC
>VBOL01000316.1 GCA_005887945.1 Nitrospirota bacterium
CCATGAATGCCGTGGTCAACCATCCACCGGAGATCGATCCGGCCAAAGACATGGCGGGCAGGGTGAAGACGCTTGATTGGGAGCGAGTGTCGACCGACCTCGACGCGCAGGGATGCGCAATAATCGACGGGCTGCTGACGCCGGAGGAATGCGACGCAATGGCCGGGTTATATCAGGTGGACGGCATATTTCGCAGCCGGGTCGTAATGGGACGCCATGGCTTCGGCCGTGGCGAGTACAAGTATTTCAGCTACCCGTTGCCCGACATCGTTGCCGGCTTGCGTACCTCGATCTATCTGCATCTGGTGCCGATTGCGAATCGCTGGAACCACGTGATGGGTATCGACGTGCGTTTCCCTGCGACGCATGCCGATTTCATCGCGCGCTGCCATGCTGCAGGCCAGGGTCGGCCGACGCCGCTGCTGTTGCAGTATGAGGTCGGCGATTACAACTGTTTGCACCAAGATCTGTACGGCGAGCACGTCTTTCCGATGCAGGTCGCTATTTTGCTGTCCGAGCCGGGACGGGATTTCATGGGCGGCGAGTTTGTTCTGACCGAACAACGCCCCCGTATGCAGTCACGCCCGGAAGTCGTTCCGCTCATGCAGGGTGATGCCGTGGTATTCGCGGTCCATCATCGGCCGGTGCAGGGCACGCGTGGAGTGTATCGCGTCAACCTGCGCCACGGCGTCAGTCGTCTCCGCTCGGGCCGTCGTCACACACTCGGGGTCATTTTCCACGATGCCACGTGAAGGTCGGTAGATGACGTTGGATCTCTTCGCCGACTTGGAGCAAGACTGGACGTGGCGGGAGGAGTTGTGCCCGGGCGCGGTCGTGTTGCGCAGGTTTGCGATGCCGGATGACACCGCCATCTCCGCGGCGCTGCACAACGTGACAGAACAGGCTCCGTTTCGCCACATGATGACGCCGGGCGGTTTCCGCATGTCGGTGGCGATGACCAACTGCGGTTCGTATGGCTGGGTGACGGATTGCACTGGCTATCGCTACGACACGGTCGATCCGGAAAGCGGAAAGCCCTGGCCGATCATGCCGGGCCTGTTGCTGAAACTGGCACAAGAGGCTGCGGTACAGGCAGGCTTTGAAGGTTTCGAGCCGGATGCATGCCTCATCAATCGTTATAACCCTCGCGCGCGGCTGACCTTGCACCAGGATAAGGACGAACGTGATTTGAATGAGCCGATCGTCTCGGTGTCGCTCGGCCTTCCGGCTGTGTTTCTGTTCGGCGGTCTACGACGAGGCGATAAATCTCTGCGTGTGCTGTTGTCACATGGCGATGTAGCGGTGTGGGGCGGCCCGGCAAGGCTGCGTTACCATAGCGTATTGCCGCTCAAGGAGGGATATCACCCTTTGACGGGCGGGCATCGCATCAATTTGACGTTCCGCAAAGCGGCCTGATTTCAATTCACATCCGTGGAACTAAGCCATGGATCGAACGAGCGTACACTGACTGCTCAGCCTTGGCGGGCTCCCACCACGTTCGGTCCTCGTCGTTCGTGAAGCGTCATTCGTATCTCGCTGAAAGGCACAAACGTTTCAAGAAATGGGGTTCACGGGATACGGATTTCCCTCCGAGCCTCAGATATAGGCCATCAGCCATACGGTCTTACAAATCATCCTCTTTAAGACAGCGTCCGAATCCCAGTTGCTCGGCAAAGTGGTAGGCATAGTGCAGGGCTGCGAGATTGGCGACTCGTTCTTCGGCCTCTTCCCGATTATCCGAATAAATGATCTTGATCCCATATCTTGCCGTCAGGCCGTCCAGGAAATCCATCATGCCGATCTTGTGATACTGGCCTAACCGTCCCCCGGCTTTGTTGAACTGAATCGTCCCTTCGATCACCAGAAACCGATGCGGGAAGGCGAGGAGGGGCTCGAGTTCTCGGAGAAAGCGCGGGCGATTGTCTGAGGGATTCGAAAAAATCGTATTGAATTCTTCCACGCGCCGGCGCTCCACGCAAAATATCTCCGGCGCTTCCGCAATGGCATAGTCGCCCGCCGGCAACGTTTGTCGAACAGTCCCGGCGATGCGCACAAGACCTTGAAACTCGTAGGGGAGGTGCTCATGGGTGTCGACGAGCATCGTGATGGCCGGCACCATGGTCTTGGGTTGGCCTTGCCGCGAGAGCATCATGAGGGATTGGGGCCCGCGAGGGTCCTGCCGGGATCGCGGGGCTGGTTGCGGCCGCGGGGGAGGAGACGGACGTGCGGGGGGCGTGGTGGAGGGAGCGTTCTGTGTGGCGGCATCGTAGCGTGTGCGTAAGGTGGAGTCGCTCAGCGTTTGGTAGGCCTGGTTGATGAGCTGGGTTCTGGCTTCCGCCTTGCGGTGCAATGCCGGTGAATGATTAAAGCGATCCGGATGCCAGACCTGCAGCTGTTCATGCCAGGCTTTCTTAATATCTGCAAGTGTGGCGGTAGGCAAAAGTTCGAGCACTGTGTAGTAGTTGGTTGTCCGTTCGTCCCGCATCGGTTTCTCCTAATTTGAGCGCGACGAAGTGTATCGGAGTAGAAGAGGGAGGTCTAGGTTGAAATGTCTGTTCACTGCGAGCAAGTCTGCGCGTGCCTTGACTGCTCGATCTGTCTGGTTTGTTTGGTTGAATTGGACTAACCAGATGGACCAGACAGACCGAACAGACCAAATGAACAAGACAGGCTGGCAGATTTTTTCAGCATCCTGCCAGAGCTGATCGATGCAGGATGTGATGGAACGTTAGAACGGGGGATGGCGGATGTCGAGAAGCAGCTCTCGAAGGTGCGATTCATGGATTGATTGCAGGGAGGTAAACTTGAGCCCGTAGGTACTCTCCTGTATCCATCGCACGACGGCTGCCTCAACAAGGATGGGGCAGTTTTTCTTGGTGACTTGCAGGATCAGATTGTACCGTTCACCGATTTCGAGAGGAATGTCGCTGAGTAGCCGGCACCCTCCGAGGGAGAGCTCGATGAGTGTCCCTTCACCCTCTGTGTGTTCTTCGAATTGGGCCGGACTGATGAGGCGTTTGAGAGAAAACAGCGCACCCGAGGGAGTGAAAATCCGAGGGTGCTTGCGGAGTTCAATGATCCGCCGATTGTGCGAAGGGGGTTGGCTCATGTACGATGCCGATCTGTATTCGGGGCATCATAGTGAACGGAATGAAGATTGCCAAGGAAATAGGCGTTTTTCCAATGCACCCCCCGTGGCAGGCAGATGATCTCTCTTGCTGTAACCGGAAGTTCTTCTCTCCTTCTA
>VBOL01000063.1 GCA_005887945.1 Nitrospirota bacterium
GGCTTGAGCGGCGGAATGGACTCGGCGTTGACCGCCGTGTTAGCCGTCGATGCGCTCGGCGCGGAGAACGTGTGGGGTCTGTTCATGCCGTCGCCCTATACGTCGCAAGAGAGTCACGAAGATGTCGCCGAATTGGGGAAACGGCTTGCGATCTCCGTCCGGACGATTCCCATCACGACGATGTTTGACACCTATCGGCATGCGCTCGCGGAGACGTTTGAGGGGCGTGCGCCTGATACGACGGAAGAGAACCTCCAAGCCCGTATCCGGGGTAATCTCCTCATGGCCTTCTCCAACAAGTTCAGGCATCTGGTGCTCACCACGGGCAACAAGAGCGAGATGAGCGTGGGGTATGCCACGTTGTATGGCGATATGGCCGGCGGCTTTGCCGTGATCAAAGACGTGCCCAAGACGATGGTGTATGGCCTTGCGCGGCTCCGCAACCTCCGCGGCACAATCCCGGTGATTCCCAAACGGACGTTAGACCGACCGCCGACCGCAGAGCTGAGGCCCAACCAAAAGGATGAAGACTCGCTGCCGCCCTATGAGATACTTGATCCCATTCTCCAGGCCTATGTGGAAGAAGACCGGTCTCTCGAAGAGATTGTCGAAGCGGGATACGACCGCGCCACGGTGGCACGCGTGATGACGATGGTGGATGGCAGCGAGTACAAGCGCCGGCAGGCGCCGATCGGCATTAAGATCACGCATCGGGCCTTGGGGAAGGATAGGCGGATGCCGATTACGAACGGCTATCGCAATTCCTAGCAGGATAGCCAAGCGAGACGAGCGGGACAGGCGCGATCCGAAGTTCGAAGTTCAGGGTTCGAAGTTCCGAAAACTTCGAACTTCGAATCTCGAACCCTTGCTTTTCCCGCCGTCCCGCCTGTCCCGCTCGTCTCACTACTGCGGTTACGGGGTTGTCTCTTGTGGCGTCGAAGAAGGGGGTGTGGTTTCCCGCTTCAGGCTGTCTTGTCAGGTGGTCTGGCTGTCGAGTTGTTGTTGAACGGATTGCAATGCCTTCCTGAGGGTTTCCACCTCCTGAGCCAGGGCCTCCGTGGTACGAGACGGGGCGTCGGGCGCATTAGTGGTTGCTATGGCCGGCGACGCTTGTTGCAGCAGCTGATAATCGATGGCGAGAAATCTATCGGTGAACGCTCCTCCTTCCGGCCGATGAACATTATCGGACCGTAGGGCAGCGCTCGGAGTGAACAGCAGTATACGGTTCCTGAGGCCTGAGGGATCGAGTGGACGTGGTCTGTAAGCTGCGTAGTGCATGTTCGTCAACATCGGGTCGTATCGATATTGAGAGAGTGTCACATACAGCGATTGGTCATAGGCGTAGAGGGAACCGGCTGTGGTTTCCATGTACACCAGGCTCCCGGTGCCTGGGCGAGGACTCGTGATCAGAAATGCCACGGCCTCTCCCGTTGCGGCGGTCGACAGGGCTTTGGCAATCCGTGGCGCCAGGAATTGGACTTCTTCTGGCAAAAAAACGGGGGTGATAGCCTCTCCTGTCATCGTCTGTTGGTAGTACTGCAGGTATTCCTGGATTTGCATACCGCTCAAGACGCGGGCGATGAGGGCTGGTTTCAGATCGATCGGATGGCTGGCCTGAATCGACTGATCGGAAATCGTCTGCAGAGACACGGTTCCACGCGGATCCTCAAAGAGGACCTTGTTGCTCTGGGCGGTCGTACCACAGGCGGTGCCGGCTACACAGAGCAGGGCCAGGAGAAGCAAACGACTGTGAGACAGTTTCCGTGCCGAATGCTGTGGTGAAGGAGCCATAGTGTAAGGCTAGCACAGACGATAGGTCATTACCAGACTAGAGCGCGCGGGACGGGCGAGACGTGGCGGGATCCGAAATTCGAAGTTCGGGGTTCGAAGTTCCGAAAACCTCGAACTTCGGACCTCGAACCTCGAACCGTCGTCCGTCTCGCTCGGCTATCTTGCTGGTTAGGGGGCTGTCTGTTGTGGCTTCGAGGGGGGGGTGGTTTTCCGCTTTTGGCTGTCTTGCCTGGTGGTCTGGCTGTCTAGTTGTTGTTGAACGGATTGCAGTTGCTTCCTGAGGGTTTCCACCTCCTGAGCCAGGGCCTCCGTGGTATGAGACGGGGCGTCGGATACACCGGTTCCTGCTGCTGGAGACTCGCGAACCGGCGCGGCTCGTTCCACCTGAGGCGCCGTGTGTTCAGTGGTGGCTACGGCCGGCGACGCTTCTTGCAGCAGCTGATAATCGATGGCGAGAAACCTGTCGGTGTACGCTCCCCCTGTCGGCGGATCAAAGCCATCGGACCGTTGGGCGGCGCTCGGAGTGAACAGCAGGATACGGTTCTTGAGGCCTGAAACATCGGCTTGACGCGTTTGGGTGGCGCTGGTCGAGTTCACCATGTACGTCCGGATCGGGTTGTAGCGATATTGAGAAAGTGTCACGTACAGCTGTCGGCCATAGGCGTAGAGGGAGCCGGCTGTGGTTTCCGTAGTCGATGATTCGAATAGAGACCCTTGGCGCGTATCCTGGACACGAAACTCGATACGCTGATCTGGTGCGGCCGTACGTAAACCCTCTGCAAGCAGTGGAGCGAGGAACCGGATCTGATCGTCCGAGAAGACGGGGACGGAAGAGGATGGTCCCGAGAGGAATTTCACCAGGCCATGCTCCTGCTCCTGAATCTCGATGCCTTTCAACATCTGAGCGAGAAGGGCTGGGTCCAGAGTGATCGGGTGACTGGCCTGAATCGAGTGATCGGAAATTGTTTGAAGAGACAGGGTTCCGCGAGGATCGTCAAAGATGATTTTGCCGGTCGGGGCGATCGTGCCACAGGCGCTGCCGACTACACAGAGCAGGGCCAGGAAAAACGAAGGCTTGAGAGACAGTGTCCGTACCGAATGCCGTGGTGAAGGTGCCATAGGTGAGAGAGAATCTAACACAGACGATAGATCATTACCAGCGGGATGGGGGAGGGTGGCGGGACGAGCGAGAAAGGCGCAATCCGAAGTTCGAAGTTCAGGGTTCGAAGTTCCGAAAACCTCGAACGTCGGACCTCGAACCCTCCCTCGTCTCGCCCATCTCGCCCGTCCGGCCTTTCCCCCTCGTCCAGCTAAACGGAGATAGGCATTGACAGATTTCCCTAGGACATGTATAAGGGCGCCCAGTTATTTATTAAGGGCTCCCACTGGCGCCTATCGGACAGGGGAACAACGGCGTTTCCCACCGGCCTCAAGAAAAAATAGTACGGCATGGACAATGGCGTCCTCCGGTCCCAGCGGGCTAGAGGGCGTTTTTTATGGCCGCATTCGAGCAGGCTGAATCCGTGAGACGTGAAACGTCAAACGTGAAACGTTTCGAAGGAAGAGCACTCGGCAGTCCTACGTTTCACCTTTCACGTCTGACATTTTACGGTTCTTGAGAGCGACTTTTTCAGCATCCTGCCGGTGGGAATCGATGCGGAAGTGAAAGGCGAATTGACGAGCCAGGATTATTCATGAATGCCGTCGCGAGGTGTTCGGGACCGAAGCCCGTAGGGGCTACTCGCAAGTACGGCCGACGGAGGCGAACGCTCAGTCCGTCGAGGAGGCCGAGCGAGAAAAGACCCGCCGGGCGAGAGGATCGGACGAGCCAATCATGAATAGTCCGGGCTAAGAGAGACTGGAGATTGCGCACAATGGCGTGCATGGCGACAACGACGTCGAGACGAGAGAGCCTAGGCAAGTGAGCAACTGAATCACCTATCGGACGAGGAGGACGTGATGATATCAGTACGCAGTCTTATTGGAATAGGCATGTGTGCGCTGGTCTCACTGCTCGGCAGCAACACTGTATTCGCCCAAGGGCCCGCTGCGGCGCCGACTGGGACAATTCAGGAGCGGGTGGCGGAGCTGGAGAAAAAATCTGATGCTGCCTCCCTCTGGAATACCTTGGGCTTTAAGATTTCCGGATATGTGGATGCGTCTTATGTCCAGAACTTCAATAATCCAGCCACAAACGTCACGAACATGCGTATCTTCGACACCCAGGCCAACTCGTTTGTGCCACAGTTGTTCCAGCTCATGCTGGAAAAACCTGCAGATGCGGGAGGCACTGGCCTGGAGCGGGCGGGCTTTCGCGCGCGGATGAATTTTGGGGCCGAAGCGAGGTTCTCGCGGGCACGCACGAATTTCCGGCCTGGCACGGACAACACCGAGATGGATACACAAGAGCTCTATGCAGAGTACATCGCCCCGCTCGGAAACGGCCTGAAGATTCAAGTAGGGAAGATCAACACGTTGGTCGGGTATGAGGTGATCAACAGTTTCGAGAACCCGAACTTTTCCCGCACCTTCATGTTCGGTTTGAGCCAAGCCTTCACGACGACCGGCATCCGGTTCACCTATACCTTCAATCCAATGGTGACCGCGGTAATCGGACTCGTCAACGGTTGGGACAATATCGAGGACAACAACAAGAGCAAAACGATCGAGTACCTCTTGGCCTTCACGCCGCACCCGCGGTTCGGGGTGAACTGGTTCGGAACCTGGGGCGGGGAGCAGTCAAATTGTCAAGGTGCTGGGACTAGCCAAGCAATTCCAGCACCACCAGGAAATACGTGTTTTAATGCGGCGGGTCAGGTGATCCCGTTCGGCGATCCCTCAGCTAAGCGATTTGTGAATGGGCTGATCGTCACGGTAAAGCCCACTGACAGCGACACCGTCATCCTAGAGCCCTACTACGTGAACGAGGGCAATGCCGCCCTGGACCCTCAAAAACAACCTTCGTTGGGTGGTAATGCGTCTGGTAACGCACGCTGGAATGGGATGGTCACCTATTGGATTCATGACTTCAATGATCAACAGCAGCCCCATGCATTCAGCCTCCGTGGTCGCGGAGAAATCTGGGAGGATGCAGGTGGTTTTCGTG
>VBOL01000318.1 GCA_005887945.1 Nitrospirota bacterium
AGGGTAGTGAGGGAGATTGAGGCCGGTACCGAACCCGATTTCCAGTACCGTGCCGTTGGCTCGCGCGAGCACCAGCGAGCGCTGTTTCTGAAACTCCTCGCCTCCCATCACCCACTCCATCAGGTGTGGGAAGATGTGCTCGCCATACCATCCCATTCGTGCCTGTCAGTATAACAAAGGAGACCATGGTGAGTGCCCGCAAATCTTGTGGCGCTGGGTGGGCTATGTTAGAGTCCTTCGTCTTTTTCTCACGCTTCAACACTGGTGAACCGCCTGAGTCGCTGCTATGAGCAAGGGTTACGACCATCACGCCATCGAGTCGAAATGGCAGGCCTATTGGGAGGAACACCGGACGTTTTGCGTCACGGACGATCCTGCCAAGCCCAAGTTCTATTGCCTCGACATGTTTCCCTATCCGTCCGGGTCGGGCCTGCATGTGGGCCATCTGGAAGGCTACATCGCGACGGACATCGTCTCCCGCTATAAGCGCATGCGGAGATTCAACGTGCTGCATCCGATGGGGTGGGACGCGTTCGGCTTGCCCGCCGAGCAATACGCCGTGAAGACGGGCGTCCATCCTGCCATCACGACCGCGCAAAACATCGCCACGTTCAAACGCCAGATGAAACGTGTCGGTCTGTCGTACGACTGGGAACGTGAGATCAGCACAATCGACCCCGATTATTATCGCTGGACACAATGGATTTTTCTGAAGCTGTTCGAGCGAGGGTTGGCCTACGTAGCGGAAGTGCCGGTGAACTGGTGTCCCGGGCTAGGGACGGTGCTCGCCAATGAAGAAATTATCGACGGGAAGAGTGAAGTCGGCGGGTTCGATGTGGTGCGCAAGCCGATGCGCCAGTGGGTGTTGAAGATCACGGCCTACGCCGATCGACTCCTTGAAGATTTAAAGCTGGTCGAATGGCCGGCCAGCACATTGGAGATGCAGAAGAATTGGATCGGCCGATCGATCGGCGCGGAAGTCGAGTTCGATTTGGCCGGCGTCCCCGGCACGGTTCGGATCTTCACGACGAGGCCCGATACTTTGTTTGGCACGACCTATATGGTCCTGGCGCCGGAGCATCCGTTAGTGGAGGTCGTCACGACTGCCGACCGCTGTACCGCGGTCACCGCGTATCGCGAGGCGGCGGCCAGAAAAAGCGATCTCCAACGGCAGGAACTCGAAAAGGAAAAGACCGGGGTTTTCACCGGCGGCTATGCGTTGAATCCGGTGAACGACGAGCTGCTGCCCATTTGGATTGCCGACTACGTGTTGATGGGCTATGGGACCGGGGCCATTATGGCTGTGCCCGCGCACGACAAGCGCGACTGGGCCTTTGCGAAGTCCTATGGCATACCGATTCGCGAAGTGATCGCGGGCGGTCAGGTTGAACAAGAGGCTTTCGTCGCGACCGACAAGGGTACCGTCGTCAATTCCACGACGCCAGATGGAAGCTTTACCATCAATGGGCTGACACCGGGTGACGCGATTCCCAAAATCACGGCCTGGTTAGAATCGCACGGCAAGGGTCGCAAGGCCGTGAACTACAAGTTGCGGGACTGGCTGTTTGCTCGTCAGCGGTATTGGGGCGAGCCCTTTCCGATTGTGTGGGTCGATGGCCAGGCCCTTCCGCTTCCGGAAGAGCAGTTGCCGCTGCTTTTGCCGGAGACCAACAACTTCAAACCGTCCGGGAGCGGCGAAAGCCCGCTCGCAAATTTAACCGACTGGCTGACGACCACCGACCCGATCAGTGGGGCGCAGGCACGCCGTGAAACCAACACTATGCCGCAGTGGGCTGGCTCCTGTTGGTACTATCTGAGATTCATTGATCCCAGGAATTCAAAGCAACTCGTCGATCCTGCGAAAGAGCGCTATTGGATGCCGGTGGATCTCTATATCGGCGGCAGCGAACATGCCGTGCTGCATTTGCTCTATGCGCGGTTTTGGCACAAGATTCTGTACGACATTGGGGTGGTCAGTACGCCAGAGCCGTTCAAGAAGCTGGTGCATCAGGGGATTGTGCTGGGAGAAGACAACCAGAAGATGTCGAAATCCCGAGGCAACGTCGTCAATCCCGACGAGATCATGGACCAGTTCGGGGCCGATGCGGTGCGGCTCTATGAAATGTTTATGGGCCCGCTGGAGGCCGTGAAGCCCTGGAGTACGAGGGGCGTAGAAGGGGTTACGCGGTTTCTCGAACGGGCCTGGCGACTCATGGTGAATGAAGAAGGCCGGCTCTCGAGTACCGTGGTGGGGACGGTTCCCACTCTCGAACATCAGCGGTTGCTCCATCAGACGATCAAGAAGGTGACGGAGGATATCGAAACGTTGCGGTTCAATACCGCGATCTCCCAGATGATGGTGTTTACCAATGAGATGACGAAGGCCGAGCAGCGCTCACGGGCCTTACTCAAACCATTCGTCCTGATCCTGGCACCCTTCGCGCCCCATCTGGCGGAAGAATTGTGGAAGGTGCTGGGCCACCAGCCGAGCGTCTCTCAGCAGCCTTGGCCGGTCTTTGACCCGAGCCTGACAGTCAGCGATCGGTTGACCATTCCGATCCAGGTGAATGGAAAGTTGCGGACCAAACTCGACGTTGGAGCCGACGCCACTCGCGAGCAGGTCGAAGGGTTGGCTCGTGCGCAGATCGCGGAATGGCTGCAGGGCAAGGAGCCGAAGAAGATTGTGTATGTCGAAAAAAAGCTGATGAACTTTGTCCTGTGAACGTCGCCGAGATTGGCGAGAAAAGCGAGACATGCGCGACACACTGGAAACTAGAGGCTCTCTTGTCCGTCTCGCGTTTCCCGCCAGTCTCGTGTTACTTGCGGCTCTCGCCGGCTGCGGCTATCAATTCCGTGTGGAAGGAGCTGGGCCCACAATTGGAAGTGCAGCGGCGACATCCTCCTCCACGTCACCGCCACCGCGGTTGGTAGTCCAGACCTTGGAGAATAAGAGTTTCGAGCCCAACCTGGAGGTCCGCTATACCAACTATCTGCGCCATGAGTTCTCTTCTGGCAGTGGGGCGCAGATTGTTCCGGAGGCTGAGGCGGCCGATCTTGTGCTGTCCGGCCAAATCCTCTCGGTCATTCTTCCGACGCTCAGTTTCAGCCGGACCACTACGCTCGAAAGCCGCGCAGAGGTTGTGGTGATCGTCAAGGTGGAGGAGACCAGGACGAAACGTCTAGTGTGGGCGCAAACGTCGAAAGGCGCCTCGGAGTTCTACGTGACGCCCGACCTGCAGTTCAATCGCGTCCTCCAGAACCGGGCCTTGGAACAAGCCGGCCGTTTCATCGCCGAGGACTTGGCTTCCCGCTTTCTACTCCAGTTGGAATCGGGGCAGTTGGCAAAGCCGTCTGCGCCTCCAGCGTCGGACAACGCGGACACCAACATCAAATAAATCGGATATCCACTATGGCCTCAGCTATTTCCCATGCTCAGCTCAACGCACAACTTGCGCAAGGAACGGTCGCACCGCTATATGTAGTGGTCGGCGAGGAAGATTTGCTGCGCGATATGGCTCTGGGTACGCTGAAGAC
>VBOL01000321.1 GCA_005887945.1 Nitrospirota bacterium
GAAGACAATCGCACACATGCCGACCCCCACGATGATGTCGATGGTGTTGTAGCGGTGCGACATAACGACCTCCTTTCGACTGCGGGCAATTCGGCGCGAGGCCGGCGTACCAGGCGACATCTTGCTCGCGTCACATGAAATGGTTTCCGCTCCTTACAGTCGGACACGTGCTGTACCTCCCGGTTTGAAGTGGTGATGTGAGATAACAGAGTTGCAGAGGCTCATCCGGGTGTTCGCAAGGACACCGGAGGACAGCAACTCGGCTCTATTGTTGGAAAGAGTTGGATCGGGGAGGAAGCCGCACTTGCCATGCCCATCCCGTTGGATCTGTGCTCCACGGAGGATCATGGCCACCACCTCCCAGAATGAGGCGGCTCGTAAACTGCGTGATACTGTACGCCCCAGCGACGCGCCGGTCAAGAGCGAGAACGGCAAGGCAGTGGCGGATCGGAGCGAATGAGAACAATGAGGGACGAGACCACTTCTTGTCCTCGAAGGCGACGATTCGCTCCTCGGGTTGGACGTGGATACACACGGGACGTCATCATCGCTCCGGTGAAACAGATCACGCTTTTCGCCTGCGACGCTGCGCTGTGTGCTGCCGAGAAGCCCGATGAGTTCACGGTGTCAGTCGGGCGTCGGCCCCTGGTTTCGACGGAAACGAGGGGCCGATCCGTGCCGAGCTGCTCGTCATGATTCGGCGTCACTGCGGGGACGCGTTGGTCTTGCTGGCTTCCTTCACAGGCGGTTCGATCTTGATGTTCGGCCCTTGAACCTTTGGAAGAATTCCCGCTCCCGGTTTTTCAAGCAACCGTTGGTCGTTCTGATTGATTGAAAGATGCTGGGACGAGTGGGCATCGTCGAATGCCGCCGACCCAACCAGTGCGTTCCCGCCCGAGGCGTTTGTTTGGCCCGGATCATTGGCGAGGGGCTGTCCTTTCACGGGATCCAGTGATTTCCCCATCGGATAGCCCGGATGTTTCGGCAGCATATCCGGATTGGCGAGCGCGAGAGACACAACAAGACCGACAACGAAGGGACTGGCCCATATGATGAGCGAGGTCTTCATGATGGAACCTCCTTGTGGGCGGAAGGGATTCATGATTCTGAGAGATCCCTCCATGGGATCAACGTTGACTTATGACCGAATTGTATCTGTGTGCCGACCTGGACTGACTGCGCCGCGCGCAGATCTCATCCCGCTCGAAGTCATCGGTCCTGTGGCTCCATGCGCTTGCGCGTCCCTATTCGTCATGATGAGCGGATCGATAATATCTCCACAGATGAGACATTCCCATCCGTCATACTCCCAGGCTTGGCCCCCCTCGAAATGCCTGGCGATACTCAATCCCCCGCACCGTTCACAGGTCATGGCATCCTCCATCGGGCATTCGGAACACGTATGTGTAACGACAGGTGTTAGGCCGCCTCCCGATGATCCTGTTCATCAGAACTCTGTTCCCGCTTCTCCTCATCGTGAGGCTCGTCATTCTCACCGCATGAGGCCCACATCGCGACAATCCAGGTGAACAGCATCAGGACGATCAGGGCCATGACCGGGTACATAGAAAGTTCCCTCGGCATCGGGCAACTGGTCGTGCGGCAGGCGAACTTCGCGACGTCTTGATCGAGTCGCAGAGAACGATTTCCTGGCCATGAAAATCGGTCCAGAGCTGTACCTCATCGAGGTACGGGCCTGCTACGTCGCCGAGGTCAGCTGACGTGAACGGAAGCGCTCGACGGTATAATCGGACTAGATCATGAGGAAGAGATCGAGTGGTGACGAGGCTACACTTCGCCTGGCCGCGCCGGTGGATCTGTGCTCCACGGAGGACCATGCCGCCACCTGCAGAAAGAAAAGCCGTAGCTACCCACTTGCAGTCTACGCCCCATGGCGAACTCGGTCAACGTGTCCAAATCCTAGGAGGATGTTTCCCCATTTGACATGCAGATGGGAGCGGGAGTATGAAGTAAATGTTCGTGCTCTCAGCCTCAGAGAGGAGGTCGCTGATAGAAGACCTTGGTCCACCGGACCCGAACGGCCGGCAGGATTGAAGGCGGGTGGCCCGGCTGGACTGTCAGTTCCATCTTCGACGGTCACACCTGTCCCGTATACGGGAATCACACAACAAGACTTGACCGATCGAGAGACAGGAAGCTGACACACGAGGCTCCACTGCATGAGGGGAGCTACACTGTCCACGTCGAGCATGCTCAAGGCCCTCGGTATCGCGCGGGTCTCTCCGGTACCACAACCATATAAATGGTCGTCGGCGTCCCAAGCGCCCACCACGGGCACCACAAGGGTCCTCCCTTCCTCCTTGCCTTGATGGCTGCCCGTGGCGTTTCTCGTGCTGATCTCACCCGGTGGTTCCCTGGAGGAGAAGTATTTCTGCTTTTACTCACCAGAACGGAGGTGACCATGCTTGTCCATGAAGTCATGTCAACCGGTCTTGTGACGGCCAAGAAGACAGATACGGTCCGGTCGGTCGTAATCAAGATGATGAATCGACAGTGCGGGGCGATCCCCGTGGTCGAGGGAGACAATCAGCTCGTTGGAATGGTCACATTGCGCGATGTCTTGCTGCCGCTGTATCCTAACTATGGCGACTATATTCACGACAACGTACACAGCCGGAATTTTGTCGAGATGGAAGACGGATACTCTGAGGCGCTTGACGAGAAAGTTGAGGAGATCATGAGCCAGAATTCCTTGACGGTGGCACCCCACGATCCCGTTCTGGAAGCCGCCTCGTACATGGGTCTCAAGAACTTCCGGCGAATGCCCGTCGTCGACAAGGGCACGCTTGTCGGGATGCTCAGTATCGGGGACATCAACCGCGGGTTATTCTTCGAGAAAGGGATGCGGCGCTGAGCCAGGATGCTTTCGAGGTACCGGTTCCGATGGACACGATCACGCGCATCAAGACCATCACGCCGAGCCCGTACCCACTCACGGCCATCCTTGCGGACACCCACGACACGAAAACGTTCCGTTTCAACCTTCCTGCCGATGCCACCTTAGACATGCTGCCCGGCGATCATCTCTACGTCCACGCCACGATCGACGGCAAGTCCGTGAAGCGTCCCTACACACCCTCGTCTCTACCGGGTACTGCGGGTTTCTTCGATCTCACCGTGAAACGATACGAAACCGGCGTCATTTCGAAGTACCTCCATGCCCAACGCGTGGGCGACACCGTGCTGATGAGCGGTCCTCGCCAAGGCGGCCATTGGGTCGATGGCATGGCGAAGAAGGTTGGGTTCGTCGCCGGCGGCACCGGCATTACGCCGATGATCTCGATCATCCGCTGGATCCTCACGAAGCGACTCGACGCGGAGCAGTTTCTAGTCTTCGCCAACAAGAGCGAGGCCGACATTATTTTTCGAGACGAGTGGGAACGGGATGTCCGAGCGCATCCGAACTTCCACTGTTATCATGTATTGGAAGAGCCGCCGGTGGGATGGTCAGAGGGAACCGGGCGAATCACCGCTGATATTCTTCGCCGGCATCTTCCTCCTCCCGGTCCAGCGACTGTCCTCTTCCTCTGCGGGCCACCACCGATGACGAATGCCCTGGAAGAGATACTCCGAGGGCTCGGCTATCCAGAAAAGTCTGTCATCCTTCCGTGAATCGG
>VBOL01000322.1 GCA_005887945.1 Nitrospirota bacterium
CGGTTTCGCGTACTATGCCGATCAGTGTACTCAATAGTTAAACCGCATGAAACGGGCCGCGCAGCATGAAGTTGCAATTCTTGGGGGATGCGCTCGACCACTGGAAAGGGTCAGTCTTCGAGACTCTCCAGCAGCAGGGCGTACTGAGAGATTTCTTCGTGGATCCGATGGCGTCAGACGCCCCTGCGTGGAAACCAGCCGATTCAAAGCTATTTGCCCGTCTTCTGCGAATCGAACAGCGCCAACTCGTTAGCCATAGCCACGATCTTTGTAACGACCGAGCGCGGTACTTTGCAGAAATTCCACCGAATGGAGATCTGTTCCTGGATCCCGATACCGGGATCAAAACGGGAACCGTCAAACGAATTGAGCAGTACCTCCTCCCGACGGAGTTGTTTGAAGCAATGGGGAGAGGAGAAAACCGCATCGTTGTCGTCTACCAACACGTTCGCGCGAAGAAGACACGCGAACGAATAGAGAAGGTAATCGCGACACTCAACGCGAAGGACGGGCAGTTTTGCTGCACTTCATATGAATCCGGCACCGTGGCCTTTCTGTTCTTGAGCCGAAATGGCGGCCGCATTGGAACGGTTCGAGACTTTTTTTCCCAATTCCTCGGCGCGCATGCGAGCAACCGGATTGGGTTTTGGAACGGCAATGCTGTTTAGCCAGGTGTGCGCCGGTGGGCTCCACGTTTGGGGAAAAAATAGGGGCGTGCCGTTAGACACGCCCCCTGAGATCAGTGCAGTCAGCAGGCTGAAACGGGTTATTTCAATGCGTCAATGCTGGCGCCAAAGTTAATGTGAAATGCCGCCCCATTCATCACCAGCGCCGGCACCGACTTGACCCCGGCTGCCACCGCTTCTTTCACCCGCGCTTTGCTCGTGCCGAGATGGACGCTTTCCACGGCATATCTCGACGGATCCAGGGCATTGGCGACGCTGTGTTCCGCTGCGACGCACACCGGGCATCCCGCGTGGTAGAAAATCGCTTTAGTTTTCATCATGGTCTCCTTTCAAAGGTGACGGTTTGGGTGAGGTTACTATATCTACAACAGCGTAGAAACAACGCCAGACTCAGGGTAGGAGGCACTTTTCTGTTCCCCTCCCCGTTGAGGGTAACGTACTGACAATCTGACAATGAAAGCAATAAAAAAAATCACTGCCCCCGGGGCACGCTATCTATCAGACACTCGAAGACGTGGTCGGCTGTAATTGGCCGGTCTCGGTTCTGCAGCCGTGGTGCGTGATGCGCGAGATGCGGCTGGTTTCTCACCAGATAAACAAAACAAACCAGATGAACCAGATCAACCCGCTTCGGCTGTCTCGGCCCCCCTCCCTCACCCTCCCCATAAAATATGGAGGAGGGATGGGTGGGGGACGACGAGCCGTCATGAATAATGCGGGTTAGCGAATGACCTGAATCGCTTTCCACCGTTCCGATCGATAGCGCCAGAGTAGCAGCCCCATTCGGACCGTCCAATCCGCGATCATCGCACTCCAAACGAAGAGCACATCGAGTGTGAGCCAGGGACCTCCGATGACCGCGAGGGGCAGGCGGACTCCCCACATGCCGATCGTCGTCGCCAACATGATGAACCTAGTGTCGCCGGCTCCACGTAGCGATCCGGCCAGGACCATGGTGAGGGCAAGCGGCACTTGGAGGATGGCGACGATGCGCAGGAACACCGTCCCGAGTTCGACGACGGCTTCGTCGTTGGTAAAGGCACGGAGCAGCGCATAGGGAAAGAAAAAGAACAGTACGCCCATCGACGCCATCGCGACGGTTGCCAGGCGGTTCGCTTCCCAGTTTTCCAATTTTGCCCGTACATACTTCCCCGCGCCGATACTCTGTCCGACCATCGTGGCTGCCGCGATCGCGAAGCCATATCCTGGCAGGAACGACAGGGACTCGATCGACAAGCCGACTTGATGCGCGGCGTAGGTCACAGTGCCGTACAGCAAGACGATCTTGGTGTAGAGGATAACCCCCGCCTGTTGAAACATCCGCTCGCCGGAGACCGGCGCTCCAACCTGCCAGGTGGAGCGCAAGAGATCACGTCGTACGGTGAGTGACTTCCTAAAGAGCTTTCGGCAGGCCCAGAGGAGGTAGGCCACGCCCGTTCCTTCCGCAATACCCGTAGCAACGGCTGCTCCGGTAATACCCCAGGCAGGGAAGCCCCAGAGTCCGTAGACCAGTGGGTAGGCGATCGTCAGATACAGGAGATTCACTGCAATCAAGGCATACATTGGAGTTTTGGTGTCTCCGGTGCCTTGCATGATCGATGAGAGGACCTGCAAGAATATCGTGCAGGGAATGACCAGGAAGATGAAGTTCGAGTAGGGAAGGGCCAGTGTGATGACGTCGTTCTCTGCGCCTAACAGCTCCATGGTGATACGATTCAGGGACCATCCGAGTGCCACGAGCGAGCAGGATACGATGGCTGCCAATCCGAGGAGATGCGTGGCGGCTTCTCCCGCGTCTTTGGTGCGGCGAGCGCCCCACAGTTGGGCGATGAGGACATTTGCACCTACCGATAATCCGGAGACGATCGTGGTGGCCATGAAGGCCAGCAACTGGCCAAGTCCGACGGCCGCGATGGATGTGGCGCCGAGACCACCGACAAGGAAGACAGCGGCAATGCCTTCGGTGCGTTGGAGTAGGCTGCTGACCGTGACTGGTAAGGCAAGCGTCAGGACGGACATTCTGATTTGTGCAACGCGGGATGCCATGGCGGGCCATCCTAACAGGATGCTGAAAAAATCCGCCAGCAGAAGAAGACCGTTGTTTGGTTTGTTTGGTTTGTCTGGTTTTTTGGTTGAACGAAACTAACCAGATGAACCAAATCAACCAGATAAACAAAACAAACCAGATCAACCAGATCAACCAGACAAACCTGACCTGCCTCACCTGTCTCGCCCGTCTCGCCTGTCTTGCGTGGCTATTCTGCTAGACAAAGGTGTGTCTGTCCGATTAGGGTCATCTCAGCATGACTGAACTCAGCGATCCCTCACCAGTTCCTCTTCCGCAGACCCCGCGCCTGTCAAAGTCAAAATTCCTTTCCGGCCTGCAATGTCACAAGCGCCTGTACCTCGAAGTTCATCATCCTTCTCTCGCGACCAAGCCGGATGCGGCGACCCAGGCGATGTTTGATATGGGAACAGAGGTCGGGGAGTTGGCCCGGAGTCGCTTTCCCGGCGGTGCCTTGGTGGCAGCAGGTTATCGCCAGACAGAAGCCGCTCTTGCGCAGACGGTCGCGCTGATTCAGGACCTCACTGTGCCGGCTATTTTCGAGGCGGCGTTTTTGCACGGTGGGGTGCTGATTCGCGCGGATGTGTTGGAGCGTATCCTGACCGCCGATGGACAGCCCTGTGGCTGGCGTCTGATCGAGGTCAAGTCCTCAACGAAGATCAAAGACGTGCATGTCGAAGATCTCGCCGTTCAAAGCGAAGTGATACTGGGCGCAGGGCTGACGCTCGTCTCCGTCAGTCTCATGCATATCAATACCGGGTATCTGTATCGAGAGGGGGCGATCGATCTGACAGAGTTATTTGCGATTCAGGATCTGTCAGAGGCGGTGGCTAAACGACGGGCTGAGGTGCCCGAGCGGTTGGCCACGATGAATCGCATGTTGCTCCAGACGCAACCCCCTGCCATTGAGCCGGACCAGCATTGTCATACACCCTTCGATTGCCCTTTCTGGGAACATTGCACCAAAGACAAACCGGCGCGGTGGATTCATTACTTGCCGGGATCGAAACAGGTGGTGAGTCAGTTGACGCAACAGGGGGTGACGACAATCGACGAGATTCCAGCCGATACGAAGCTGTCGCCGGTTCAGCGTCGTGTGAAGGAGAATATCGAGTGGGTGTCTGCGAAGCTCGGTTCTGTGTTGAATGCCGTGCAGTATCCTGTGCATCACCTCGATTTTGAAACGGTCATGCTGGCAGTGCCTCGGTTCTTGGAGACGAGACCCTATCAAGCCCTCCCGGTTCAGTGGTCGAATCATATTGAACAGGCAACCGGTGAGCTGCGCCACGAGGATTTTCTGCACAAGGATATGAGCGATCCCCGGAAGGTTCTTGCCGAATCCTTGCTGGAATCTCTGGGGGACTGGGGGAGTATCTGTGTCTATTCGCCGTACGAACGGTCCATCTTGGAGAGCCTGGCCGATGCGTTTCCGTCACTCAAGCCGGCGCTGTCGCGCATCGTTGGCCGGCTCTGGGACCTCTTTCCGATCATACGAGACCATTACTACCATCCTGCATTCGGCGGGTCCTATTCCATCAAGTCGGTGCTGTCGGCCATGGTCCCCTCACTTGCGTATGATGATTTGGCGATCAAAGAGGGAGGGCATGCTGCCAGTCAGTACTACCGTATGGTCTTTGTCGAAACGGATTGGGTTGAGCGGGCGAAAATCCAAGAAGCGTTGCTGGCCTACTGTAAGCGCGACACTCTTGCGATGGTTGAGCTTAGGCGAGCGTTGAAGGAAAAGGCGCAAATGAAAGGCGAATGAGATCCTGATTCGTTGGCCTTAGCCCGCATTGTTCATGACGGTTCGTGGCGAAATCGCTGAGCCGCGTCGCGAGACCGGCGCGCGGAGCCGTGAGGACCCGATGCGTACTCGTGCAGTACGGTGAGGGTCCGAGGGGCGAGCCCGCTGGCCGGAGGCTCGTCGTAGCAGCGGATCGGCGATTGCAGCAGAAGCGCTCATGAATAATGCGGGTTAAACGGGGGGTTTATCCACCGGCCTTGATTCTAAGGCCGGCGGCACGACGAGCTTGATTTGGCGGAGAGGGTGGGGATCGAACCCACGGTCCCGTTGCCAGGACAGCAGTTTTCGAGACTGCCCGATTCGGCCACTCTCGCACCTCTCCGCTTGGTAGAACTCGCCTCACGTCAGGGTAGGGTTGGGGCGGATGTATCGTCGTTGCGATCAGATGTGGAAGGAGCTTACGCTGGAGAGTGTGATTTTTCAATCGGTTTTCTTGATTTTCTGCAAACGTGAGTCCACTCAGTACTAGTTTATTAGTCTAGAGGACTGTCGTCGTGGAAGGGTATAGCATTAATATGGCCCCATGATGTCGAATGTCTGTATCCAGGATGGCGATGTGCTGATTTCGTTCCAGTCGATTGAGCATCTCACGGGCATTAAGTGGCAGGGCCGTACCGGCCTCGAGCTGAAGGCCATTCACCTCTGGGGGATTGAGCTCGACGGGTCGCTACGCTGTCTGGAGCGATGCGCGCAGTGGTTAGACGAAGAGGAACAGCATAGGGCCGCGCGCCTGGTTCGAGAGGAGGACCGGCAGCGCTATGTGTTTGCGCACGGAGGTCTCAGAGCGGTGCTCAGTCGGTATCTTGGGATCGGCCCCTATGTGTTAGAGCTGTATCATGGTGAGGCAGGTAAGCCCTCTTTGACGAGGGAGCTACGAGGTCACCCCGTGATCACGTTCAATATGTCTCATGCGCATGGCCGTGCGCTCATCGCGGTCTCGAAGGGACAAGAGGTCGGAGTTGATCTCGAACGAATTCGTTCGGACGTAGAGGTTGCAAAACTTTCTGAGCGTTACTTTGCTCCCTCCGAACACGCCACGATCATGCAGTTGACTCAAGGGCAGCGTGCTGCCAGATTCTTCCGCTACTGGGTCGCGAAAGAGGCGGTGCTCAAGGCGCAAAGTATCGGACTTCGGGCGTTGAGTCAGTGCGAGGTTCTCATGGCAGCGGACGGAGTCGGTGCAGAGGTTCTGGTCCCTGTGGGCTCTCCGCTCCATGACAATTGGAGGGTTCGGTTCCTCCCTTGTGGCGAGGGATGGGAAGCGGCGGTGGCCGCTCAGGGGGTGGGCTGGAAGATCGTTGTTTAGTTTGTCTGGTCTGTCTTGTGTATTTGGTTAATCAGACTAACCAGATAGACCAGAGAAACCAGATGAACCAACAAACCGCCACAGTTTTCGCACCCTGCTAGAGCGGTGCCTCGCGGAGTTCCTTGAAAAAATTCTGAATGAGGGCCTGACTCTCCTGTTCGAGGACCCCGCCGGTCACGGCGACCTGGTGGTTCAATCTCGGCTCTGCTGGAAGGTTGAACACCGATCCGCAGGCCCCGGCTTTCGGATCCCATGCCCCAAAGACGACTCGGGCAATCCTCGCTAAGATAATGGCACCGATACACATCGAGCAGGGTTCCACGGTCACGTAAAGAGTCGTGTCGGTCAATCGCCACGTGCCAAGTGCGGTCGCTGCGGCGCGAATTACAATGACCTCCGCATGGGCCGTGGGGTCCTGCCAGAGTTCCCGACAATTGTGTGCCTGGGCAAGAATCTGGCTGTCTTGAACGATCAGGGCGGCGATCGGTACTTCGCCGACGGCCGGCGCCCGGGCCGCTTCTTCCAGAGCCATCCGCATAAACGTGAGGTCCTGCGCGCGCTCGTCTCCCCGCACTGTTGTCTCCTCAACTCTGAGGCTGACATCCTAGCATGGGGGTTCGGCGAGAAAGAAGGGCGCGTTAGCAGGATGCTGAAAAGTCCGCCAGCGTAAGAAGACCGTTGTTTGGTTTGTGTGGTCTATCTGATTTGTCTGGTTTTTTGGTTGAACAAAACTAACCAGATGAACCAGATAGACCAGACAAACCGGGCTACGATCGGCTCAAGAGATACATCGGTCCGGTTGGTTGCAGGCTGCCGCCTGAGGGCTCAAGGCTGACGGCAAAGGTCTTTGCATCCGCGAAGCCCAGCACCTTCTTGACCAGTAGGTGAGCGGTTTCTCCGGTATCCAGGTGAAAGGTCCCGATGCTGATGGGTTTGTCGTGAATGGCCCACAGCTGATAGGTCGTGCCAGCGGGACATTCAGGAAGATTCACGGAGTAGAGCCAGACTTTTTGGGTTCGCGCATCGTACAGGAGGAATCCCGCGGCCCGGTTCGCCATCTCGGATCCGGTGAGGGAGACGGCCTTGACGTTGGGAATTCGAAGGAGTGTGGCTAATTCGTCTTGCGGAGTTCCGACGGTGCGAGCGCCGCCTTGCTGGCTTAGTTGAATACGAGTCTCTTCCAGTTCAGCTTCACGCTGAGCCAGCTGTTGCTTGGCTTCCGTGGCTTCATTCGTTCGTTGCTGTAGTTCGTTGCGCAATTCGGCGAGGGCTTTGGCTTGGTCGCCGACCTCACGGAGTACACCGGCAAGCCTCGCCGACTTTTCCTGGAGCGATGCTTCGAGCTGCTGAATGTTCGACGTGTCGATGGAACGTTGTGTCGCAAAGTTCCACGCGAGATATCCGCTGACCGCCACGATTAGCAGCGTGGCCACACCGAAGGCCCAGGGTAGTGACAGCGATTGGGCAGGGGCGACGGGAGGAAAGAGGTGGTTCATCCATTCGCCCGGTTCCAGACTCGGCCTGGCCGGTTCGTTCGGTGCCGCCGTAGCTGGAATCGGTGCGGGGTTTCGTCCGGCCATGATCGTGGATTTGAGGGAGCGTGGAGGCTTGGTCGGACTGAGGCCGAGCGGGAGGAGAGCGGCGACGGATTGATAGTCCTTCAACGCACTGTGACAGGAGGCGCAGCCGGAGAGTAAGTGGGCTTCTAGCGCCTGTCGCTCGACCCGGTCCAGCGCGCCTGCAGCATACAAGGGGACCGATTCTTCTAGTGCTTCATGTGTCATTGGAGTTCACCGTGGTTTGCCCACTGTTGGAGGCCATCTCGGAGTTTGGACATCCCAAGTTTGATCCGTGTCTTGACGGTCCCGAGCGGCTGGTTCAGCCGCGCGGCAATCTCGGCATGAGTGAGACCTTCGTAGTATGCGAGTTCAATCGCTTGCTGCTGCGCCTGGGGCAATCCAGCCACAGCTGCCCCGACCGCAATACGCAGGTCTTGGTCGGCCTGCGTCTCAAGCGGGCTCGGACCGGGGTCGGCCACCTGAGCAGCGGTTCCGGCTTCCAGCGAGCTCGTGGCCCGATAGCCTCGTGAGGCCCTGACCCGTAGCCGGTCGATGGCCCGGCTTTTGGTGAGGGTGACCAACCATGCGACCGGGGTTCCACGCCCGACGTCATAGCGCGAGACCTTCCGCCAAACTTCCAAATAAACATCCTGCAACAGCTCCGCCGCTTCCTCGTGATTCCCCAAAATCCTGACTGCCAACGTGAACAAGAGTGTGCTCGAATGGTCATAGAGCTGGCTGAACGCCTGCTGATCGCCTTTGACCACGCGGGCCAGCAAGGTTGGATCGATCATCGAAGTGGCTTGTTGTGAGGGTTTGTCCATAACGCGAACGAGTTATGTGAGGGAAAGCTGGAATCACCTCATGTCCGCCACGACTATAGCACCCTACGGACAAAACGGGCAAAAGGATGTGTGAAATATGAGGCTGGGTTTCAAAGAAACCTAACGAGTTATCTTTCTCAGCCCTGTCGCGTGGCGAGAGCTGCCGCCAACCATGCGGCTGCCCATTTACACCCTTCCCGAAACAGGTGGCAGACCCGGGTGATGTAGGAGCTGATAAGACCCATGGGACTGGACAACCCATAACGCTGGGCCATGTATTGGGGAGATGGAAAGAGGAGTGCGTAGGCGTACTGGATTCTTGGTCGAACGCCTTGTAACGAGCATAGGAGTGCAAACTCTTCTCGCCCGTTCAGAGACGATTGAGCCAGCATATGATCTCGCATCGGGTGAGGGGAAATCGAGGAAGATGGTCGTGAAGGACGCAGAAGCCGGTTCATGATTGAGTCGGGGATGGTGGAATGGAAATGATGTATCAATGTCGCCAGCACATCGGCGATGAGGCCGGCCTGGCCCATCGCCTGAGCCTGATGTACGAATACGTTCCAGTCCAGGGGGGATCGCTTCTGGCTGATCAGCGTATCCAATTCGTAATACCACAGGAGCGGCGTGTGCTCACTTTTATGAAGAAGGTGGAGGCAGAGATGAAGTACAAGATCCGCTTGGCTGAGCGTCCAGGTATCCATACCCATCAATCGCTGCTTCACGGCTCGTGCCCATACCGGCTCCATGGCAGCGGTGGCAACGAACGGAGGGTAGACCAGGGTCCAATGAGGTTCGACCATGACGCCATACTGAGGGTGAATGAACTCGAGCGAATAGGAATAGGCTTCCAGAAAACCTGGCCGTTGTTCGTGCCGCGCATAACCGAGATGGTCGAAGATCTCCTTGATAGACGACAGGTCTTCGCGATGAACGAGTAAGTCAAGGTCGTCCATCTGGCGCATTGAACAATCGCCGTACAATTGCGCAGCGAACACTGGGCCACGAATTGGAATGCACGCAATGCCTCGCTGCTGGCATGCGGCCAGGATACGTCCGAGCTCTTTCGTCAGGAGCAGATTCCAGGCTGCCTGCCGCATCATCTGTTGTTTGAGGAGATTCAGCGAATGGATGGGGATGAGGTACTGGTGGTTTAAATTGTTGAGCCAGCGAAAGAGTATGGCAGCTACCCGTTGGGCAATTGCCTCCTCGATGATCGTCTTCCAGGAATGGTGCGGGAGGGCCGTGAGCTGTTCTCTTTCAGGC
The DNA here is from genome assembly GCA_005887945.1 of Nitrospirota bacterium. GTDB lineage: Bacteria > Nitrospirota > Nitrospiria > Nitrospirales > Nitrospiraceae > Palsa-1315. The sequence continues at coordinate 9,511 of VBOL01000322.1, forward strand.
TGGCCGTCCATCAACAGGGTCATCAGAAAGGGATGCACCGATGGGAGAGTCAGCATGACATCGCTAGATCGTGGAGGACTGCAGCATGCACAGCAGGAAGTGCCGCGAAGGAATCAGGGACGGTCAAGCGACGAACGGGGATCTGGGTGACGAGACGATGGAGAAAATCGAATTCTCGCCTTAACATGCGGTGGTCCAGAATATCCAGCTTGAACGCCAGTGAGAGGAGTGTCATGAGCGCCTCCCGCTCCGCGAGGGGGTACATCTCTGGAGTGGAGGCCGGGACCGCTTGCTCGGCATCGCTTATACCCAGTACGTAGATACCGGCTAACGGAACTGCCGAAGAGCAAAAGGGTGTCGCGGAGAGAGCGGCAGTGAATCGCTGCTTGGGGGTGTAGTGCGCCACCGGTACACAAAATCCAGTTGTGACAAAGAGGGCGGCGAGCGCATCATCCCAGAGCCTGAGACCAGGATAGGCGGGGATGGCGACAATGTCTCCGCCGCGAGCGTCGAGGACGACACAATCATCGGTTAACACGGAGTATCCAGCGGACAGAAAACTTGCCGCCAAAGTAGATTTCCCTGCGCCGGTCGGACCAACGAATGCACAAGCTCCATAGGGCGTGACGACAGCGGCCCCATGCAACACCTCTTTTCCTTTGTGGTTGAGCACGAGTGGAAGGACCTGATCCAAGAGAAGGTGATGCAATGTGTGGGGGGGCGTCTGCTGCTGTGGAATGCAGCGAATCGAATCACTCGACGTGTCGAACACAAAGCTGGCCAGATTTGGAAAGTGCAGAAGGTAGCCGGGGGAGATCTTGGCGCAATGCAGCCAGGGAGTGCCGTCGGTGAGCGAGATGGTCAGGTACCGGGATGAGGGAGAGGGGATGGGCTCGTCGGCCGACGAAAACAGGATTCGCAAGTCAGTGTTTTGCGTAGAATCCGGAGATGGGGTCTGTTCCAATTCATGCAGTGGCGCGTTACAACTCAGAATATGGCCGTACACGCGATACCGCACCGCTGTTTCCTGCCGATGTGCCTCAACGGTCATACAGAATACCTGGTGACGACTTCGGCCACAAAGGTGGCCGCGTTGGAGAGGGAACGAAAGAGGTCGGGATGACGACGAAGAAGTTCGCGCTCGATCTGCGCCAGGGGTCGTGTTCCGTCGCAGAGTGTCAGCACGGTCAGACGGGCCGTGCCCCACGGAGAGAGGGTTGGAACGAAGGCCGGATGAGTACGCTGCAAATCTTCCCTGGCAATGAGCATGCCTTTCAGCGTGGAATGGGTAAAGCGAAGTAACTCTGCTTCAGGGCAATCCTTCTTTCGAATGTCGACCTTCCAGGTCACGGCGATTTGAACAGGGAGGATCTGCATGGTCACTGTAACGGAATCGCCCGCTTGGACAGGGACGGGTCGGTCGAGAGGAAAGAAGACGTTGCGTCGATCGACACGCTGTTCGCTCAACGGCGAATTCGACATTGTGACCGATGGAGACAGTTGAGCCATGAACCAACACCCCAGACCATGCAGCGTTCCGGTTCGGGTAATCTGCAGCGTGCATCCAAAATGAAGCGGATGGGAGCCCGAGGTGCTCGGGTCCACGGAGAATGGTTCCACCGACGAGCCCAGTAACTGCTCGGGGAGCAGTTTGACCGGATAGCCCGTATTCGATGCGAGCGCGCGAGCTGGGTGAACGTCGAACCCCGCAGGGGACCCATTCCAGAATTCAACCTGCTGCCACAGCGGCCCGTGTTCGACGGGAGCGATGCAGAAGGTGATGCGTTGCGGAATCGTTACGCCGCTTGGTTTGAGAAAACGGCGGCGGGCATCGCTGAAATACTCGAAGAGTCCGGCCTCAAACCCGAAGTGCCCGATCTGGTCGGCGAGGATCACATCCGCCGGCTCGGGCAAGTCGACGCGCGTCGAAAGCCCCTTGATGAAACGAATCCGATCTGCGAATCCGTTGGCCTGACACATGTCACGAGCCAGCTGGATCAAGCCGCTTTCTTCAATTGAATAGACGCGTTTCGCTCCCGCCTGGCAGGCCAAGAGGCCCAAGACACCGGTTCCGCTGCCAAGGTCAACCACGACCGCGCCTGGCATGACCGATTCCTGAATCGCGCGACGGAAAGCGGTAAGACGGACCTGATCCTCTAGGTAGTGGCGATGTTCATCGACAACGAGCGACACAGCAGGGACCCCGCGAGGGCAAAGGTTCGAGGTAGCGCAAACTGGTTGGATCTTGTGGCCTGTCCGGGCTAGAGACAGGCCGTAGTCATGAACATCCCTGACTGACCATCCCCAAACGCCCCAGATGGGTTACCCTGAGTCAATTTGGCAATGTCGCCGTACTCTACAAGAGTCGGTGTTGTGTAAGGTTTCTTCGGCTGAGTCTTCTCCGGATCGGCATCAGTCTCTCTTGTCATAGGGGACCCTCCCTCTGTTGCAGCGATTGTACCGAACTCCGTGCGCGATGGCTAGGCAGAATATGAGGGCGCGACCTCCTGGTAGGTCGGCAGATCGGGATGCACGCGATGTTCCAGGAAGAGCGTGCGGAACCACAGCTCGACTCCAAAAATCATCCAGAGAGGAGCGACGTGAAACCGATAGGCCTCGTCCCCACGGCTGTAGCAGTGAGCCATTGTTTCATAGGCGGTCCAGATTTGGCCGCCATCAACCCATCCCATGGAGGCAACGGACAGCGACTGGAAGATGGCCGCGTTCGATTCAGCGAGGAGTGCTTGTGCAAACATGCAGGAGAAGTCA
>VBOL01000320.1 GCA_005887945.1 Nitrospirota bacterium
CAAAGACTGATACCGCCTGGTAGACACGATCGCGAAGGTGCCTACACTGCGCTACTTAAATTCTTGGACAGCTTGTTTCACAGTGCGAACCATCCACGCTGCAGAGAATTCAACCATCTTCGAGCCTCACCTTCCCACAGGACATCGGTAGCACCCAGCTGCCACTCTGCATCGAGAACTGCTGCGGTCTCCCCTTACTGTTGTGCCCCACTTGAATTGTGGACAGGTGGCTTAGTCAGCTGGATGCAGGAAAACCACTGAAATTATTCAAAATCCATCGTAGAAGAAGACAGCCGAGGCCCTCTCAACAGAGTCACGAGCGAGTGCGCCTGGATGTCCCTAGAAAAGCGAAGTCTCGAGCATTGCGAATTCTTTGAGGATTGGGCGCACAAAAACAGGAAGCAACCTGTCTAGAATTTAAGTGGGGCAGAACATGTGCCGCTCCTGGGGATTGTCACGCAGTCACGTTCGGCGTATCGTGCGGCCACAATACAATCCAGGAGGTGGAACATGCCGGCAAGAGGTCGAGCGTTGTTAGTTTTCGCGGCTGTAGCAGGGTGTAGTAGTACATTCATGCCGGATAATCCCATTGAGCCACCCATCACAAGCCTCAGTTTGAACGAACCGAGAACTATAGCTCTTTCCCCTTTTCGTATTCAGACGAATCAGGGAACGCGGGCTTTTGTAAGCACTCAATTCAGAGCCCAACGACCGATGGAGGGGTGGCACGCAGGGCGCGAATATCCGATAGCGACTCAAACTGTCACAGAGGAATTGCGAAGCCTGGGATTGCAGGTTTTTGACTCAAGGGAAGGCTTATTGGCGCCTGGAATAAGAGATACGCTCGATTTCCTATTGTCTGGAACAGTCCAACCCACTCGATTCGCCATCCACGACATTCCCGCAGGCAGTTATATTGAGGGACAATATCGTCTGAGCTTGAAAGTTGTCGAAGCACGAAGCGGAGAGACAGTATGGGAAGGAGAGAGCGAAGCACAGGGGTTCCTGATGAATGATCCTCCAGTAATGTCCATAGGTATGCGCGCATCCATTGCTCGAAATGAAGATCGCCTTGCTCACCTTCTTATTACAAATGCCTTTCGTAGCATGATACGAGCGCATACTGACGAGCTCAGGCGCATTTTCGCAACGAGGCCACAGCAACCCTAACACTTTACTTTGGCATTACTTATAGGTAATAATGAACTCTGCAGCAAAGAGACTGGCTATGCGCCTCAAACGACTACGAGAAGAACGCGGGCTGACGCAGGAACGGCTTGCCAAGCGGTCTGGCGTGTCGCACGGTTACCTCGCACGCCTGGAGATTGGAATGCACGACCCCTCTCTCAGCACGTTGGTGAAACTGGCGAAGGCGCTATGCGTATCCCACGGAGAACTGTTAGGAGAGAGCCCTATGCTGATGGAATGGTGGAGAGCAGAGCCAGACAGGGATATACCACCGAAGCCACTGTCCAGTCTTGCGCGTAATGCGCCAGGGTCCTACTTCGCACGCGAAGAGGCTGAACGCACAGCTCGGCGGCTCGGTTACGCTATCGTCGCCCGGTATCAAGATACGGGCGGCGGTGAGGTAATCCGGCGAGGCTTCACAGTACGCGAGGCTTGAGAGCACGCGCAAGGTTGGCGAAGGACCTAAAGGTGTCGGTGGGGAATTGCTGGATGAGGGAAGTATCAACAGACTACGGACCCCAAGAAAAGATCATAAAGCTTGAGGATGCTCGCCGGCAGTTACACACTGCGATCAGGATTTTCTTTGAGAACGGCGACTTGGTTAGTGTGCATACCCTCAGCAGAGCTTCACATGAAATCTTGAGGACGTTGCTACTGACGTTGGCCCCGTTCCGAGACGGTTCTTAACTAGAACAGACGGCTTCATCGGCGACCTGGATCACCTGACGTTGTCCAACAAACTCATTCGGCATCAGGTGGCCGAGCGAACTGTGAGGGCGGCGCTGATTATAGTCGAGCCGCCAGGCTTCGATGATGAGTTGGGCCTCGGCGAGCGAGGTGAACTGGTGTACGTTTACACATTCGTCTCGCAATCGTCAGTTAAACGATTCAATCAAGGCGTTTTCCACCGGTGTGCCGGGCCGAATACAGTCGAGCTGCACGCACTGCCGATAGGCCCAATCTTCGAGCGCCCGAGATTGGAATTCGGTGACATGATCCACCGTGCTGGACCGTGGGCCTGGCGTCCCGTTCAGAACTCGATCAAGGACCTGGCCGACTGGCTACACCCGACATCCGAACACCGGCCTCTAGTACAGGACTTTGGCGACTCCGGTGATCGACGACCGTCGAAATCCGAAACGGCCGTCCATTGGGGTTCATGTCCGTTGTTGTGGCTCATGCGAGTTCGTTCAACATGACTGTCCTCGTGGAGTACCTTTGCCGCACCTGCCGTACTTGTGGGCTTTCGACCGGCGGCCGGATTTGGTTCTGCAAGATCACGGAATCGACACGGTGTCCGCATTGCACGCAGCGCAGGGTCTCGACGCTGTGTTCGCCGGTGTTATTCAAGTCGTAGTACCACTCGTTCACGAGCAACCCCCCGCAACGAGCGCAGGATCTCGTGCAGAACTGCTCGTTCGAGGGAAGGAGCCGCTTGGCATGTTTGCTTCCGCCTTCTGCCATAGTTCCGTCTCGCATTGCTTCTCCTGAATCCATCCTCCGTTCCATGATTCAGCCTCCCGGTGGTTGGTGTGTTGTGACGTGCTCTTGGTTTCAGAACGTCACTGTGTCCTCAGCCATTGGTGTCACTGTAGCCTCGTCACATGATCGATCCATGA
>VBOL01000064.1 GCA_005887945.1 Nitrospirota bacterium
AACCGGCTCCCCGGCAACCTCAATATCTCCTTTGCCTATGTGGAAGGCGAGTCGTTACTGATGGGCATGAAGGATATCGCCCTCTCGTCCGGTTCTGCCTGTACCTCGGCCACATTGGAGCCCTCGTACGTGCTCCGCGCGTTGGGGGTCGGGACGGACCTGGCGCACTCGTCGATCCGCTTCGGTCTGGGCCGTTTCAACACGGATGATGAGATCGACTATGCGGTCAAGAAGGTGGTTGAGGTCGTCACCAAGTTGCGCGAAATGTCCCCGCTGTATGAGATGGCAAAAGAAGGCGTCGATTTGAAATCAGTCCAATGGGCTGCCCACTGACCAGGATAGTCAAGAGGAGGATGAACCATGGCCTACAGTGACAAAGTCATCGATCATTTCAATAACCCCCGCAACATGGGGAGCTTCAAGAAGGACGAGGAAGGGGTCGGCACCGGCATGGTCGGAGCTCCGGAGTGCGGCGACGTGATGAAGCTCCAGATCAAGGTGCAGAACGATACGATCGTGGACGCGAAGTTCAAGACCTTCGGCTGCGGGTCCGCGATCGCCAGCTCGAGCCTCGCCACCGAGTGGTTGAAGGGCAAGACGGTCGAAGAAGCCCAGAAGATCAAGAACACCGACATCGTGCAGGAGCTGAACCTGCCGCCTGTGAAGATCCATTGTTCCGTGTTGGCCGAGGATGCGATCAAGGCCGCCCTCGCGGACTACCAGAAGAAAGCCGACGGAGCACTGACCGACGCGAAGTAACGTGAACAAAGGGAGCGCGCCATGGACACGACGAACGCAGAAATCCAAGCTCCGGTGATTACGCTCAGCGAGGCAGCGCTGAAGGAAGTGAAGCGCCTCATCAACGTGCAGGGCATCACTGAAGGGGGGCTCCGCCTCGGCGTGGAAGGCGGCGGCTGCTCAGGCCTCAGCTACACGATCAACTTCGACGAAAAGATCAGCCAGCACGACCAAGTCCATGACTTTGACGGTGTTAAAGTCATTGTCGACGCCAAGAGCGCTATTTATCTTCAAGGCACGCAGTTGGACTTCCAAAAAGACCTGATGGGCGGAAACTTCAAATTCGTCAATCCGAACGCCGACAAGACCTGTGGCTGCGGAGAGTCGTTCTCGGCCTAACGAGTGTCAGCAGCGCACAGCAAGTGTCCTACGGGCATGGCAGGCCGCCATGCCCGTGCTGTCAGAGGAGGCCGCATGTACCATCACACCCACAGCACCGTCGGCCCACGTGAGCTGCCTATGGCTCGCAGCATGTGCTGGCACTGCCAGTCTGAAGTGGCAGGTGAATATTTCTGTGAGCGGTGCGTTAAGGTCCAGCCGGTTTCGAAAGACCTCGATTACTTCACCTGCCTGGGCTTCCCCCGCCGCCTCACGATCGACCAGCACCAGCTGGAAACCAAATTCTACGAACTTAGCCGGGCATTCCATCCCGATTTCTATCAGAACAAGAGCGCTGCCGAGCAGACTATCAGCCTCGGCAATTCCGCCATGTTGAATATCGCGTACCGGACGCTCCGTGATCCGATCGAGCGGGCCGAGTATCTCCTCGATCTGGAAGCCGGGTCGGTGAAAGAGATTCGGAATTCTCCTCCCGCCGACCTCTTTGAAGAAATTCTTGAACTCCAAGATACATTGAGCGAGTACCGAGCCGCCGGTCACGCGTCAGAAACCGAATCGACGCTCCGCGCGAAACTCCAATCGGAACGGAACACGCTCGAACAACGGCAACGGGAGATGGAAGCCACCCTGCAGCAGCTCTTTGTTCAGTGGGACACACTCCAAGATCGCGGGGAGGCGACCGATCAGGCGAGGACCGAGCGCGACCGTATTCTGAAGCAGATGCGCGAAAATCTCTCCAACCGCACCTACGTCAAGAACATCGTGAGCGACCTCGCCTCAACAATTGGATAATCACCGCCATGGCACGTATCGTCGGCATCGATCTCGGCACAACGAATTCGCTCGTAGCCTATATGGCAGACGGACGTCCGCGTGTCATCCCAGATCGGCACGATCGGACGATGGTTCCCTCTGTCGTGGCGATGACCGACAATGGCCTCATCGTCGGCGATCCGGCGAAAGAACACTTGACGCGCAACCCGGAACGGACCGTCTATTCCGTGAAGCGATTCATGGGAAAGAGTCTTGAGGACGTACAGGGCGAGCTGGCCTACTTCCCCTACCACTTGACGGAACAGGGTGGAGTCATCCGGATCAAGCTCGGTGAGAAAACCTATTCGCCCCCGCAGATCTCGGCCATGATCCTCAAGGAACTAAAGCGACGGGCCGAAGCGCATCTCGGCGAGAGCATTACCAAGGCCGTCATCACCGTCCCCGCCTATTTCAACGATAGCCAGCGGCAAGCGACGAAGGATGCGGGCATGATTGCAGGGCTCGACGTCTTACGGATCATCAATGAACCGACCGCTGCCTCGCTGGCCTATGGGCTCCAACAGAAGATGCAGGGCACGATTGCCGTCTATGACCTTGGCGGGGGAACCTTCGATATTTCCATCCTGAAACTCAAGAACGGCATTTTTGAAGTCCTTGCGACCAACGGCGACACGCATCTCGGAGGTGATGATTTTGATCGCCAGATCGCAAATCTCTTTGTCAAGGAAATCTCCGAACAACATGGTCTCGATTTGAACGCCTATCCCGACCATATGCAGGCGGTCCGACTGGAGGCTGAACGGGCAAAGATCAGACTCTCCGATGAGCTGAAAACTACGGCCATACTCGACCTGCCGGAGAGCAAAGGCCGGTATTCGAGAGATCTCACGCGCGATCAACTCGAATCCCTCACGATGGAATTGGTGGAGCGCACGCTCGGGCCCTGCCGTCTCGCCCTGAATGACGCCGGCCTCACCTCGAGCGACCTCGATGAGGTCGTTCTCGTCGGCGGCGCGACTCGTATGCCACTGGTCCGCCAGCACGTCGAGGCACTTTTTGGGAAACAGCCTCATTGCGAGCTGAACCCTGACGAAGTCGTCGCCCTCGGCGCAGCCGTCCAGGCCGACATTCTCGGTGGCGGAACGACCGATCTATTGCTACTCGACGTGACGCCCCTCTCCCTTGGCATCGAAACCATGGGCGCAGTGATGAGCAGCTTGATACGACGCAACACGACCATTCCGGCCAGTGCCAAGGAAATGTTCACGACGTATGTCGACGGCCAAACCGGCGTGGATATCCATATCCTCCAAGGCGAACGCGAACTGGTGAAGGACAACCGCAGTCTGGCCCGATTTCGGCTGAAGGTTCCCCCGCTGCCGGCCGGCGTCCCACGCATCGAAGTCACCTTCTTAATCGATGCGAACGGAATCCTGAATGTCTCGGCGCGGGATGTTCGCACCGGCGCCACCCAATCACTCGCCGTGAAACCGTCGTACGGCTTGAGCGATGACGAGGTCGAACGGATGATCGGTGAGTCGTTCAAGTTCGCGGCCGACGACTTGAAGGCGCGCCAGCTCATTGAAGCCAGAACCGAGGCTGAGGCCATCCTCATGGCCACGGAGAAGGCCCTCAAGCAAGGCTCCCATCTGGTGGGAGAGGAAGACCTGTCCTCGATCAGGGCTTCGATGGCCGCAGTCGAGGCGGCCAAATCCGGAGAAGATCACAAGACCATCCGAGCCAAGATGGCTGATCTCGAAAAGGCCACCCATCATCTCGCCGAAGTCTTGATGGACACTTCGTTGAAAGCAGCCTTAGAGAACAAGAAGTTGTCCGAGTTGACATCGGGAAAGTAGTGAGCCTATGGCTTATAGCAGAAGCAAGATCCATTTCGCTGCATCCCGCCATACGCCATTTGCGATCAGCTCTGGAGGATAGGCATGGATCTGAAGTGGCAGGATACCGAGGATATTGCGATCCGTTTAGTCGAAGAGCATCCGGAGACGGACCCGCTCACGGTTCGATTCACCGATATGCACGCCTGGATCGTGGCGCTCCCCGACTTCACGGACGATCCAAAGAAATCGAACGAGAAAATCCTCGAAGCGATCCAGATGGCCTGGCACGAGGTATATCGGGACTTGAAGTCCTGATTCGTTGAACCCCCCTCCTCGAATTGATACGGAAATCCGTTGAATTTTCCAGAGTGGCTCCCTCCGTGGAGTACTCCACGGCAGCGATAACAAAAGGAGCCACAGATGAGAACAGCCACGAAGCAACGGAAGACGGCCTTGGCCGGATTGAATTGCTGGCGGCCACAATAGTGTTTCCGCAAATCGTGAGCAGCCTATCACCTGTAAACCATTGTAATACCAATACTATTAAGTATGAACCGATGTGACTGGCAGGGATTACCTCGTTGCAGAGGCAGGTCTCCCCCTCCCTATGGGTCATTGTAATTCAACAAAAAGTTCGGCGATAAATGGGGCTGGCCCAATGATCGAGCTGGAGCATCTCCGATGTCCAAGATTTTGAACCTGAGCGCGCACACGAGTGACGAGGAATTGCAGCACCTCACGAACTTGCTTATTTTTCACTTCGTTGAGCAAAGTGGCGGACAGATACAATTTAAGTTGGAAGATGCCCATCGGGTTCGTGAGAGCCTGACGACCAAGATGGTGCAAATGCAGGTGGGAGAAGAGGTACGTTTGAGAATTATCGATCGCCTGCCGGAACTTTCCTAAACTTCCTATCGACTTCAGTTAACGTGACGCCTAGCTACAGACGCGTGCTTCTAGACTGCCAGTAGACTCAAACTCACCGATGTCAAGCAGCCAGAGGCTGACCGCCTTCACGTCTCTCAGAACGACTAATCCAGACTCTACCAGGTGGAAGCCTTCGGAAATTCCCTCGCGGACCAGGTCAGTTTCCGCTTCCCTTCCTGGCAGAGTCTTGGTGGGTCCCCCCTCTTCCAGCAACGTCAGCAGTCTAGTCTCTCGGCCGCTGGGTAAGTGCAAAGCCAAACATACGGATTATTCGCAGCCTCCTAAAAGTTTCGGCTAAAACGGAGTGGTGGATACGCGTCCGACTTTGCAGTAGACTTCCCCACCTACGAATTGCCGACGCTGTATTGCTGTGTTGCAACGGCACTCCTCCGCAGACTTGCTAGTTGAGAAGCGTGAGAATATGACAAGTACGGAAAAGGCCATTCAGAAGGCGATTGAACTGGTAGATGCCTCCCCGTCGGGAAAGCGATACTCCGAATTGGTCAAAGAGATCTCTATCGCATTTGCCAATATTCCAGTTAACACAATACACGGCTCACTTCACAAGTTCAGAACCGAGTTGCCCAAGACCATCTATCAGCCGAGTCGCGGCCTCTATCGCGCCATCAAGTATCAGGAGGAGGGGGAGAAGCAAGAGGCGGAAGCAAGCAAGAAGCTCAAAAAAGAGAAAATACGAGAAGAGGACTTTTACGAGGCCTTTGGTGAGTGGTTGATCAATGAACTTGAGGAATGCACGCGGAGCATCAGTGTCGGCGGCAACCGATTCAAGGACAAGTGGGGCACACCAGATGTGGTTGGCATACGGGAAGCGAGACGGTCAGATATCATCAAGCCACCCACTAAGATCGTGTCGGCAGAAATCATACTCGACCCAGCCAACTTAATCACTGCGTTTGGCCAGGCTTGCTCATACCGGCTCTTTTCTCACAAGTCCTACATCGTGGTCCCGGACAACTCTTCTGAGGACGACATCGCTCGGCTCGATGCCCTGTCCAGGATATTCGGTATTGGCTTAGTCATTTTTAACCCGTTGGACCCGAAGGACCCGGACTTTCGAATTCGGTCATGTGTGGCACGTGAGGAACTAGACATGTTCTACGTCAACAAATACCTAAAACTCGTCGAGGATGAGTTATTCACATAGGATCCCGACAACGGAGTAATCCTGCCTTCAGCTTATGGCAGAGCAAAGGGATCAATCAATTAAATAGCCTCGATGCTGCAAATTTCACCTCACGTCGCCATCCCTGATACTGAGATCGACATCCATGCGATGCGTTCTCAGGGTGCTGGCGGACAGAATGTGAACAAAGTCTCGTCCGCGATTCATTTGCAGTTCGATATTGCTGCCTCGTCGCTACCCCCCTTCTACAAGGAAGAGCTCCTGAAAGTGAAAGATCATCGCATCTCACAAGAGGGCGTGATTACCATCAAAGCACAGCAGCATAGGAGCCAGGAGCAGAATCGAGAGGATGCTCTCGCTCGCCTGCAAGAGATCATTCAGAGTGTGGCCATCCCGCGCAAGAAGCGAAGAGCCACGAAGCCGACGAAGGGTTCGAAGCAACGCCGGTTGGAGAGTAAGACGAAGCGCGGGAAATTGAAAACCCTCAGACGAACGCTCGAGTAGTGCTAAGAATGCAGATCTGATGATCTGTTGAGCGACCGGAATTCCGAGCATTCATCAGATCGACAGATCAACAGATTCCTGAAATGTTTTACGAAATACGCTTC
>VBOL01000066.1 GCA_005887945.1 Nitrospirota bacterium
CGGGCAGGAGCGTTCTGGAACACGCTGGTGTTCGCAGCCAACGTGGACCTGCTCTGGACGCTGGGCTGGCGATGCGTGCCGGACATGATGCCACTCTTTGAGCAGCTGAGCCAGACCATCGGAGGGCCCGAGGAGGGACGCGCCCTCAAGGCGATTTATCGGGACATGCCTGCGAAGAATTTCTCATCCGACCTGCTGCAGCGCGTCCCGGGAAAACTGGCGGTCGTCGAACTGACCGGCGTGCTCTGGAGCGACTGGGGCAAACCGGAACGTATTGCCGAAACCCTTCGGCGGATCGACCGACGCCCGGCTTTTCCATTGACCTGTCTCGATCGTCCGTTCGTCCCCCTCCCGATGACTGTCGCGGAGGGCGGACTGCCCATGAGTGTGTAATCCAAGGGAGGAGACAGACATGAGATCGATCGGCATTCGTTCGATAAAACCGGACCGGAAAACACCGGTACCCCAGCAGCAGCCCACAGGGCCGTCAGCGCAGAAACCTCGCACACTGCCGCTGTCGGCCCGCGATGACCTGCACGTCCTGATCGCAAAGCGGGCCTATGAGCTCTACGGTGAACGAGGGTACCGGAGTGGATCTGCGTTCGATGATTGGCTCGATGCGGAACGGGAGATTCTCAGTCAGGTTCCGCCGGCCTCTCACGCGCGCGACGGGCACGCCTAGCGCGACAGGCGCGATCCGAAGTTCGAAGTTCGGGGTTCGAAGTTCCGAAAACCTCGAACCCTCGCTCGTCCCACCAGTCTCGCGTGCCAACATAGTTTTCCCGTAGCCAGCGAGCCCGCATTATTCATGAGCGCTTCTGCTGCAATCGCCGCCATGCTGTTTGTAGTCGCCCTGCGAACTTTCCTTTCCAATGACCCCATAAGTCAGCAAGGTCGCCTTGGGACCGAACCGACCGCGAAGGTATCGTTCCAGGGACTGTTTCCTGAGCGTGGGCATTGTATTGCAGTTACGCAATTCGTGTTCCATCTTTTATAGAGTGAGGTTCAGGCACGCAAGGGAGCCCAGCCGAGGACGATCCAGCCATTCTCCTCAACGTGAACTGTTGCTTTGAGCTGCACTGCCAAGAATGCCACTGAGGAAAAATGCACCACTTCAATTAGGCGAGAGGCGTGCGGCAAGGGGCAAGAGGCAAGAAATATCAGCCCCCTAGCCTCTCACCCCAAGCCTCCGTTCGAGGACGGCACATCGCTTGCTGATATCAACCACCAGCAGGCCTCGGAAAAACCAATTCGCCGCAGCAGAGTTTTGATGGCCTGTACGTTTTGGACAAGAATAGGATGTCACCGCAGGATGCTCAAAAAGGCCGTCCAGCAAGGCCACAGCTGATGAAAGCACCGGAGGCGTAGCTCTTCTCACCCGCCCACCTCAAGCTGCCAAGACAGCTCGTTCTCCGAGTGGGCTACGTTGAGGATGCTTTCGCGGCGAGAACGCCGCTGGCGGACTTTTTCAGCACCTGCAAACAAGGTCCGGAGAGGTACTTTATGCCCACGTACGACTATAAATGTCTGGACTGCGGGAAGGAATCGTTGGTGGTCTTGACCCTGAAGGACCATGAGTCCTCCAAGGTGACATGCCCGAAATGCGGCAGTACCAAGATGCAGCAACTCTATACGTCCTTCGTCGCCCACACGACCAAGAAGAGCTAGGAGGCCGTGATGCGTGTCATCTCTCGGAACGTAATGTCGGCACTCAGAATCACCCTGAGCATGGGAATCATCTGCCTCCTGTTCGCTCCTCTCCTCCGCGCGCAAGAATATCCTGCCGATATCACACGCGGCAAAGCCGTGTATCAGCGCCATTGCCAAGCCTGCCACGGTGCCGGAGGCTGGGGGGATGGACCGGACGCGAAGGCCCTCAAGGTGGCACCGGCCAATTTTCACCGATTTGCGTCCTTACTGAAATCCGACGAGGAACTATTGAGGACCATTGAACACGGGGTCGTCTTCAGTCCCATGCATGCGTGGCGAGGCCGGCTGACGGACGGGGAAATGCAGGACGTGGTGGCCTACATTCGTCTGTTAGCCCAGCAGGGGCGGTAGCCGAAGTCTTATCCGAGCATCGTATTGTTGATATGACAGTTGCGAAGCCATGAGTTCACTACGGGAAGATCTGTACGTCGGCGATGCCTTGCTGATCGTCGAGGGCTAGGCCTGTCGAATCTCTGCCGGCAGCTAGTCGGCCGTACGCGCTCCTGGAGAATCCCGCTTACTTCACGCTCGTCGGAGAAGTCTCCACATCCGAGACATTCAATGCGATATGAGATGAAATCTCTTCGTGGAACTCCTCTCAAGACCGTGCGCGGACGATTCTTAATCCAGGCGTCCGTTATTTCCGGGCTACCGCAGCCTGCCCTCAAATCCTCCTTAGGGAGGGCTCTCAACATCAGACAGCCTGGCAGCGACCCGCTAGGCATCCCGTGCCGGTTATGCTACAAACCTGCCGAGGAATTGTTGGGCTCGCTCGAAGGTCGTTCACATGACGATGGGGCAGCGTTCAATATCCCCCGCGCGATTGACCCTGGCGGGAATCTTATGCAGCTTGGCCGTGACCGGCTGCCTCTCCCCCATTACGCTGAATCGCGCCGTGACGAGCTATGATGAGGCGATCACGGATGCTATCTCCAAACAACTGCTCATCAACATCGCCCGCGCCCATCAGCATCAACCGATTCACTTCACCGGCGTCTCGAATATCGCCGCGACGTTTGATTTCCGTGTCAACGCCGGTGCCACTCCGGCATTCACGGGAGAGGCCGGCAGAGCGCTCTTGCCGATCTTCGGCGGCAGCGTGGCGGAGAACCCCACCATCAGTATCGCGCCGATCGAAGGGGAAGAGTTCACCAAGCGGCTCTTGACCCCCTTTCAGGAAACCAAGTTCCTCCTCCTCCTCCGGCAGCGATACGATATCGATCTGCTGCTCCGGTTGATGGCGCAGGAACTGCGGATCACGGAGAATGGCCAGGAGGTCGCCTACCGCAATACGCCGGCAGACCGAACAGGCTACGAGATGTTCCGCCGGGTGGTGACTCACCTTTCATCCATTCAGGACCAGAACCAGCTCCATGCCGAACCGCTCGTCTACAATCGGACCTGGACCATTCCCGCCGACTCGGTCACAGCCGAAGGCTTCCAGGCGTTACAGAAAGAGTATCTCGTGACCTACAGCCGGAACGACAACAGCTACACACTGCGTAAACAAATCACGGGACAAATTCTCATCACCAACTATGACCCCAACACACTCTCAGCCGACGAGCGGGCCCGGTTGATCGACGAAACGGAGGAAGGGCAACTCAACGATGTCTCCTTCGACATCCGCCCGGGGCACATCGGAGGGGAATACCCACTCAAGGGAGATTTCCGGCTGCGGAGCTTCAATACCATTCTCAATTTTCTGGGCCGATCGTTTGAGGAAGACCCCGAATATAACGTCGACAAGGATCCGCGGACCCCATCGGTCCACGACAATCCCGTCCACACCATGGAACTCCTGCTGTCGGATGGAGCGCCCTCGGGAGCCGACCTGTCGATTCAGTCTCATGGAAAATGTTACGCCGTGAACACCACCGGGCCGTTGGCAAGCTGGAACCGCAAGGCGTTCCAAATGTTGTATCTATTGTTCCAGATGACCGTCACCGAAGTGCCTCGCGTCGGAGTCCCCAGCATCACGATTGCGAAGTGACCGGGCCGCAGAGTCCCCACCCCTGTGATCTTCGGTCACTGTCACCCGCTCCCGCTGCACAGATACCAAGATTCACCGCGACGACCGCGGTATCGAAGAGCTGGCGCGCGGACGAGTTCCGCAATGTTGGATTGCAAGACCCCGTATCAGTCCTCGATTTCACGCCGATCCCTTGATTACCCGCGCACCGAGAAAGGACTTGTATCGGCGATCCACTCTACCGCACCCTACGAGCCACATGGTTCCGACACAGGAGCCTCGAACGCCGCATGGGCATGTCCACGACCTCAACGATGAAGAGAACGCTCCTGGCCGGAGCGATCGGCAATGTGCTCGAATGGTATGACTTCGCGCTCTATGGATACTTCGCCCCTGTGTTCGCCGCCTTGTTCTTTCCGTCCAATTCTCCCTCGGTGTCGTTGATCTCCGCCTTTGGAGTCTTTGCCGTTGGATTTCTCGCACGGCCCCTCGGAGCCATGCTGTTCGGCTATTGGGGCGATACGCTGGGACGACGTAATGCGTTGGCTTGGTCGATCCTCCTCATGGCTATTCCGACTTGTCTGGTGGGGCTTTTGCCGACGTACGAAACCATGGGGGCGATCGCCCCCATAGCCCTGACGCTCTGCCGGTTTCTCCAAGGATTATCGGTCGGCGGAGAATTCACCGGGTCCGCCACTTTTCTCGTCGAACATGCGGCAGCTTCGCGACGCGGCTATGCCGGGAGTTGGGCGGGCTTCAGTGCCCAGATCGGCGCGCTTTTAGGGTCCGGCGTGGGGGCCCTGGTCGCGTCAAACCTTGCGGACGAGGCACTCCGTCAGTGGGGCTGGCGGATTCCCTTCATGATGGGCGGCCTCATTGCCGTGGTGGGTTGGTACGTGCGAACCGGAGTTCCGGAGTCGCCGGCCTTCGAAACAATCCGCCTGGCAGGAGGACTCGCATCTTCCCCCGTCCGCGACGTGTTCACGACGCAGCGACTTGCCGTGACAAAAGTCGTCGGCCTCGTGTGGCTGCACGGCGTGGCATTCTACCTACTGTACGTCTATCTGACGACCTATCTTGTGACAGCGACGACTGTTCCACTCGCAACTGTACTCGTTCTCAATACGGGTTGCATGACGCTTCTGGCCCTGTTGATTCCCTTGATGGGTGCCTGGTCGGATCGAATCGGACAAGCTCCTCCATTGATGATGGGAGCCACGGGGATTGCACTCTTGTCGTACCCGTGCTTTCTCTGGCTCACGAGCAATGACCTGCCCCGTATGATCGCGGCGCAAGCTCTGCTCACCCTGCTGGTTGCCTGCTACATGGGACCGTTCTTTGCCGCTGTCGCCGAGCTGTTCCCGACCGCGCAACGCTATTCCGGTCTCTCGGTCGGCTACAACATCGGAGCGGCATTGTTCGGCGGCACCGCACCACTGATTGCCACGCTTCTCGTCCCTCGCCATCACACTCACGCTTCGAAACAGATGGCCGGCACCGCCGGCTCCATAACGATATGGGCGATTAAAAAAAACGCCGCCGCGCGGACGTGCGGTAGAATCATCCAGGCCATGTCTACACCCCGCGCAGAGAACTGGACTCTCCTCCCTCCCCGACTGCTGCTGGCGACGCTTGCCTGGCTCTTCTGGCCAAGCGTCACACAAGCGGTCGACTACGGCAACGAGGTCGCCGTCTGGATCGAACAGGGCCAGGCCGTCGCCACCAGTTTGGTGAGCGGCCGTCGAGAGATTCCCCTCGACGCGCAGGAAACCGTGACCGGCTCAGGTGCAAGCGGCATTAATGCCGTTGTCGTGACCTCGCGCCGACTGCTGGGTTTTTCAAGCCGTACCCTGTCTTGGTGTGAGACGGATCGCGATCTCAATGAAAAGGTCCTCGAACGGCGGGTGTTGCCCACATTCAGCGTGGTGAGGACAGACAAGCATCTGTATGGATTTCGCGGAGCGAACGGAATCTGGCTAGATGAAGCCCTCGGGATACGAGAAACGGTCAAGATGACCCAGACGACTGATTATGGGGCGGTGTTCGTCACGAATGAACGGCTCGTGGGCTTTGCCTCTCTGCTCGGCGACTTCTCCTCAAAGGCACTCGGCATCCACGAGCACATCACGCGGTTGGACAACGAGAAAGGCCTTGTCATCGTCACTACGAGCAACCGCACACTCGTTTTCGGCAGCCGTCTAAGCGGATGGGAAGAATTCGAGTGATGCTTCGGTTGAGTCAGCGTATACACAGGCATGTGGGAGGAATACGGATCTCCCCTCAAGTCAGCGCGCGAACGAGGTGCGAATGGTTGCTGATGTCTTCCGATTCCACGCTATTTCGGCCCGAGAACATCCTTGAACATTGTAGCCAGGTCGCGGAGCGCCCGGGCGCCGTCGCCGACAAAGGCCGACCCGTGCATCGTCGCCAAAGTCTTCGGCTGCAACTCGGCCAGCCGAAGGAGTGTCGGCTCCGTGAGCGTAGAGTACGGCAGATAGTTGGCCAGCGGCCCTTGCTGATACTCCACGAGGACCTGTCGGCACCGGCCCAGCACATCCGAATGCGTAGCCGGCTCAACAGCCCCGCTTCCCAGCAGTGCGGCACGTGCGGCGTGTGCAAAAACAAGAAACGATACTTGCCCGTGTAGATCACGTCGCCTTCCTTCATCCCCAACGCAGGGCGCACCGCCATGCAATCGTCGATACTCACCAACTTGCCCACCAAACTGCATACGGCCATGGACTCCGGCGCAACCTGCTGCCGCTCGCGCAGCGCCCTGCACTCATCCGCCTCAAGATAGCTGAAACCGATCCATTTGACGGCCTTCGGATCAAGCAAAGTCGCCACGGCGTCCCACACCGCAGCAAACATCGAGCGTGGGCCGGTATGAAACAGTAGCGGCTCGTCGTCGCGCACCAGAAACTGATTGAACTGCAGATTGAAATCCGGCACGAACGTGGAAATTTGAAACACATCCGGCGCGATCTCCGAGACGGTCGTCATGGGGACCTCCAAGGGTGGGAGAAAAGAGACCCCAGGCTACCGCCAGCGCTCCGGTGTGTCAACGAGAGGAATCTGCCGTGGATCGTCTGAGGACCACCGCGCGCGGGCGAGGCGCCAAAAGTTTCGCAGATCGCCAAACCATAAGATGCAAGGTCAAGCGATGATCCCACCAGCTTTCTTCGCAATCATTTGATCTTCAGTGGCTAGCTCGGTCATAACCCGAACTAATGCAGGAGGGGACCAATTCTTGAGCATCTCCCGAAGCGCGACCAAATCGCGTTTCCGCAGAATCTCGTCTGTCTCAGACTGGAACGAACTACCATGTCCTTCACCTTTCCAGAGAAACTGGGACGGGATAGGGCGTCTCACCGGAGACTTCACTTCTTTAAGTACCGCTTGGGAACGTCAAACGAGTACCGAAGTTGAACGGCCACATATTTTTGAACGAGCCCTGCCTTGTCTAAGGGTTGGTCCTGCTCTCGATACACGCTCAGTTCCATATCCTCGCGAAACCGTAAAGCCAGCCCTATAATCCAGTCCAGTTCAGAGGGGTTGAGCTTGTTTCCAGCCTCACGATCCGTAAAGAAATTCATATCTCCATACAGCACGACTCTATTTTTGTAGAGGTCGAGATCAGCATGGGCCACATACCGAAAAAGGGCACTTCCGGTATTATCTGGCCGCGCAAAGTAGTTACTGTTATGAAACAACCAGCCGGCGCCGGCATAGGCAGTCAGGTTCTGATTGGGAAAGATGCGCTGCCACCAACTGAAATCTTGTTTGGCTTGAAATCGAGAAGTCAGTAACGCATCGGCATACGCTTGGATGATCCCGCTCTTGTCAAGCGGCGCATCGCGCTCGTACTGGAGACGCCAGCTCCACCTGTCGATCAGTCCGGTGAAAGCATAGGTGCCATCCCATTCGCTCGGTTCGATCCATCCTTTTGTTCGATCTGAGAAGAAGTTTTGATCGGTGTAAAAGGTCAGGTATTGCTTGTAGAGGTCGGTTTCCAAGTGGAGCATGTGCCGCAGGCCGACCAATCCCGTGTTATCAGGACGAGCCGCGAAAGTCGGATTGGATACGAAGGCGGCTGTGAGGAAGTATCCCCCGAATAAGGTCTCTTCGGCTTCCCTTGCTGCCGCGTCGTCCGGCTGTTCCATCGACGGCAACGGACGACCGTACTTTTCCAACGCAAGGGACAAGGATGGTGAGGCCAGAAGCCCAATGATACTGAGGGCCAGAAGACCAAGAGTACACGCGAGGGTGGTGATTTGGCGCCGTTCCAGAGTCTTCTCTGTTCCTGCCCGAGTAACAAGGAAAATTGAATACACCACGAGGTAGAACTGTGTGTGACGGACGATGAGAAACGTCAGGATATACTCCTTTCTCCCTGTCCCCGAGGACCGGGCGGAGCCATCATCACGCTCGTTGGATTAGGCCACGAGAGGAGGGGCTACGCGGGGAGATTGGTATATGCTCGCGGGCATGGGATTCAAGCCGGCTATGTCAGATTGGCTACCACCCGCATCCATTTGAATCATCCCATGCAAATGCGATTGTCCAGTTTCTGCACGTTGTCGCGTAGCAGCGTTCAAACAGCAGAAAGATGGGGCCTTCTACCTCTATGAACAAGATGTGTCAACCACAAATTTCGAACATGTGCCTCAAGATCGACAGGACAGTCCTTATTGAACACAGGTGTGAAAAATCTCCTCGCAGTGATCCGTAGCGTCAACCGACCGGGGCGCCGATCTATACTCTACCCCCACCACGCGATCATCTCCCATGAGGAGGTGCGCCCAACAGCCATGATGCACTCCTGACCTACTGCCCTTGGAGAAGGAAAATGATTCCTCAAACATAGGCGCTTCTTTGTAGTATGTCAGTACTGTTCCCTCGGCCGTCTTCGTTTCCTCAAGAGGGTTACCAGCACAGGCGACGAGTGCTTGTTTACTTTTCCCAAGCAAGGCTTTCCCGATGGGATTCGGTTCAATCGGCTGAGACGCAGCACAGCCGATGAGCCAGACGGCAATGCATAGAACAAGAGCAGAGATGGCGCGGATCATATTCGCCTGGATTGTTTTCTAAAAAGCACCGTGGCACGGACTATAATTCTTTTTCTGCCATCCATTCTAGGCAACTCGCACAACTACCGTCGTTAACCCATGCCATACGTTTTGCGAATCAGGGAATGCCGCAGGCGGAGAGGGAACGTTCTGAGCTACCCCCGCTTTCTGGCCCTTGGTCGGCGGTAACGCGCTCCCAGAGCATCCCGTTCATATCACGTCCGACAGAGAAACCGCTACATCCGAGACCCCCAAGGCGATAGGACATCTCTTCATGGCTCTCCCCTCAAGGCTGCGCGCGGACGAGGCGGTCAGAAAAGTAGCATGTCCCGGTTTTTTGTCGGTTTTTTGTCTCTGCCTCGGAGCCGTCAAGATCCGTACCGTCTGCTAAGCTTGTCTTAGCAAAGGCACCGAGACCTCGGCGCAAAAAGGGGTATGCGATGTGGCTTCGTCATGGACCCAGGCTCTTGATGGCGGGGATGCTTTGGGGATGTGCGACGGTGAATGGTACACCCCCGCCGGGCTCTGCGCCATTATTTCAAGCCGATGCGACCGACACAGCAATCTTGCAAGCCGTACATCGAGAACAAGAAACGTTGCTGAGCACCTGCACACAGCACCAGTCCTGTGATCAGGTGCATTTCACACGTGCGATGATCGCGTTATTCCAGAATAGAGAGGCAGCAGCGGCCTCCTTTCAGCAGGCGATTGCCGTCGCACCGAATGGTCCGTTCGCGGATTCAAGCGCGCGCTGGATTCGGTTTCTTGCCAACCGGACTTTCCATCCCGCTTCCGCCGGCGAGCCCAATGGGGCGTTACTGGAGGTGATGAAAGGGC
>VBOL01000323.1 GCA_005887945.1 Nitrospirota bacterium
ATTCGCCGACGATGCGGGGAATGGTGTCGCATACGCTGAACGAAGCCGGCTTCGAGACCAAAGAGGCTGAAAATGGCAAGGATGCGCTGATCAAGCTGACGATGATGGAGGAGGGGGGGACAAAGCCAGACGTGATCGTCACGGACATTAACATGCCGGAGATGGACGGGATCGAATTGGTCAAAGAGATCAGAAAACTTTCAGCTTTCAAACACGTGCCGGTGCTTGTGCTCACGACGGACAATACCGACGAAAAGAAAGAGGTCGGGAGGGCGGCGGGCGCGACCGGCTGGTTGGTGAAACCGTTCGACTCGGACCTGATCCTGAAGGTCATACGAAAGGTGCTGCCATTGTGAATGGCGATTACTCGAAGTTTCTGCAGACGTTTTTTGAGGAAGTCACGGAACACCTGTCCGTGCTGGAATCCGGCCTCCTCACCCTCGAGCAGAATCCCGACGATGTCGAAGTCCTGAATCGGATTTTCCGGTCGGTCCATACCATAAAAGGGGCCGGGCCGATATTCGGATTCACGACCATGAGCCGGTTCGCCCACAAGGTGGAGACCCTGCTCGATCCCCTCCGGAACAGGAAATGTTCGGCGACCCGCCAGATCATCGATCTGCTGTTGGAGTCCGCCGATTGCTTGAATATGCTGGTCGAGGCGGCAAAGAACGGAACGGTCATCGACGAGAACAAAACAGTGCTCGATCTGGAGGCCAGGTTGGAGACTTGCATGACGGTCACCGCGCCAGCACCCGGTCAGAAACCGGCTATCGGCCCGTCGTCGTCGGCGCCTGCCCCGCCGGCACCCGTCACATCAGCGCGCCAGACCTATCAAATTAGTTGGAGCCCCGGGGAAGATTTGTTCCAACGGGGATTGAATCCGCTGAAATTGTTAGAAGAGATGGGCCGGTTGGGAACCGTCACGTCTTGCGTGCTCACTACGAGCCGCCTGCCGGATCTTGCCGATCTGGATCCGGAACGCTGTTATCTTTCCTGGACGTGCACGCTGGAGACCGACTATCCGCGCGAGGACATCGAATCCGTCTTCGAATTTACGGCGCCTCCAGGCGGGCTGACGATCACGGCGCTGTCTTCGTCCAGTCCTGTTGCGCAACCGAAGCAGGAGCCTGATCCGGAGCCCGCGCGTTCGGTTGTCGGCGAGGAAGACGATCCGCAGCTCGCCGAAGTTTTTTTCGGGAAGAAGTCGGAGCACTGGCTCGGGGCCATTCTTGTCGAGCAGAAAGCGGTGACGCCGGTGCAGCTTGCCAAGGCGCTGGATCGGCAAGACTCGCTCCGCGCGAAATCAAAAGAGCAAAAAGCGGAAGCCTCCATGCGCGTCGACACGGAAAAAGTCGACAAGCTGGTCAATCTGGTCGGAGAACTGGCCATCACCCAGTCGATGCTGAGCACTCTGGGGGGGCATTTCGAAATCAAACACCTTCCCATCTTGCAGGAACGGCTGCTCCAGTTGGCGCGCAATACACAGGAAATCCAGGAACGCGTCATGGGCATCCGCATGCTGCCCATCAGCGTGGCTTTCAACCGGTTCCCGCGACTGGTCAGAGACCTGTCGGCGAAAGTCGGCAAGAACATTCAACTCCGCATCTCCGGCGAAGAAACCGAACTGGACCGGAGCGTCATCGAGTCCATCGGTGATCCGCTGACGCACCTGCTCCGAAATGCGTGCGACCACGGCTTGGAGCCGCCGGAGGAACGGGTCGCTGCCGGCAAACCGGAGCAGGGTACGATCCGGCTCAATGCGTTCCACGAAGGCGGCAAGATCTGCATCACGGTCGAAGACGACGGGCGCGGCTTGAACCGCGACAAGATTCTGGCGAAGGCAATCGAGCAGAGAATGATCACCGGCAACGACACGCTGTCCGACGACCAGGTGTGGGCCCTCATCTTCCGGCCCGGCTTCTCGACCGCCGAGAAGCTCACGGACCTGTCGGGACGCGGGGTCGGGATGGACGTAGTCAAGCGCAACATCGAAGAGCTGAGCGGCATCGTGACCATCAAGACCGTAACAGGCCGGGGGACCATCTTCACGCTCAAATTGCCGCTGACTCTCGCCATCATCGAGGGGATGACGATTCGGGTCGGGGAGGACACGTATATCGTGCCGCTGTTGTCCATCCTGGAGTCCATCCGGCCGAAGGCCGACATGGTGAAGACCCTCATCGGCAAAGGCGAGGTTGTCAATGTCCGGGGGGCGTTTTACCCCATCGTGCGTTTGTACGAGGTGTTCGATCTGCAGCCGGAGCACAAGAACCCTGCCGAGGCCATCTTGCTCATTTTGGAAACTGAAGGGGAGCGCGTAGTCGTCATGGTGGACGAAATCCTGGGGCAGCAGCAAGTGGTCATTAAAAGTATCGAGGAGAACTTCCGAAAGGTCGATGGGGTGGCAGGGGCGACGATTCTCGGCGACGGCACAGTCGGACTCATTCTCGACGTCAGGGGTTTGGTGAAGTTGGCAAGACAGGAGCAGTCAATCGCAGTGTAGATAGCGCTGGTTGCTTTGGTTTGTCTCGTTTGTTTGGTTGTACCAGATGAACCAGATTAACGAGATAAATCAGAAAACCAGGAGGAGGACACCATGGCCATAGTAGTCGCGGCAGCCGCACAAGAACCAGGACAGCAGCAGGGGATTGTGGCGGAGGGCAACCAGTTCCTGACCTTCTGTCTGGGGGATGAACTGTATGGGATGGATATCCTTCGGGTCAAAGAGATCAAGGGGTATACGGCCATCACCAAGATTCCGAACATGCCCTCGCACATCAAAGGGGTCTTGAACCTCCGCGGCGCCATTGTGCCGATCGTCGAATTGCGGACGGCGTTTGGCATGCCGACCATCGACTACACGGCGTTTACCGTCTTCATCCTCGTGGTCGTCCGGGATCGCATCCTGGGGTTGGTCGTGGATTCCGTGTCGGATGTTGTCACTATCAGCCAAAAGGACATCGAGGCCTCGCCGGACTTTGGAACCAAAGTGGATGCGAGTTTCTTGAGCGGCATCGGGAAATCCGGCGACAAGCTGGTGGCGCTGCTGAATATCGATCAGTTACTGACCGAGGGATACATGCAAGAGGCAGCCGCTGCGACGGCCTGAGAAAAACTTCAAGGTAACAAGAGGGCTAGACACGAGCGGCAAGGCCACAATAAGAAACAAAGAGGAAGGGGCAAGGCTATGAAGCGGTTCGCGAACATGTTCGGCAGCTGGGGATTGACGGCGAAACTGATCGGGTTGTTCTTTCTGTTCGGTGTGACGCCGATGGCGATCGTCGGCGGCATTGCGTACGACGCGAGCAAGGACCTGGAAGCCGGTGTCGGCATCCGGTTCCAGGGGGTCGCTCAGAATATCGCCGACAAGATCGACCGGAACCTGTTCGAACGCTACGGCGACGCACAAGTGTTCGGGTTGAACCGCGTCGTCTTCAACCGAAGCGACTGGTTCAAGACGAGCGAGGAGTCCAGCGACATCGTGAAGGCGATCAATCAATACGTCGATACCTACGACTTCTACTCGCTCAGTATTCTCGTCGATCTCGATGGCAAGGTCATTGCGGTCAATTCGCGGGACTCAGACGGGAAACCGATCCGCACGGCATCGATCTATCAGAGGAACTATCGTGACGCTCCATGGTTCCAGGCTCTCGTGGCCAGCCGGTTCACAACCAATATGCCCTTCACGGCTCCGGGCAACAACACGGCGACCGGCGCCTTCATTGAAGATCTGCACGTGGACCAGGATGTGAAAGCCGCCTATCCAGACGACGACGGACTTACGCTCGGCTTTTCCGCGCCGGTCTATCAGGACGGGAAGGTCATCGCCTATTGGAGCAATCGAACGAAGTTTTCGTTGGTCGAAGACATAGTGAAATCAGCCTATGCCGAACTGAAAGCCGCCGGCTATCCGGCGACCGAGTTGACCCTGATGGATGGAGCGGGGCGCGTCATCATGAACTATGACCCGTCGGGCGCGGGCACGGAGAAGGTCCGTCACGACTTCAATGAGCTGATGAAGTTCAATATGGTCGACGCTGGTAGCATCCCGGCCAAGGCCGCCGTCGCCGGCGATACCGGCTACGGAACTAGTGTGCATATACGCAAGAAGATCACGCAGACGTCCGGCTATGCGCACTTGCACGGCGCCCTGGGCTATCCCGGCATGAACTGGTCGGTTCTCATTCGCGTGCCGCAGGATCAGGCGGCTGCCGGCGCATGGACCATCCAGCGCAACGTGGTGCTCAGTGCGCTTGCGTGCTTGGCCAGCATCCTGGTGGTGGGGTTCGTCATCGGACGGCATACCGCGCGGGTTCTCCGTCGAGTCACCGAAGCGGCGGGAGCGATGGCCACCGGCCAGTACGATATCCGCGTCGAGGTG
>VBOL01000326.1 GCA_005887945.1 Nitrospirota bacterium
GTTTGATCGTCACCAATAATCATGTGGTGAACAAGGCCGACGAGATTCGGGTTTTTTTGTCGGACAAGCGGGAGTTTAAGGGCAAGCTGATTGGAACCGATGCGAAGACGGATATCGCGATCGTGAAAATCGAAGCGACAGGGCTTCCAACCATTCCCTGGGCCGATTCCGACCAACTGGAGGTCGGGGAGTTTGTGTTGGCCGTGGGGAGTCCGTTCGGGCTCACCCAAACCGTGACGATGGGGATTGTCAGTGCAGTCGGACGAGCCAGTATGGGAATTGCCGAATACGAAGACTTCATCCAAACCGATGCGGCGATCAACCCAGGCAATTCCGGAGGCGCGTTAGTCAACGTGCGTGGCGAATTAGTCGGGATCAATACGGCGATCTTCAGTCAAAGCGGCGGCAACATGGGTATTGGGTTTGCGGTGCCGAGCAACCTGTCGCGCGCCGTCATGGATCAGTTGGTACGGTCGGGGAAGGTCGTCCGTGGCTGGCTCGGTGTGGCGATTCAAGATTTGACTCCTGAATTGGCCACTCAGTTCGGGATCACCGACACGAAGGGCGTGCTCGTCAGCGATGTCATGGAGGATAGTCCTGCGAAGAAGGCGGGATTTGAGCGCGCAGATGTCATTATCGAATATGACGGCAAGTCGATGGATTCGCCGACACATTTGCGGAATGCCGTTGCACAGACTCCGATCGGGAAGAAGGTCTCGGTTAAGCTGATTCGGGACAAGAAGCCCAAAACGCTCGAAGTCGCGATTGTGGAACAGCCGAAATCGTTAGGACAGCCCGGCCCAGAGGAGAGCAGAGAGTCAACGGTGCCAACGGGGGTCCTCTCGGATCTTGATGTCCGCGAGTTAAACGAGGAACTGACTGCTCGGTACGGATTGAAAGCTATCGAGCATGGTGTGGTGGTGGTCGGGGTCAAGTCCGGAGGCACGGCGGAGGAAATGGGTGTGCGTGAAGGCGATATTATTCTCGAAGTCAATCGAAAGGCGGTGGGCTCGCTCAAGTCCTATGAACGAGCCGCTTCCGGCCTTGCCAAGGATCAAGCGGTCCTCTTGCTGCTCAAACGGAAGGGCCAAACGATCTATCTCACGCTGCGGCCATAGCCGGTTGCAGAAAAATCATGTGGGCACGCCTGAAATTCACTAGTCCGCACGTGTGCGTGCGACGAGCTCAGTCGAGCGGCACGACAGGAGGACACGTCTCGCATGGCTAAGTACCTAACGAGGGATACGATTCTGCTGCGTCGAGCGATCCGTGGCCCGTTGCTTCGTTCTCTGTTTGAAAAGATGTTCAACGTACTGCAGGGAATACGCCTCAAATCTTTTCGAGGCCTGCGGCCTTGCATATGACCACGACTCGCTCGCGTCGCGTCGAACCGATTCCTCGTCAGGCTCCTTTGGTGGTGGCGCTCGTGCCGGCTGCCGGCCGTGGGCTTCGGATGGGCGGCTCCGTCCCCAAACAATTTCTATCGTTGGGTGGTGAGCCGCTTATCATTCAGTCGTTGCGAGCATTGCAAGCCGCTCCTGAGGTCGACCAGATCATTCTTGCCGTTCCGCCTGCGGACGTCGAATACTGTGAGCATGAGATCGTTTCGCGGCATCGATTCACCAAAGTGACGAAGGTGGTGGCGGGTGGCGCAGAGCGCCAGGATTCGGTACGGTACGCGCTCGCTCAGGTTTCCTCGGACACCGACATCGTGCTCATACACGACGCCGTACGGCCATTTGTGACGCTTCGGATGATCGCCGAGGTCGTGGCTGCGGCGAGGAAAGAAGGAGCGGCGATTATTGCGCTTCCGATGCGGGATACCGTGAAGCAGGTACGGACGGACGGGATGATTGAGCGAACGGTCGATCGCACCCCCTTATGGCTCGCTCAAACTCCTCAGGCCTTTCGACGGGACTGGATCGAGACCGCTCACAAGAAGGCGCATACTGAAGGGGTGCGAGCTACCGATGACGCATTCTTGGTGGAATGGTTGGGGTATTCGGTCGCGGTGGTTGAGGGAAGCGGGGAGAATATCAAAGTGACGAGGCCTGAAGACCTGGTGATCGGCGCGGCTATTTTGGCGTCGCGGATGAGGGGAAGCGGGACGGGCGAGAAGGGCGAGAAGTGACCATAGCATCCGTCGCTTCCGGCTCGTCTCGCGTTTCTCGCCAGCCCCGCAATTCTCGCTGCAAAGAATGCATGGCGAATCATGAGGAGAGCCTATGACGATGCGAGTGGGCTGCGGCTATGACATCCATCCGTTGGGACCAGGACGAAAGCTGATTCTCGGCGGGATCGAGGTGCCCCATAGCAAGGGTTTGTTGGGACATTCCGATTCCGATGCCTTGGTTCATGCTCTCTGTGATGCGCTGCTCGGAGCGATGGGTGAAGGAGATTTAGGCCGACACTATCCCAGCTCCGATCAGCGCTTCAAGGATATTTCGAGCCTGAAGCTGCTGGAGGATGTAGTCGGGAAGATGCGGGGGAATGGGTATCGCATCGTGAATGCCGATACGGTCATTATCGCGCAGGCCCCTCGGCTCAGTTCGCACTTGGCAGCCATGCAGAAGCAGATGGCGCAGGTGCTCGGGGTCGATCCGGACCTCGTCAACGTGAAGGTGAAAAGCGGAGAGGGAATCGGCATGATCGGTCGGGAGGAAGGGATTGCCGCCCAGGCGGTCTGTCTGATCGAGAGAGTCTGAAAGCTGGAACGTTATCACGTCTTAACAGGCTTTGGAAAAACTATGTAGGCACGTCAGAACGTCGATGGTTCGCACGTGTGACACAAGCCCGGTCTGTCTGGTTGATCTGGTTTGTTTTGTTTATCTGGTTCATCTGGTTTATCCGGTTAGTCTGGTTCAACCAAATAAACAAGACAAACCAAACAAACCAATTATACGAGACAGACCAGACAGACCGAACAGACCAAATGAACAAGCCAGGCTGGCGGACTTTTTCATCATCCTGTTAAAGTCGAAGGATGAAT
Source organism: Nitrospirota bacterium (assembly GCA_005887945.1). GTDB lineage: Bacteria > Nitrospirota > Nitrospiria > Nitrospirales > Nitrospiraceae > Palsa-1315. Next base: position 2,990 of record VBOL01000326.1, read on the forward strand.
CATTGGCTAAGATAGAGCGATCTGAGGATATCAACCCGCATGATTCATGTGGGCTAGCGGCTCGATGTGATGTAATATTCCCAGCGGAGACTTGACGACTTTATGACTGGATGACGTTCAGACGCTATGCTGAAATCTATTAAAGCAGACCTTCTCGCGGTCTTCGACCGAGATCCATCGGCGACCAGTTGGCTTGAAGTCGTGCTGACCTATGCCGGCTTTCATGCCTTGCTGGCCTACCGCGTGTCCCACTGGTTGAAGTCCTACAACGTGCCGTTTGTTCCTCGGGCTATTTCTCAGATTGCTCGCTGGCTTACGGGCATTGAAATCCACCCCTCGGCCAAGATCGGCACCGGGTTCTTCATCGACCATGGGATGGGGGTTGTGGTCGGCGAGACGGCAGAGATCGGAGATTATGTGACCCTCTTCCAGGGCGTAACGCTTGGAGGGACGGGAAAGGAACGAGGGAAGCGCCACCCCACGCTTGGCCATCACGTAGTCGTCGGGGCCGGAGCCAAGATCCTCGGCGGGATCACGATCGGCGACAATGTGAAGATCGGCGCCAATTCGGTTGTACTCAAGAATGTCGCTGCCAACTCCACCGTCATTGGAGTGCCGGCCCGTGTGATTAAAACTCAAGGTGAGCGGCTACCCGATGCCACCATGGACCACAGCAACCTGCCAGACCCCGTCAGTGACCGGCTCTTGGCACTCGAGCAGGAGTTGATCGAACTGCGCAAGAAATTGGAGAATCAGGACTCCTCCCGCCTGTTCTAGCCTGAGTTCCGCGACCATAGCTGTAGCCTGGTTTCCTCAAGCCCTGAAAGGAAGTGCGTCTTCTTTGTGAGATGGTCGGTGTTGAGGAAGGACGACGCGGTCCAGG
>VBOL01000324.1 GCA_005887945.1 Nitrospirota bacterium
AAAGATCCGCAATGACGGCGGATTCTGGCAACAATTGGAGGAATATATCGGCGAACATTCCGAGGCCGAATTCAGCCACGGCATCTGTCAGCCCTGTGTCAAAAAGCTTTATCCTGGAGTTTACCAGGACTAACTGTTACGATTTCTCAGGCTCACCACTCGTATTCACTGGATACACAGCACATGGGCATCTTGATTGTTGATGATTCGGCGGACGACCGGCTCTTGGTTCAGTCGATCCTTTCGGCTGCCGGCTACGATCACCTCCTGGTCGCCGACTCGGCCACCGCCGCATTCAGTTTGCTTGGACTCGATGACGGGAAGTACGGCGCCTCTCGCGTCGACCTAATCCTCATGGACATCGTCATGCCAGAAATGAACGGCATCGAAGCCTGCCGCCAGATCAAAGCGGTCGAACGATTCCGTGACACGCCCATCATGATGGTTACTGTAAAGACCGACCCCGTCGATCTCCAACTCGCCTTTGCCGCAGGCGCGCTCGACTACATCGGGAAACCCATCAACAAGATCGAGCTCCTGACTCGCGTCCGGTCGGTCTTGCGGCTGGTCCACGAAATCGAACGGCGGCGGACCCGTGAGCAGGAACTCCTTGAGGTCATGCGTCAACTCCAGGAAGCCAACCAGATGCTGCTGCGCCTGTCCTGTCTTGACGGCCTCACCGGCATTACCAACCGCCGGCAATTTGACGACTTCTTGGACCAGGAATGGCGCCGTGCCGTCCGCGAATTGACGCCGCTCTCTCTGATCATGCTCGACATCGATCGTTTCAAATCCTACAACGATGCCCTCGGCCATACCTCGGGCGACGATTGCCTCAGGCAGGTTGCCGCCGCTATCTCGGGAGCCGTCAACAGACCAGGAGACCTCGTCGCTCGGTACGGCGGCGACGAATTCGTGGTCGTCCTTCCCGGCACCCGCACGGACGGAGCGGCACAGGTGGCGGAAGCGCTTCGGCAACGAATTGAGTCCCTCGGCATTACGCACTCCGACGGTGGCTACACCACCATCAGCCTGGGCTTCGCCAGTACAATCCCCAGCCGGAACACCTCTCCCACCGATTTGATCAAGGCAGCGGACCAAGCCCTCTATCAAGCCAAGCAGGAAGGCCGAAATCGGGCCAAACAAGCCGGCATTCTCTCTCTCGTCCCGCACTCTCACGAAGACTAACCTTCCCTCGCTATGACTATGCCAGGGCCTCGACGAGATGTGCTAACGGAGGTCGGCGCGACGCTCACAGCGGCTCTCTCTGCAAGCTTGCCTTCATTCCCATCCCCGGACTCTCCACACGACGTGCATGCCATCGTCAGCGAGGGGGGGGGTGGCTATGGCTAAGAAAGCGTCACCGATTCGAGCAAATCGCACGGCCAAGCGACAACCAGAGCCCCCGGCTGTCCGTCGTTCACGGACCACACAGTCATCAAAACGGCAACGACTCTCTTCCTTGCGCACAGAACCAACGGGGAAACAGGGACGTCGCACGGGCCGCTCTCAAGCTATCAACCAAACGGAACAGGCTTTGCAGAACAGCGAGCAGTGGTTTCGCGCCTTGGTGGAAACGACAAGCGATTGGGTCTGGGAAATCGATGAGCACGCGGTTTTCACCTACAGCAGTCAGAAAATTTGCAATATTCTCGGGTATGAACCGGAGGAAGTGCTCGGCAAAACGCCCTTCGATTTGATGTCGCCGGAAGAGGTCCGTCGCATTGGAGACCTGTTTGGCTCCATCGCGGCGGCTCGGCAATCGTTTAGCTCCATTGAGTCCGTCTACCTACATAAAGATGGCCGCCGCATCGTCCTTGAATGCGGAGGAGTGCCCATGTTCGATGGCGTCGGCAGGTTCAGAGGATACCGCTGCATTGATCGAGACATTACGGAACGCAAACGAGCCGTGGAAGAATCGGGACATAATCAAGCGCTCCTGGCCTCCATCATCGAAAATATTCCTCACATGATTTTCGTCAAGGATGCCAAGACCCTCAAGTTTGTGCGCTTAAATCAGGCGGGTGAGCAATTGCTCGGTTATCCCAGAGCGGAACTCATCGGCAAAAGTGATTATGACTTTTTCCCCGAGCCGGAAGCCGACAGTTTCACGGCCATGGACCGCAAAGTATTGCAACGCGGCCACCTCTTCGATATTCCTGAAGAGCCGATCGAAACTCGGCGGAAGGGAAGGAGACTGCTCCATACCAAAAAAGTCCCGATCAACGGCGACGATGGCACGGCCCGATATTTGCTCGGCATCTCGGAAGATATTACCGAACGCAAGCACACCGAGTGCGTCGAACGAGAGCGGGTGCGCGCGTTGGAACAGCAACAGATTGCGCTGTGTGAGCTGGCGAAGCACGATGCGATCTATAAGGGGAATTTTGAAGAGGCGTTGCGGATGATCACCGAAACGGGTAGCCGGGTGCTCGGAGTGGAACGCGCCAGCATTTGGACATTCAACGAACAAGGGACTGCGATGGAACTGCGCAACCTCTATGAGCGGACCCCGAACCGGCACATAACCGGCTTCACTCTGGCCGCACAGGACTACCCGTCCTACTTTCAAGCCATCGCACATGAAGAGCACGCGATTGCTGCCGATGACGCTCATACGGACGTCCGGACCAGGGAGTTTTCTCAATCCTATCTGACTCCACTCGGAATCGGAGCTATGTTGGATGCGCCGGTTCGACGCAGGGGGCGTGTCGTCGGTGTGCTGTGTCACGAACATGTCGGTGGACCGCGATCCTGGACGACGGAAGAAGTATATTTTTCCAGTTCGCTGGCCACCTTTATAACCCTCGCACTGGAAGCCCACCAACGCCGGGAGGCTGATCAAGCGCTCGTTCTCGCCAAGGAAGCGGCAGAAGACGCCAGCCGGGCCAAGAGCGAGTTTCTGGCCAGCGTCAGCCATGAGATTCGAACGCCTATGAATGCGATTATCGGGATGGCGGATCTGCTATGGGAAACTGATCTGACCCCCGATCAACGGAAATATCTGCGCATTTTCCGCCGCGCCGGCGGAAATCTATTGAGTCTGATCAACGACATTCTCGATCTGTCGAAAGTCGAGGTCGGTCATCTGGAGCTGGAATCAACCGACTTTGATTTGAGCGACTTGGTTGAAAAAGCCATCGAGATTCTCGCCATGCGGGCCAATGAAAAAGGCCTCGAACTCGCCTGCCACCTTTCGCCTGACGTCCCCCGCGCCGTGATCGGAGACCCCAACCGCCTACACCAGATCCTCATCAACCTCATCAGCAACGCGATAAAATTCACCGACAGCGGGTCCGTCACGGTGCGGGTCATGCGGGATCCGGAACTCCTCACGCCCGGAGCCGTTCGATTTTCTATTAGCGATACAGGGATCGGCATTCCGCCCGACAAGCTTGCTGCCATTTTTGAAAGCTTCACGCAAGCCCACGCCTCAATGACGCGCAAGTATGGAGGAACCGGTTTAGGCCTGACCATTTCAAGGCAATTAGCCGAGCTCATGAACGGACGAATCTGGGTGGAGAGTATCCTCGGAGAGGGCAGCAGGTTTCATTGCTGCGTGCAGCTAGGTGTCCAATCCAGCCCGACATCCATCCACGACAACGTCCAGGTCAATCTTCAAGGGGTCAGAACCCTCGTAGTTGATGACCATGCCACCAACCGCCTGATCCTTCGTGAAACCTTGGCCGCCTTGGGAGCACAGGTGACGGATACAGCGTCCGGTCATGAGGCCATCGAAGAATGGCGGCGAGCCTCTACTTCGGCACGACCCTACGAGCTCTTGCTTCTCGACTGTCGCATGCCGGAGATGGATGGATTCCAGGTCGTCGAAGAGATTAGACGGGCCAGCCCTCCCCAGGGCCTGACGATTGTGATGCTGGCCTCTGACCATTGGGCGGACGATATCGCCCGCACCTACGACATGGGCCTGGGTGGTTATTTGATCAAACCCATCAGGAGATCGGATCTGCTCCAGACCATCAGCATCGCCCTCGACCGCTCCAAGGGTATCCAACGCACGACTGGTTCCGCACCAGTGGCTCCCACACCCCCTACCGAAGTCAGGGCACTTCGCATCCTATTGGTAGAAGATTCCCCAGACAATCAGGTGCTGGTCCGTTCCTATTTGAAGCAGACTCCCTATCGCCTGGATATCGCGGATCACGGAGCCATCGCGTTGGAGCTATTCAAGAACGGCCACTACGACCTAATCCTGATGGATATGCAGATGCCGGTGATGGATGGCTATGAGGCCACAAAAGCGATCCGGGCCTGGGAGCGGGAGCATGACCTTCCCCCCACACAGGTGATTGCCTTGACCGCTCTGGCACTGAAAGAGGACGGGGTCAAGATTCTCGAGGCCGGCTGCAATGCCCATATGACCAAACCCATCAGGAAGCACACCCTCCTGGAAGTCCTCCAGGCTTGTAAAGGGCGGCGTATCTCATGACCACGGGACCGAACGCGGGCGAAGCGAACGCCCTTACCGTGCACATCGACCCAGGCCTTGAAGATATCGTTCCAGGATTTCTAGCGAATCGGCGACGTGACGTGCAGAAACTCGAAACCGCGTTGCAACAAAATAATCTGGCACAGATTCGTACCATTGGTCATCGCATGAAGGGGGACGGAGGAGGATACGGGTTCGACGCTATCAGTATGATGGGAGCCGCCTTGGAGCAAGCAGCCGCACGAGAAGACCGGGACGCGGTCCGACGACATACCGCCGAACTCATCGACTTTCTTGCCCGGGTTACCGTGGTGTACCGGAGATGAATACTGGAGGAGTCTATCCGTCGCCATTATTTCATACACCAATAATGAGGCGTCGGCACGAGCAAGGAAGACGTGTATCAAAAAAAATCACTTGGGAGGTCTATCCGGGCGGCACCAATGAGGAGAGGCTTCGCCTGTGAGCCGCCGGGTCACGCGAAGTGCGGTTTGGTGGAGGGCAGCCGATCCAACCGTCGTTGGTACCCCTTCTGCGTTTTGAAATTCAAGGAGTTGCGCTGGTAGCTTAGAAATCTGACCTGCGGTTTACGAACTTTAGATAGTCCTACCTCAGACAACCTAACCCCACAAGAAAACACGAACCAGGATGCTCCCGAAATGGGGGCAGATGGGGTCAGTTTGTCCAGTCCTGGTAGCAGCGTGGTAGCAGAACATAATGTCGCACAAAGCAGCTGAGTAGTCGGGCGATGCCTGTCAGTTTTGACAGTATTAGGTCTTGCGGATTTTTAGGTTGACTAATCCCTGCCCCGTCCTTAGGCTTTATACTTATAAAATACTTAGCGCTGATGACGTTTCAGCGCGTGGACTTAGCTATCCATCGCGCCACTTAACCCTACCTAGCGCGATCGATTCCGCAGTCTCCGTCGCTCCAACGCCGTCGTCTCTCTCACGCACTAATCATGAGGCCAACATGATTCTGAGGCTTAGGAGCGGCTGGCAATTCCCCACCTTACAAGCTGCTGCAAGAAATTTGTGTGTGGTCAAACAAGGGTCCCTGCGGCCGAGTAAACTAATGGCTTATTTTGCCCAGGAGAATGAATAGGAGCGGATACGGACAAGGCTGGCTTGATTGCATCCTGTAATCGAAGCTTTTCATGGTAGGGAGCATTTTGTTCCGTGTCCTTGAGTCCGGGCCACCGTGGCACGTGGTCGGTGTAAAGGTTCTGGGCGGGAGGTGAAAACATGACCGAGTCTGTCAAATCGGAAAATGACTTTTCTCTCGAAGATTCAATCCCGGATAGCGGGGTCTCTCTTGAAGCCATCCGGTGTACGGATGAGTTGCATCGCCGCCCATCGCGTTGGACCTTGAGGGCGTGACGCTCGTGGATATCGAGGTCGTTCGATTTCTGAATGCCTGCGAGAAAATTGGCGTCGAACTTCTCCATTGCTGGCCTTACATACGGGAATGGATGATTCGTGAAAACGCCGGAGAAGGATAAAGCACTGAGGTTTGGATAACGAAAATAAACATACACCGGAATGAACCAGTAGATACCGAATAAGGATGCAGCTCAACACAACTCTGGGTATATCTCTGAGATCACTCGTCCGGATTACGGGCGATCACAGAACAGGAGGTTCATCATGACGAACGAAAGGTCAGTTTGGAAAAACAGAAAACTAGTGTTGGTGTTGCTAGGTCTTATGACCGGTACATCGATGGCTCAGGCGGCTGAAGTCACGCCGCTCATGTCGAAAGATCAGACGGAGAGTCCCGGCAGGGAAGTGTTGATGATCACAGTGGAAAAGGCGCCCGGTGGTGGGGTCGGACCCGATCCACCGACATAACGCACATGGATTTAACTACGTGCTGGAGGGCTCCATTGTGATGCAGGTGGAGGGTGGAAAAGAAGTGACGCTGACACCAGGACTGACTTTTTACGAAAGTCCCAGCGATGTTCACGTCGTTGGTCGGAACGCAAGCAGCACCAAGCCGGTAAAATTCCTGGTGTTCTTAGTGAAGGACAAGGGCGCTCCGGTACTAGTGCCAGTAAAGTGACTTGACTGCTCCCAAGATGGTGTCGATGCTGCGAAGAAAAGTGCCACGAAAGTAGGATCGTAGGCCGGTGGATTCGATTACCTGGTAGGAGCAAGATTCGCAGAGGAGGAATGGAAGGGACTCGTATGGAGACGAATAGAGTTTCAATGAAAGAAAGACCTCAATGCCCCAGAGTCGTCGTCATCGGCGGCGGATTCGGTGGTCTGCATGCGGCCACCTTCATCGTCATCATGTTGGACGCGATTGCGACAACTCACCTCTCTCACGGTTTTTTCATGAACTGGTTCAGCCAGCAATTTTACAAGGAGGTGCAAAATGACAATCCAGGGGACACCAGCCGGTGGATTTAAGACAATCGGTCAAATCGATGGAACAAATGTATTGCATTTCTCTGCCAAACAAAGCGGATCAGCTATAGCAGTCGAACTGCTGTCATCTCATACATCTGGCGCTCCCGTCGTCGATGGCGAAGGGAAGTTCATTGGATTCGTGAGTGAATTCGATATACTTGGAGCGATCGAATCCGGAAAAGATCTGGGCAAGGTGACCGCGGACCAACTCATGAACAAGGATCATTTTGTCGCCGACGAATCGACGACCATTGCCGACGCAATCCGGCTGATGAAGGAGAAGCACTTGTTAAACATCCCGGTCGTCAAGCAAGGCAAAGTGGCCTATTCTGTCACGCGCCATGATCTTCTGAGGGCCCGCATAGGACTGGGACCAGGTATTGAAGAATAGTGAAGATGATGAATAGGACTTAGACCATCGAGACGAGAATCCCCAGGATGGTCACCACGAGCATCATTTCGATCAAGGTGAACCCGTCAGGGCTCTGCAAGCCGGGGTGCGGTGGGTGTTTCAGACGCCGCTCTTTCCTGAACGCTTGATTCAGCAGCGCAAAGCACAGACTCAATCGCTGTGATGACCTGCGGTTTGTTAGAACTCCGGTCGGGATAACGATGTGACCTGCGTCAATCTCTAGTACCACCCTGAATGTAAGTGATGGGCTCAAGTTGTCCAAAATCCTCGTTCGGTTCCAGGTTTCTAGACATCGATTTTCAAGGGCTTTGCCCTAATCTTCATGAGTGGTCAAAAACAACTCAATTTGAACCACCTAGCTTGAACGAGCAGTCAACCGGCTATGCCTTAATCTGGTATCAATGACGAGCGGCTTTCCAGGCATTGATACGTTCGCGCCATGCAGTCACCGCTTCAGAAGGAGAAGGGGGGAAATTCCCTCGCCGGTATAACTTGAGTTTCTCAGCAGCATCCATGGTCGCCCGTTCCTCCGAAAGGTGCCAAGGGCCAATAGGTGGAAAATTAAATCTTCTGCACCTTCCTCTACCGATGATAGCCCTGTCGTTGGGAAGCTCCACAAATGCAAGAGATACAATATAACTGCGTGAATCTTCGGCACTGAGAACCTCAGCCGGTCCCAGACATACCTTTTTCTCAAGGCCCCTCATGAGCTCCACATGAGCAGGCAAAAAAGGATCATAGGGTCTAATCAAGATAAGTTTTCGAGCGACAAACCCTAAGACCTCCCCAAGGTTTTCTAGCGACTGGTGTTTCAGTTCCTCCGGAAGGTCCTTCTGCTCGAAGAGCTTCCCGATCCGCTTGGCCAAATCGGTGTGATCTATCTCGACTAGTTTGCCGTCTTCATAGTATCCCCAGGCCAGGAAAGCACTATAGTCGAAAGGCTCGTCATATGGGACCTGACCGGTTGCCTGCGCCTCGCAAAACCCTTCATAGAGAAACCAGACCTCTACTGCCCATCCAAGGATGGAAAAGCGGCTCTTACCGATAGGATGCAGGAAGTCAGCGTCGATCCTGAGAAGCGGCATACCTAGTTTGTCGCAAATTGAATTTTTTAACGCATCCCGACGGACAACGTCTGGATCTGTATCGTGCTTTGGCCCATCAAACTCAACTGCGAAGGCTGCCGTTCAATCCTTTCGTGCCACTACAAAATCAAAGTGTGCCCGTAGCGCATAGGAGTACTCCTTGTTCGAAACACCGCTCGATGCCAGATCGAGCGAATCGGCCATGCGCACTTTAGTAAAAACTTGCACACCACATCGAGATGTAGTCTCTCGCAAGGTTTTATCTGTAAGCACCTCGTACTCGTTGGCCAGTATTTTTCTTCGACGATCCATTACAAATCCATTTCTTTTTGGAACAGGCGAAAGGATACGTCAAAGCCCTAGAAAAATCGACTTCTGCGCCATCGACCATGAGAGAGGTTTTTGGCTTTTCGGCCCGACCCTAACAACGTAGGATCTGGACCCGTTTAATGGGGCTAGGTCACAGGAATCTTTGCTTTAGGAAGGTTGTTGAGTCATGCCTCATCCTCATTGCTTGCTGACGATCCTCCAGAACACCGCACCGTCTCAATGACAGCATGCAGCCAGGCCGCCCTTAGCCCGCCACGCGCACCAGCACCTTTCCCATCGGCCCCTGTGCCAATCGCACGAATCCCGCCTTTACATCTTCGAATGGAACAATCGTGTCTACCTGCGGCCGCTGCCCCATGGCATCCAATCGATTAACAATCTCCCTCCACGCCGTGTGCGCTGCCCGACCCGTATAGTCTCCAATCGAGACTCCGCCGATACGAATCCGGCGGAACAACAGGCTCGCCGTGTTGAAGTCTGGCACGGTCCCTCCGCCCCTGCCGACCACGCTGATCCGGCCGCCATAGCCAAGCAGGGCGATCACCTGCGTCAACAGCGCGCCTCCAACGCTGTCGACAGCTAGGTCCACCCGCCTCGGACTAATCGCTGCTTTCACGGCGTCCACCAGGTTGCTGTCAGTTGGATCACACACGACATTAGCCCCGAGCAGCTTCAACCTGGCGCCCTTCTCCGCACTGCGTGACAAGGCCACTACGGTGAGATTCATCGATTTCCCCAGCAGCAGTGACGCAATACCGACGCCGCCTGACGCACCGGTGAGGAGGAGGACAGACCCCGCGGGCGGAGGCGTCGGAGGGTCGTGCCACTGCGTCAAAGCCTGCCAGGCAGTGAGAAACACCAACGGGGCGCCAGCCATCTCTTCGAGAGACCAGCCGGGGGGAACTCGGGTCACACTCTCCATGGGCACGACGACGTGCTCAGCGAGAGTTCCCCACACGTCCACCCCCACCTCGCAGCGCAGGATGCCCACGGTCTCGCCCACCCGGACATTGTCCACGCCAGGTCCAGCCGTCACCACGTCACCCACGCCGTCACGCCCGAGAATATGGGGCAGCGGCGGCTTGGCCGGATACATCCCCCGCGCGAGAAAGGCATCGGCCGGGTTCAGCGCGGCAACCCTCATCCTCAGCAGCACCTGTGTCGGCCCCGGCCGAGGATCCGCCACCTCGCCCAGCCGCAGCCTTTCAACACCCTCTGCTGAATCCATGAGCCATGCGCGCATATGCTCTTCCCGCCTTGGTAGGCTCAGTTTCTGCCAGTGTCAGCGTACCCTCTCGGGCGGGTCAACACAACTGCCTTTGACCACCCAGCACCGACCCCCGCCTCAGGGACCTTGACTGCCTTCGTGAGCAGCTGCCTGGCGGGACTCGAAAGGTGTCTCGACGAAGGCGACGACAATGCGGGTTCTGTGGCGACGGAGCTTTATTCGGGAAGGCTTTCAGAGTGGCGAGCAAGGCGGTGGTAGCTCGAGCAAGAGCGACCAGATCTGAATGGTTCATTCAGGAAATGTCTGAGCAACCTAAGGATGATCCTGTTTACCGCAGCCGTCACGCGCTGCGCATCCGGGGAGCACTTTCTCGCCTTCACTTTAGAAAGATTTGTTCAAAAGCTCCCAACTTCCAGACTGTCCCTTTCCGCAGTTGCGTCATACTTTTTCTTTCTAACGGGCAGCCATTCTGTTACGCCCCTTTTTCATGCTGTGACTCCGTAATGCCCATTTGCTCAACGCCGGCGATGGTAAGGAACGCAGAAGAGGTCGGAGCAGTGGGCCACCTTGAGGTCGCCGTTGGTCGCGTCGTAGTAGCTGATCAGGGCCAGGCCGTCGGTGCCGATGGTCACGGAGCTGTACTGGCCGACATCGCCTCCGCGGTCCACGGCGGTGAGGGTCGCGGCGGTACAGGCCAAGTCGGAGCAGTGGGCTACCTTGAGGTCGCCGCTGGTCGCGTCATAGTAACTGATGAGGCCCAGGCCGTCGGTCCCGATGGTTACTGAACTGTACTGGCCGACATCGCCTCCGCGGTCCACGGTGGTGAGGGTCGCGACAGCACAGGCCGAGTTGGAGCAGTGGGCCACCTTGAGGTCGCCGTTGGTCGCGTCATAGTAACTGATGAGGCCTAGGCCGTCGGTCCCAATGGTCACGGAGCTGTACTGGCCGACATTGTCCTCGCTTTGGAGGGTTGTGCGGGTGGCGCCGGTACAGGCCAAGTCGGAGCAGTGGGCTACTTTGAGGTCGCCGCTGGTCGCGTCGTAATAACTGATGAGGCCCAGGCCGTCGGTGCCGATCGTCACTGAGCTGTACTGGCCGACATTGCCTGCGCGGTCCACGGTGGTGAGGGTCGCGGAGGTGCAGGCCACATTGGAGCAGTGGGCCACCTTGAGGTCGCCGTTGGTTTCGTCGAAGGAGCTGATGAGGCCCAGGCCATCGGCCCCAATGGTTACTGAGCTAAACCGGCCGACGTTGCCTGAGCCGTCCAGGGTAGTGAGCGCGTATCCCGAACGCTCAAGGGCGGTATCGTCCGCTCCGACACTGAGGGTCAGCCCGAAGCCGAAGAGAAGCCCGACCCCCAAAGCGAAAAAAGTCTTTCTGGACATCCTAATCGTCCAAGGGTGAGGCCAAGGCCAATGATTGATTGTAATTCGACCAAATCCCCCTTCACTTCAACTCCTATGCTTGAGAATCCTAATTGCTTCTCAGAAGATAAGGTAGGATAGGAAGTTTCAAATCTCCTTTTACCGTCAAGAAGGGCATAAGAAACTAGAAAAGCCCTCTCTCGGTCGTTCCGCTGCGGGCCGACCAGGTACGCCAACGGCCCTAGCCCCCAGCCCGGCCTCCCCTGAGAACCCCGCGCAATCTCCAATGGTGAGGACAAAAGTATAGGCGAATCAAAGCACATTTTCCAGCGGGTCCCGATAACCCCGGCGACCTCCGGCTAGCCCGAGGTCAGCTCGAGGCGCAACGGTATCCTGCGACGCCTTGCTTCGTCTGTTTCTCGGGGCAGTAGTAGTTAGCGATCTCGACGGGTTTCATCCGAACAACGAAGGGCAGCGAGAAATTGCCCAGCTTTTTCTGCGAGTCATTGTACCCAAGCTCGGAGTTAGGCAAGCTTCGCTTGGCAGTGGCCAATAGCACATTTTTACAGGCCGGTGGTGCTTGGAAATCCTGGCCGTGAATTGAATCCCACACAATGAGATGGTCACGAAGGAGGAGCTGAATTCTAGAATAGTTCCGATAACAGTTATTTTTGGATCATCTCAACGGTCGGCTTGCGGCATTGGGAAATCAACACGTTATATTTCACTCACACAGAGGGGTTTATGACCGGAAGGGTTTTCGAAGCACGACCGGGGGTATGCGGGCTGATAGCCGGATGACTGCAGGATTCGCAGTATATCGCGGTCGGCGTAGGAGGACGAAATCTTGAGTAAGTGTTGGATGTGTGAGTAGACTTCCCTCTTAGTGGAGAGCTGAGGCCATCGTGATATGGTGCAAGGGTAGGCCGCAGCGGACTTCATAGTTAGCCGGAGCATTGGGAGAAGAGATAGGTCACTCACATGGAGCAGGTCACGGCATTCTACGATTCCATCGGCGGTCTCACGGGAATTCAGCAACTCCTGGCAGATCGAGTCAAGGAAAGCATTTATATCGAACTCAAGACGAAGAAGAATCGGTCAACGCCGGAATTGGACGACTCCGATAGCTGGCAATTCTCCCGAGCGCTCTCGGGGTTTGCAAACTCAGATGGAGGTGTTATTGTTTGGGGAGTGGAGACCGACAAAGAAGACAGTGCATCTAAACTCAAGCCCATTACAGCGGTAACGGACTTCGAAGCGAGATTGAAGAAGTCGCTTTTGAATTCGGTTCAGCCATTTGTGGATGGAGTGAGAATGGGATCGATCCTCGAGGAGGATGGCTCCGGAGCCGGGTATCTAAAGGTTTTGATCCCGCGAAGTGACAAAGCGCCGCACAGAGCGATGCGCGCAGACCGCGAATACTTCCGTCGCAGCACAGAAGGTTTTTACCGATTGGAGCACTTTGATCTTGAAGATGCCTTTGGACGACGACCGCACCCCTCCTTGGTAATGACCGTCGAGCTTGTCCCCAGGCCCGGAGAGGACCCCCACGAGGAGGTGAAGTTCGCGCTGCGGAACGAAGGGCGAGGAATGGCCCGCTATGTGGGAGCGATGTGCGAATTTTCTAGGGATGTCACGATTGTTGTGACGAACTCCGGTTGGGGCAACAACACGAACCTTAACCAGGGACGGCCTGTCGTTTCCTATGCCGACAATGTCGGTGTCATTCACGCGGTACCCATTACCACCACCATTGGCGGTGCCATTATCAAACGAGCTGCCAAAGGCACGGCACTCTCAGTACAGCTGCGGTGGTATTCGAAGGAATGATGGAGCGCACCTTCAGTGGTACGGTCACGCCAAACGAAAATCCGGGCTAACAATGGCATGCAGGGTCATTCGCGGTGTAGATTTGCGGTCCATTGAGGACACGGCGGTGATCGAGTTGTGGCTTACCCGTCCTGAAAGGAAAGTCGAGAGATGATTTCAGAACTCAGAACGATCGGGGTGCGAACCCATTTACAGCGAGGTGCCGTGTTGGCGCTAACGAGGAGAACGCCGCGCCTAATTTGCCGCGCATGCCTTGCGACGGCTTTGCTAGTGACGATAGCCGCCGTGGCTCAGCCGGTTCACGCCGCAGGCGGAGGTCAGACGAAGTTCCAGCGCACATCGACGCAGTTCATCGCGGCGCTGGGTGATCCAGGTGCGACCTCCGGGAGCGGCGCGCAATCGTGGGGTCTGTGGCCGCTGGACCCGGGTCCTCGGGGCGTCGAACTGAACAGCTATAAACGGTTGAAGGATGCAGGTGGCGTCGCCCCGGCGCGCTGGAAATTCGACGGCACGGACTGGTGGCTGGAGGAACACGGCTTGATCATGGAGCAGCCGACCTTTCCGCTCCCTCCCGGCAAATACGTGGTCACGGGTAACCGCGAGGTGACGGCTGTGCTGACCATTCATCCCGCCGACAAGAATGGCGACAGGCGCTGGGAGCTCGATAAAGGCGCGACGCTCAACGACGTGACGCACCTGGCCTGCCGCTCCGCGCGCTATACACCGGCGGCGGTTGGTGGTTCGTGCTCGCCGGCAAACGCGCAGAAGACTGCGTTTCCAGTTGCGCCAGGGGGAGCGATGCCTCCGGTCGAGGACTGCACGAAGCAGGACTATGCGGTTCTCATCGTGATCGGCGTGGGCGTGGAAGACTGAACGCCGGTGGTGCACCGACGGCTTGCGCGGCGAGAAAGCGAACAGCGTGATGGCCACAGCAAGTTGTTATTGGTCATTGCGGGCGGATACGGTTGCGTCTTGAGTCACCCGGATTGTGTTCAACCGCCTAACAACGCATTGCACCCGACGGTCCGCCGCGCGGCCCGCGGGTGAACGCGAGCGTTAGGCTACACCAGACCCGGAGCTCTCTGGTAAAAATCTACCGATCCAAGCGGAGTGCATCATAATT
>VBOL01000067.1 GCA_005887945.1 Nitrospirota bacterium
ACCCCTGAGGACACCACAAAGTTGATCTTCGGCTTGTCCGCCGATGGATCGATCGCGAGGGGCTTTCCATCTGCCTCACGCTCGCACAGTGAATTCACCCAGTTGGCAATGTGCCAACGTTCTTCCACCGTGGTGTTGTCAGCGAATGAGGGCATCGGAGTGCCGTTGACCCCGGTCGAAAACGTCCTGAAGATGTTCTTGACATTATAGGGGTCTTGCCGGCTGCCTCTAAAGTTCCAACACTTGTGCCAGTTGGCCGGCTGTATCGAAAAACCCCAGTCGTCTTTCAGATTGAACGCATTGCCGTCACCACGGCCATCAGCGCCGTGACACTCGACACACTTCTTCTCGATAACGAGTTCTGCTCCCTTTTTCAAACTCTCCTCAGTCGGAGCAATCGGCGTCAGGTCGCCCAACTGCAACACAGTCTGGCTTTCTGACTGCTTGTCGGTGAATTTTCGATCTTTCACAAGCTGGGTGGTGACGAAGGACAACACTTGGAGCCGTTGCTCTTCCGTCAGAATACCTTCCCAGGACGGCATAGCGGAGCCTGGCAGACCGTGCGTGACAGTCTCAAACAGATCGTTCTGACCGGGGACGGGTTTCTTGGCATCGAACAACGGCAACTCGCCGCTGGCCGTGTGCCGAATCTTGAACGTCCCCTGGTTGAAATTGCGGGGACGCGGCCAGAGACGATCGGCACCGGGTCCATCTCCTCCTCCATCAACCCCGTGGCACCAGACACATTTAGTGAAGTAGACCCGCTTTCCTGCTTCGATCATGTCAGCAGAAGGCTCAGGTGCTAATTCGGCCTTCTTGAAGCCCGCAGGAAGAGCAGCATCTGCGGCAAAGGTCACGCCCCCGGTACTTCCGGAGATCAGGATGATTCCGAAAGCGGTCGTAAGCAGTGCCCCCGCCTTCAGACTAAACGAATTCTTCATGGCTCCCCTCATGTCGTCAATCCAGGTTGGCTATAAATTCCCGTGAACGACTAGTCCCAGGTCCGGGGGTAATACCCCGTGTGCCAATATTCGAACAAGACGACTTTCCAGATTTCGTCCACAGTCAGATGCTGTTCCCATGGCGGCATCACAGAGGCCCAGGGGCCTGCTTCGTTCGGCAAGCCGATTCCACCCTTGGAGACACGCCAGAAGATGAACGTCTCCTGTAATTGCGCAATCGTACCAGGATCAGTAAAGTTCGCCGGAATCGGATTGAACGCGAAGGCATGGAGACCGCGTCCGTTCAGGTTATCGCCATGGCAGAAGTGGCAGTTTTGGTAGAAGATCTCTCCCCCCTCACGCACATACTTGAGGTACCCTTGAGCATCCTTGTCCCAGGGGTTGGCATTCGGCTTCATCAAGCGACCCATGCCCTGTTCCACAGTCATCGCGTTGCTATAATCCTGATCGTACTTTCCTTCAAGATTGATCCGATAGGGGTTCTGCGACGTTTGAAGGGTGTAGGTCTTTCCATGCACCTTGGTGCTGGCTGGTGGCGCAGGATGCACCGTCCGCAACTCGATCGGCTCCTCTGATTTCGGGACCATCGCGTTGTATGAGAACCCGCCGATCAAGAGTGGCAGAATGATCAGATAGGCATAACGCAATATCCTGATTCCCCCAGTCTTGGCATCCAAGACGTTCATGATCGGCTGCTTGAACTTCTTCCAATCTTCTTCGTTCGCAGAAACCCACATGAAAATGGCCACGAGGGAGACTGTCCCATACATGGCACGAACGCTGAACGGAATCGGGGGATACACACGAAACTTTAAATACACGAGAATGAACGCCCACATAAGAATCCCCTGCCAGAACCGCGGGAACGCCATTCCCATGGACGCCATCAAATAGCTAATCCCTGTAAAGCCTGCCACGAACAGCGTGAGCTCCAAGATCACTTGGACCGGCATATAACCTTCGAGGAGGCGCACAGCGTTTGACGGAACGATGCCCACGGTCATTCCTGCAAGCAGGAGTATTCCAACTACCCCTATGAGTGCCCCGACTGACATTAATGCTTTCATCGGTGAACTCCCATTGCTCGACAAAAGAGATAGATAGCCAAGATCATGAAATCTTCGGTGGCGGCGAACCCGCCTTTACCTGCGACAGATAATCGACGATCTTTTTCAGAGCGCCTGCGCTCAATTTCTGCCCGAAGACCTTCGGCATCAGATTGTCAGGAAATCCTTTTACAACGTAGGTACTGGGTGATACCACGGACTCCATGATGTACTCTGGAGTGCTATGCGCGCCCCCCTTGTATGCTGGATCCTTTATTCTGTTCGGTGCGTTCGTCCCCTCTTCCAGCAGGGGACCCTGCTTGCCAAGTGCACCAGGGATGCCTGGAATCGTATGGCACATGATACATTGTGCCTTGGTAAAAATTTGATCTACCGTCTCGGTCCCATCCGCCAAGAGCGCGCTTGCCTCACCTGCCGGCTTATCTTCCTGCTGTTTAGGCCGGTCAGCTTGGACCCACAACCAGGTGTCCACGGCCGCCAACTCAGGAAGACTCAAGGAGATCGGTGGCTTGTGAATGGGAGGCATCGGGCTTGATTTATCGTTCGTTCCCTTGACGCCGTAACCGACAACGACATAACAGCTCGGGCAGGAGTGGGACTCAGCGATATATTCCTGCGCAGTTTCCGCAGTCCCCGCCCCAGGGAAGGATTCCTTTTGCTCATACTCTCTAGCCTGCGGCTTGCCCTTACTATATTTTGGATCTTCTAATCGCTCCTTAATAGCTCGTTCCGGAATGCCAAGCAAGTTGGGAGCGCGTTCACCCAGCATCCCCGCATGGAACGCATGACAGAGGGGACACTGGCCTTTGCCGATCGCGCCCTGTTCTTTGTTCTTTCCAACTCCACCGAAAATGATCTTCTCGCCTTCATCGGCCAGTTGCTGGGCAGACATGGAAGCAAAATCCAATTTCACTTCTGCAGGAGGGAATCCACCTTCGACCTGCGGCAACCAATTCCCATACCCTGACAGGCCGGCGGCAACAAGGAACATGAAGCCACCGATCCTGAGCATTGCGGCTTGATTGGGGAAATAGATCCCCATCATAAAACACATCGCAGTGATGAGAACTAAGGAGGCCGGAAGCGTCCGGTTCGCTTCATAGAAGCTCCCCTTATAGTGAGCAACTGCCACCATCAGCATGCAGGCGGCAATCATGCCGATAAAGAGCTTGAACATCGCGCGCTTCTTTGCAACGCGATCTTTAATGGATACCAGCGAATAGACGAAGAGCCCGGCGAGAAGCGCGAGTAACGGCCACCCTATTGATAGAGCTTCCTTTATCAGATCGCCCACGGATGTAACCTCCTGAGGTTTGGGTAGGAGGGAGACACGTGCCTCATACCTCCACTCCCCCAACCAAGATCCTAAAGATGATTAGTGGCCCTCAACCGGCTGCGGTGCGCCGCCCGGAACCCCTGCCTTTGCCTCGACAGGCGCCTTCTTTACCCCGAGGCTTCCCAGCCAGAAGACGAATAGGATGCTGAACCAGAAGAACAGCACATTGAATGAAATCATGTTCGCTGCGAAACCCACCGTATGCGTATAGGCCCAAGGTGAGTTATCACGCATGATCTCATTCACATGCCAGAACAATCGGACCGAAGAGCGTATGTACCCCATCAAGCCCATCATCCAGGTAAAGGCAGTTGCGAGCATAATCAACGCATATTGCGATCGAACAGAGATCTTCCCCCACTCAATTGCCCCCATCTGCTTGGCGCCCTTCATCATCAAGCCGTTGAGCGCAAACATGAAGAAGAGGCAGGACAGCGTCGTGGCGACCTGAGGCACTGACAGACCCACCCGCACGTTTGCCGGGATGTAATATCCGTAGATCGCCAGCCAGATGATGTTCACATAGGCGCATCCGAAGAAGATACCCATGAAGATATTGCCGAACTTCGACCAGGATACCGTCGAGACCTTGTTGCCTCTCATGTACCAGACGAAGCTCAGAATGGTGGTGGTGATGATCACGTTGATTCCACCGTTCTTGGCCGACATAACCCCGTAGTTTCCCAGCACCGGGTGCTGTTGACCACCCATGGCCTTGAGCTCCGCTGGAGTCATGACGATCGTATGGGGGGTGATGAATACTAGGAAGCCGATACAGAGAACAAATACGAGATACTTAATGTAGCGTTGATATTTTTCAGCACCGCGCATTCGACCAAGCGCCTGCCAGAGATAATAGTTGGTGCTCAAAAAGAGGATGCCGATCATGGTGGCTTGAATAATGAAGAGCCAAGCCAGGAGACCACCCATGAGCGTAATCCCCATCTGCTGGCGGTAGGCGTAGACCTCGCGCATCAGCCAGTAACCGGCGAAAGGCAAGGGAATCAAAAACGCCACGCCGAGCGCCATGGCGATATAGCCCATCCAGTCATAGTGCGCACGATCCTCATCTGTCTTGGAGGCCAAAAACTTGTACGCCGCGTAGGCCGCCACGACACCACCGCCGAACGCCATGTTACCCAAAATCCGATGCACGTTGAGCGGATTCCAGAGGGCGGTATGAATGACGTGCCAGATGTTCCCCAGGAACCTGCCCTGCTCATCAACGCCGGCCGGCGACATCATGAAGCCGATCCAGGAATTCGCCAGGAACATGAGCAATGTCCCGATCACGTTCAAGACCACGGACATGCTCAAGTGAATCCACTTGAGGAACCCTTCCTTCATTTTATCCCAGCCGTAGTAATAGATATAAATGGTTCCGCTCTCCGCCACAAACATCAGCGCATAGATATGCATGACCGGGCGGAAGATACTGGAGAGATAGCCGAAGAATGCAGGATAGAGCGTCAGGAAGGTGAAGATCAGGATACCGCCCAGAATAGCGGTGATCGAATAGGCCGTCAGACTGATTTTGATGAAGTCATAGGCGAGCTGGTCGTACCGCTTCGCCATCGCCTTATCCTTCGTCACCATCCCCATGAATTCAATAACCATGCAGAAAATCGGGACCGCGAGTACGAAACTTCCGTAATAGAGGTGCTGCTGGTTCGCAAACCAGAGCAACACGCGGCTCTCGAAGTTGTACCGAGGATAATCCTTAGGACCATCGACGGTCTTCGGAGCAGGGGCACCGACGACGATACCCTCAGTCTTATAATAGACGTCTCGCCCCTTCTCGACCTTCGCCTCACCCTCCTTCTTCACCGCATCCGGTGCATCCGCGCCAATAGCCAGTGAGGGAAGCGATACGGCGAGGGGGAGCAGGAGAAGGCTAATCATCGCGCAAAGCGCCATGATTGAGAACAGCTTCTTCCCGGCTACACGACCCATGCGATACCTCCTTGATGCATTCCGAAAAAGATTGATACCTATAATACTCACAAGCCCGGATTCGGAGGAGAACAACTACTAGGCTCTACTTTCGGAAAAGGTACCAGTAGTCCAGCCCCTGCGACTCCATCAGATAGTGGTCGACTGCCGTAAAATACGCGAGGCAGATAACTAAAGACACCACCACGTATACGATTGTCATACCCATCGTATTCCCTCCCTCAGACCTTGCGGACGTTCAAGAAATCCCAGCGCTGCGACGGCCCTGCTTAGCAGGGGCACTGAATTCCAGCGAACCAATAAAAAAACCCCAGTCCCACCGCACAAGTGATGTAAAAAATCATCCGACCGATTTTGATCTTTAGCTCGCTATCCGCCGTTGCCGTGGCCATCGCGTCTCCTTCTACTGATGCAAATAATACGTCTCGAATCGGCTCAGCGATTTTCTTGACACACAGTAATCCGTATGTTATTCAAAATTCCTTGCCGCACACGAAAACTCAGGGGAAACTCCATGAAAAAAAAATCAAAAGTGTTTGATATTATAGTTTTGGCCGGTATGGTTGTCAATATACTTTTGGCCGTGTTCCTCATTCTCTACTACTTTGATTTCTTGTAAGTTTTATATGGTTTTCCCTTTCAACTCCTCTCTGATTTCGTACCAGAATCCGCACAGCGAAACCCAATCGTTTCATCCCGAAAGTCCTGAACCATCTTGCTCCGGCTGGTGATGCGAATATCGGCTCCCGTGGTCGCATACCCCCCCCCACGAAGCACCCGAAATACACCGTGATCTGGGCTCGGCGGGTTCCGTTCTGGGGCCTCCTCGAAGTAGCGTTCAGCATACCAGTCGTCCACCCACTCCATCACATTTCCTGCCCCATCCATAACACCGTATGGGCTCTTATCGGTCGGAACCGTACCGACAGATGCGGAGACATCATGCCCATCCTGGACCCGGGCCCAATTCGCTCCGTTGGGCTGCTCCACGTTACCCCAGGGCCAGAGACGGCCATCCGGTCCTCGCATGGCCTTCTCCCACTCCGCCTCAGTTGGAAGCCGCTTCCCTTTCCAATGGCAATAGGCCTCCGCATCATCCCAGGACACGTAGACCACAGGCTGATTGATGCCTTGCATTTTGCTCATGTTCTTGGCGTAGCGGGAAGGGGGACCCGACTTACGATGTCCGGTCGCATCGACAAATTGCTGGTATTGAAAGTTGGTCACTTCGTACCGATCAATGGCAAACGCATCCAGCACCAGCGTACGCTGCGGGTGTTCATCGAGCCCACCTTGATCGGTCCCACGGATGAAGGGTCCTGCCGGAATCGAGACCATTTCTTCACGAACTGGCTCTTCACGAGACACCTGAGAGGGATCGAGCGACCCTGATGGGGTTGCATCCGTGGAATCAGCAGGCGACTTCTCAAACGGGGTCAACGTAGTGCCACGGAGGATTCCCATGATAGGAATCGCAGCAAACGCAAGGACAGCAAGAAGAAACAAGACCTTGAATTTGGTTTCGAGCATATCTATTGTGACGCCACGGGGCTGTCGCCAACCTCCATATCACCCGCACAGCGAAACCCGATCGTTATATCCGTCCGCCAATGCTTCGCAGCAAATCGCTTGGATAGCCGAGTGTTATGCTCGGTCTCTCGCCACGACCCTCCACGCACAACTTTCAAATCTCCGGTTTCTGGCCCTTTCGGATCGCGGTAGGGCGCTTTCTGGTAGTAGTGTTCATCGTACGAATCCGCGACCCATTCCGCGACGTTCCCGGTCATATCATAGATTCCGTAGGGGCTTAGCCCGGTCTCGAACGATCCAGGAGGCGCGAGATACCGGAACCCGTCCTCACTCCCATCCACATTGGCATTGGCGCGGCCGTTCATGAAGGTCTCGCCCCACGCGTACTTCCGCTTTCCCTCACCACGGCCGGCTTTTTCCCATTCCGCTTCAGTGGGAAGGCGCTTTCCCGCCCATTTGCAATAGGCCGCCGCCTCGTCCCATGACATGCTCATCGCCGCAAACTCAGGCTGCAGCAGCTTGGATTGATCGTCTTCAAACACTTCGATCTTGGGCAGTGGTCGCTTGGTCATTTTGGCGAACCGAGCATATTCCTCTTGCGATACCTCCTTCCTGTCGAGATAGAACGCCTTGAGATACACTTGACGCTCCGGAACCTCATCCGGGTCGCCGTCCTTGCTGCCCATGATGAACGGGCCTTCGGGAACCTGCACCATTTCTCGGCCTTCATCGCCTATCTTCGTTTTATACATGGAATAATCCAGCGAGGGTGCACTGCTCGGCGCAGGGCGAGTTTCGGTCTTGATCGACGATGCCAGTGCTTTCATCTGCTTCGCCTTGTAGGATTCATAGGCCAGCAAACTAATCATCAGGACGAACGCCCCAAAAACAAACGCTATTGAGCCAATGAGTACTCCCCTATTTTCCATTGCGTCTTTATGCTCCTCCGATTGTGCGTGACAAGGAGGGATCGGCCGGCTCAGATGCAGCCTTCTTTGCCGCGCGCATATCCAGCAACATCGAGATCTGCACACCGAGAAATCCACCCATGGCGGCACCGGCCCCCGCGCCCACAGATATTCTCTCCGGACCGCCAATGAACCAGGCAAGCGCCCCGCCCAACAGAGTTCCCACCAAAATACTCACCAGGAAACGCCGCCCGCCCATAAACCCGATGACTCCGCCAAGCACCAGCCCTGCCCCACTCGCAAGCGGCATAATGCCGCCGCCCATAATGATCCCGATGAGCGTCCCAACGGTTCCCATCACAGCCACGCCGAACAGGATATCAATCACCTTCGAAATCGCAGCTTGTTTCGTGCCGGACTCGCTCATGTTAACAATGGTCCATTTTTCTAGCGTCCTGCGCTCGCAACCATCGAACCAAAATCGATTTCTACGCCGGACCCGGCGATGATCGAGATGCCCCAGGCTTTAGCAGCTGGTTCATGCTGGTGAATCCGTTTGAAATCTTCGTAGACGTTCACGCGTTCTTCAAACCAGTGACCGACATCCTTCGTGCCGCTTTGCACCACGATCTCCGAGCCACTGAACATGCCGCCTTCGGTTAGCGTGCCCTCGGCCTTGGTGGTACTCCAGATATACTTCGTAAACACAGGAATAAACATCAGGTCGGTGTCCAGTGAGGCATAGATCGCCGCAATAGGCTCATTTTCTGTCGTGGCTTTTTGCAGGCGCCAACGCCAGGTGAGGATTGGAAAGGCCTTCGGGTCCCAATCGATCTTCTTTTTTTTGATCCTCTGTCCCGCATCCTTCGCCGCCAGAAAATTCACACCGTTCTCTGTCTGGACCTTATACGCATCCCGCCCCTTGGACTCGCTTCGTTGATTCTCATGATCCCAATTCGATGGAAATCCGTCCGCTTCTTTCGCCTGAAAATCCTCTAGGACCAAGGATGGGTTTTGGGCCGAGACCGCACCCTGCATCACGAAGCTTCCACACACCACCAGCCCGACCGCGAAATACCTCCGGATCATCACCCCTCGCCTCATATCTCCCACCTCTTTCGATAATTATGCCTCTTGCGACGACGACGGCGCCAGGACCCTAGCGTTCTCCTCGGCCAACTCTTCTCCCATCACAGGCGACTGGTCACGCTGACACACCCAGAATAAGGTGAGTACCGCGACCCAGAACACCATCATATTGAGCGTCACCATCTTCGCAGCAAACGCGAAGTCCGGTGTAAAGGCCCAGGGAGAGACATCGGCCATCAACTCACTCACATGCCACGCCAACCGTCCAGAGGAACGGATATAGCCCATGAGACCCATGACCCACGAGAATGCTGCGGCCAATCCGAATAGGCCCACCATGCCTCTGAGGGAAATTTTTCCCCACTGGACCGGCCCGTGGAGGAGCGCCCCTTTGAGCATCATGCGATTGATCACCATACCGACCACAAGGACTGTAAACGTGGTCACAGCCTGCGGCGACGCCAGCCCGACGCGGAGCTTCGCCGGCAGATAGAACCCATACACTGAGAGCCAGATAATGTTGAGCGCCCCCAGGAAGAACAGCGCGCCGATGAGGATGTTCCCTTTCTCGACCCAGGACACGACCATCGTTCGATTGGCTCGACGGTAATACATGAAACTCAGGGTGGTCACGAGAATCATGATGTTGACCGCGCCGTTCTTCGCCGACATCACTCCGTAGTTGCCGACCACGGGATGTGACGCTCCGCCCATCGCCTTCAGTTCACCGGCCGACATAAAGACGGTGTGTGGTGTCAGCCAAATAAACAGGGCCAACATGAACACCGTAAGCAGCAATTGGTAATAGGGCTGATATCGTTCCCCTCCACGAAGGCGTGCCATACTCTGCCACAGGTAAAAATTCACTCCGAGGAAGAGGACGCCGATCAAGAGGGCCTGCACCACAAAAAGCCAGGTGAGTAATCCGCCCATCATCGTCACGCCCATACTCTGGCTGAACGCGTAGACCGATCGCATCAACCAATAACCGGCAAAGGGCATCGGTAACAGCGCGCAGACCGTGACAAACAGAAAGATATGCCCCACCCAGTCGAAATAGGCGCGCGCTTGTTCAGTCTTGCTGGTGAAAAATCGATAGCAAGCGTAGGCCAACACCACGGCGCCGCCGGACATGATGTCTGCCAGGAAGCGATGGACATTCAATGGATTCCACAGGGCCGAATGGAGCAAATGCCATCCGTTCCCCAAAAACCGCCCTTGCGCATCGACACCGGCCGGAGCCATCATGAAGGCCGACCAGGCGTTCGCCAAGAGCAGTAGCGCCGTTCCAAATACATTGGTCAACAGGCCGATGGATGCGTGACCCCACTTCGAGGCCGGCTCAGCCATCCGGTTCCAGCTATAGTAATAGGTGACGAGTAGCAGCGATTCTCCCACAAACACGAACGCATAGACCGGCATAAAGGCCTTGAACGTCCCGCCCATGTACTTCATGAAGCTGGGATAGAAATAGAGAAACATCCCCAGCATGAGGCCACCGACCACGGCCGTCACCGACAGGGCGAGGAGGGCGACTTTTGCCAAATCCCGCGCAAGGCCATCAAAGCGAAGTGCGAGCGCGGGCTTTTTACTACTGAGTCCCAGAAATTCCAGCAACACACAAAAGATCGGCAACGCGAGAACAAACCCTCCGAAGTAGGTGTGTTGTTGCGTGACGAACCACACGAGCAATCGACTGTCGAACGACCCGATGCGCGAGTAGACGGTCTCCTGGGGAGAAGGAGCCGGTGGCCCCTGGGGGGTCCCTGGTGTCTTGAAATACAGATCGGTGGTGCCCTCGGCAAAGGATTGACTATGTAAACCCCAGCCAATCCCTGAGGCCGCGAGAACAATAAGTAGCAGAACAGAATACCCGATTACTCCATACGCTCTCTTCTTCATGAACATACTCTCTTAGCAGGCTGCGGAGAAACTATGTTGGCGTGCTAGAACTTCGAGGGTCCGCACGTGTGACACAACAGGAGAACACTCCCGCAGGATAATCGCGCGAGACGGGCAGGACGAGCGAGACGGGCCAAACGAGGTGGGAACCCAATCTGTCCGCGTCGCGCCTTTCTCGCATATCTCGCGCGTCACGCGCCACAGTCCATGGCTGCTGGCGCACTTTTTGAGCATTCTGTTAGACCTTCGAGCCAGAACCAGCCGGCATTGAAACCCCTGCACCCATTGACTTGCCGAGAATTCCCATGATAAAGGGACATCGGAGCAAGTCACTCGACATCGTGTGTCCCTGTTGTTCTTCTACATGCCGGCGAAACCCGAGATAGTAACAATACAGCGCCATCATGCCTGTCACGAATCCGCCACCGGCCATGGCATAGGAAATTGGAATTCCAGGCTGTCTCAAGAGGAAAATCACACATCCCACCGCCACCAGATAGTACGTCGCGGAAAAGGCGAATCCAGGCCACCACCAATATTTGAGCAATTCGCTCGCCTTCGTCTGTAACAGCCCTTGGGTCCATGATGCCTGTGGACGAAGCCCGCCTAAGTAGGCACAGAGAGCGACCCCACCCCCCAGCACCGACACAGCGGACACCTGGACGAGGGCCGCGCCCTGGTCCGACTCGACGAGATGCCCAAGCAACGCGCTCAGTGCACCGACGACGAGACCAACTGCGACCCAGGGAGCAAGTTCCATCGCATGATTGCCCACCATCGTGCGGAGGGCCGCTCCATCGGGAAACGTCGGAAATGGACGGCCCATGAGGGCTACTTTCCGCACACGACCAATCTCGAAGGCGTCGCGCGCGACAGCCGTACAGGAAATGATGATGGCCATCATGGCCGGCCCATCAGGATGTTTGAGATGGTCATACCCGACAAGCCAGAGCAGCGCCAAGACCAACAGAGACAGCTGGACCCCATACACAAACCCAATCCAGCCGCCGAGCCAGAGCAGTAAACGGCTCCCATCCTCTCGAAGTATCCTCCCCCACGCAGTGGCGCGACCGACGCGATAGGCTAACAGCGCCGTCACCAACGCGACAAGACCGCTGACCATCAACAAGACGATCGGTTCCGACAGCGGCAACAGAAGCTTGGCCAAGCGATAGACAGCGAACGCCACCAACCCAGGCACAAACATGACGATCCGCTTTTGCTTGCGCACAGCGTCTTCTGTGACCGTCAGACTGAGGCTGGGTAATACTCGTAACGCCATTCGATGCAACATATTTATTCCCTTAGGCGTGAAACGTGAGGCGTAAGGTGACTGGGCCTCCGTTGTTCTCGCCTTACCCCTAACGCCTCACCCCTTACGTCTTCCGGGCGCCCATCCCGAAATAGCGCGCCTTCACTTCTTCCATCAGCGCGACGGTGATGCGCGTCTCATCGCGATCGGCCGCGGTCCGCTCTAATTCAATGCGTGCCATGGCACGTACCGGCGCCGGCACCTTGTCCAATCGACGTTCCGCTTCAGGTTCCCACTCGATGCGTTCACCGGTTCGTGGACGGAGCAACGTGTCGTAGGTGATGACTCGTTCTCCTCTCACCCCCACGTCTTGCTCGACCTCCCCGCGCACGAGCAGGGCAAGGTACGGAGGCATGCGATCCAGCAGATGGATCGCATCATCGGTCCACATCACCCGATCGACCAGCCCACCGGGTTGACCAGCAGGAACATCGGTCCCTACTTTTAGCCCACAGCCGCAACATTCCGTCCGAATAAACCACTGGGGCGTCCCATCATCGTACGAACGTTCTTCGATCCCCTCGGTATGCATCCAGCGACCGCAGCCACAGGTCAGCATGGTGAAGCACCGTGAGACGTGAAACGTAGGGCGTGAAGCGTCTCGGAGCGCGTGATTATCCGCCATCTCTGCATTGCGTGCGCATCACTCGTCACAGATCACCCATCACTTATCCAATCTTGCCTGGATACAGAATGTAGAGCATCGTGTAGGTGGTGGTTCCGGTCACAAACAGAATGCAGTAGATGGTCATCGTAAAGCGTCCAAGTGTTCGGTGGCGTTGCCCGCCGTCCGGCCACAGACGCTGAATCGTCATCTCCACGGCAAACACAATCGCGATAAGGGCGAGAAATCCAACCCACACAAGCAGCCGTCCCATCCGAAAACGATCTGCCGTCACCAGATAAAGCAAGTACACCGCCACCGGCACGCAGAGGGCACCGAAGATAATACCGATCTTCCCCCAGGTCGTCTGAAGGACGCGATCGCTCAGGATCCGTCGCCCTTGCTCGATCAACTGGGCACGGAACCCCAGCACAATCATGTAGACCGCCATGACCAACCCAATGACCACAAGAATGATATGAGTAATCAGGAGAGGGATGAACACATTATGGTAGAGTGCTTCAGATCCACCGAACCCCTCTTTCCCTTCAAAGGCCAACACGCCTAATTGACGAAATAAATAGTAGCTTATGAAGAACGCCAACATGGCGATCATCCCGCTCAACATCATCCAGTGATGAGCATCCGCCCGACGTCTCCGCGCCTGAATCCAGCCGATCACGAAGAGCCCCGTAAAGACCGTCGCCATGAGCTGACTCATGTCCGCCCCGACCGTGGCGTGGGTTCCAAAAAACCCCGGCTGCTTCAGCCATTCAAGCATGATGCTCCTTCTCGCGCGGCCACCTCTCAGGCCTGACCAGACTTCGTACCCTGCACGACCGCTGACGGTTCCAACTCTGTCACGGCTGGAAAACCGGCTTCCCTCATCCACTGGATCGCATCTGCCGTCTTATAGCAGCCGCCTCGTTCCGTGTTCACCAGAATGTGGACCGCAAACGCGGTGGTCCAGGCCGGACCGGTTCCTGCCTCATTTAAAAATCGATCCTTGATGACCAACCGGCCGCCAGGCGCCAATTCGGCCCAGACCCTCTTCACCAATGCCGCATTCGTCGAAAAGTCTTGATAGTGCAAGATGTCAGACATCAGGGCCACATCGTAGGGTCCGCCGAGTCCATCCTTGTTAAAATCGCCAGGAAGCAACGCAATCCTCGATTCCAAACCAACTTCTTTCACCGTTCGTTCCGTGAGTCGGAGCGTCGCAGGCAAATCGAATACCGTGGCAGTCAGCTCTGGATAGGCTTGGCAAAAAGCAATCGCGTTCGTCCCGGCTCCGCCTCCCAAATCCAGGAATCGCACCGGCCCACTCAGCTGCAGCCGCTTGGCAAAGTCTGGCCCGCTCTGCTGTCCGATCCGATGGAGCACCGCCAGCACGTTGCTGCCTAAATCAGGGTCGGTCTCAAAGACGTGCCGGTCGACCGACCGCTGTCCCGTGCGAATTGTCTGCTCCAGTTTGCCCCAGTTGTCCCATTCTGCATCGTGAAGCAAAAGGAGATGCCCGACATATTGGGCAGAGTTGCGGACCAGATGAGTGGCCGCAGCCGTCGAATTCCCATAGGAATCCCCATCCTTCTCCAACAGTCGCATCGCAACAAGGGCATTCAACAGCAGTCCCAGTGTCTGCCCATCGACACCGAGACGACCGGCCACGTCGTGGAGGGTTTTCCGCTTCCCATCCAAGGCAGAAAACACATCCAGCCTGACAGCCGTGAGCAGGATTTTAGTCTCCCAGTAGTATCCAAGCTGGAAGATTTCTGCGAGCGAAATTTCTCGTGACACACCAC
>VBOL01000325.1 GCA_005887945.1 Nitrospirota bacterium
GATGATCAGCATGCCGATCGCCATCAACATGCCCTCGACCACCGAGATGGGGAAAAACAGCGCGAATCTCCCGGCATTGAAGATGCTCAATATCACTTGAACGACGCCGACAATACTAATGGCCACCAGCACGAGCGGATAGCCCACCGCCACATCTCCATTCCCCAACACGATGATGGCGGCCATCAGTGCCGGCGCCAGGCCGGCGGCCGGCCCGCTGATGGTGATATAGGCGCCCCCGAGGAAGGGGAAGACAAATCCGGCGATGATCGCCGAGATCAGACCGCAGACAGGAGGCGCACCGGAGGCAATCGCGATCCCGAGCGAGAGCGGGATCCCCATCATGGCGACTTGCAGCCCCGCCATCAGGTCGTACCGCCAATGCTTGAGCCCAGCCACCCCGTTTTGGGGTTTCTCGATTGCTGGAACATCTATTTCTAGAGTTGCCGATCCATGCGATGACATGCCGTTCCTCCTAAATCTCCGGTTTCCCTGTCATTCCTTGAAGCGATCAGCGCTTCTTCATTGTCCGACGTAGCCGCTGTGTTTCTTTAACTCCTGAAGCGCTTGACTGCCCTAACGGGAGACGGTCTGTTCCGGTCGAACGTAGATCGTGACAGCATTCAACCTTCCCTCTCTCCCCTGTCGATATGACACTTCCACGAACTCGCCCTCCCGTAGACCCGACACATCAACCGCCTCGGTTCCTCTGGCGATGAGAGTCTGCGCCCCAATGTTGGCGCGGACTCGTATGACGATTCCGCCAGGTAAGTATGTCTTCACTTGGATATGCGGAGCACGCGTCGACAGGTCGTCTACTTTGTCAAGATGGCCCCAAATCGTGGGCATGGTCCCTCTCACCGAACAGACTGCACTGGCCGTCCGATTCGTTGCCGGCATCGAGCCACCCCTTCTCGGGCCTTCAGACTGTTGGGATCGCAGGCCAGGATTGCCTTCCAATTGAACAAGGCCTCATCCAGTTGTCCCGATTGTTCCAACAATGTCGCCAGCTCACTTCTCGCCAAGATATCGGTGGGACAAACCGCCAGGGCATCCTGAAGCCGACCGAATCGCGCGATCCATTCCTCGCTCGGCGCAGAGGGCCTGCGTGCTGGAGGTTCCACCGAGCGTTTAGCTTTTACCGGCATGCTCGCACGCCTGTTCTGTTCGGTCCGAGCGGATAGTCAGGATAAGCCCTGACTCAGACAGGGTATAGACACTGAATGGGACAACACAGCTACCCGCAAGCACGTTCTCAACACTGGGAAGTTTCCCTGCGTTCCTGTTGGACAGGCCCCTCCATCTCCGATCGATTGGTCGTGACACACATAGGAGCAGTGCATGGAAAGTGCCGCAGAACGAATGAGCGTCTCAGCGGGCTTGTGGCGATGAAAATCGAGGACTTACGATATAGGCGTACAGGGCAAGGCAGATGGTGTGGCCGCAGCTGGAGATCCTTCTGCATTATTTGCAGATCGATGCTCTTCGCATGCGTGTGGCCGCTGCAGTTCTTGCAGAAAAGAGGTGTGGTCGAGCGCCTGACTGGCAATCAGGCGCTCTGACATGCGCAAGATGTGCGAATGAACATCTGAGCGAGGCGAGCGCACCTCGTGTCAGGGTATCCGTATGGCAGTCCATTAACTGCACCTGAGCAAGGTCACCCACTTAATCCATGGCGTGGCCGGCTCAGAGCTGGCGGTCGAACTCGACTGTGATGATGTGCCACCCATGTTCATCGCCCTGCTCGCACCCCTCCGCTTTTTGGCTTCTTTCTTCGAGATCCCTCCGGTCTCGTTCGTGTAGGTCATCATCCGCTTCTGGATACGAGAACCAGGGCAGGGAGAATGCCGTGGATGGGCCAGTCAATATTGCTGAGTGGGCTTGAAAGAAATTGCGGGCTTATGGTGTGTCTGAAGATGGAGAATTCATCCCACCCTTTGATAGCTCATCACGGCTGCAAGAATTGCCGATAGCGCTTCCTCCCAGGCAAGCAGAAACTCTCATTCTTGCAGCATCAGCAATGATCCTACAACCTCAGCACAGGGACGAGTGCACAGACGTAAGAGATGAGAATCAGGCAGGGCTACGGGTCAGACGAGGGGAGTTCGAATCGAACGGCCGAACAGAACGCATGCTTAGTCCCTAATACCGTACTCTTTGATCTTATATTGGAGGGCCCGGAGACTGATACCCAGCAGCTTGGCAGCCTTCTCTCGATGGTTCGTGATTTCCCTTAACGTCCGCTGAATCACCTCTCGCTCAAGTTGATCCAGAGATGTTCCCAGAGTCACCACCATCGTACGCGCGTCCTCCTTACTGGCCTGGATTTCCTCCGGCAAGTGTTCGGACTGGATCATCGTATCTTTCACCGTGACCACCAACCGCTCTATGAGATTCCGGAGCTGGCGAATGTTTCCGGGCCACCCATACAACCGCAATAGCCGCATGGCCTCCCGTGACACGTCTTTCGGCTCGCGGTGATGCTGAGCAGAGCACTCCGCGAGAAATCGGTCTACCAGCAGGGAAATATCGTCCGCCCGATCACGGAGCGGCGGGAGGCGGATGGGCACCACATTGAGTCGGTAGTAGAGGTCTTCTCGAAAGTCTCCCTGCTTGACCGCTTCTTCAAGGTTACGATTGGTCGCGGCGATGATCCTGGTATTGACTTTGAGCAGCTTCGTTCCGCCCAAGCGCCGGAATTCCTTCGTCTCCAACACGCGCAGAAAATCGACTTGCGACTTGAAGGACAACTCACCCACCTCATCCAGCAGCAGCGTGCCGCCGTCGGCAAGTTCGAACCGCCCCATCTTGGTCGCCATGGCGCCCGTGAACGCGCCTTTGTCATAGCCGAACAACTCGCTTTCAAAGAGATTGTCCGGCAGGGCTCCACAATTCAACGTGATGAACGGGCCGTCGGCTCTGGTGCTCTTGTGATGGATCGCCCGGGCGATGAGTTCCTTGCCGGTCCCGCTTTCTCCCGTGAGCAACACTGTGACATCGCTGTCCGCCACCATCTCCACCAGGCTGTAGATCCCCTTCATAGGCTCGCTCTCGCCGACCATTTGCTCGAACTGCGTCCGCGTTTCGAGCCGGTCCCGGAGCTGCTTGTTCTCGTGCGCCAAGGCATGGCGCTCTAGCGCTTTGTCGACCACGACAGGAAAACGCTCACGATCGATGGGTTTCGTGAGATAGTCGTAGGCCCCGTAACGCATTGCCTCGACAGCCGTATCGATGGACCCGTAGGCGGTCATCACCACGACTTCCGTATCCGGCCATGTGTCTTTGAGCCGATGGAGAAATTCCATGCCTCCGATTCCCGGCATCCGCAGATCCGTGATCACCAGCTCAACAGGAGCCGCTTCCAGTTGCTCCAGTGCCTCTTCTGCTGTTCCTACCCCACGTACCTGGTATCCTTTCTTCTCAAGCATCGTCACCAGAGCGTTGCGGATATTCACCTCGTCGTCAACAACGAGCATGTGAAGCGGTTGCGTCATGATTCCACCGCGACCTCCTGGGGTTGACCAACCGCCACGGGGAGTTGCACCACAACTGTCGTCCCGCTCCTTGGTATGCTCGACACCTGGATGGTTCCGCCATGATCCTGCATGATTCGGTAGGCGATGGCGAGACCGAGCCCGGTTCCACTCGACTTGGTTGTGTAAAAGGGCTCGAACAGGCGTGATAAATCTTCTTTTCTGATGCCGACGCCTGTATCCGTCACGGCAATCTCCACCCAATGATGGGTGTCATTCTTTCGCTCGCTTGCGACGATACGGCAGAGCCCCCCATCCGGCATGGCGTAGAATGCGTTCACGACGATGTTGACCAACACTTGGCTGATCTGGGTCTCATCCCCTAAAACGGAAGGCAGTCCCTCTTCGACCCGTTGCTCAAATTGCACCTTGTGCTCCTCCGCTTCGAACTGCATGAGTGCCATGATGTGCCCGATTACCTTCTGGACATCCAGCTCGTGCAGTCCAATGGATCAGGGACGAGCGAATTTCATGAAATTGTCGAGAATCACGGACAGGCGCCGGCATTCGGCGTTCAACACCTGCATGTAATGCGTAGCCCGCAGACCCAATGATTTCTCTTCCTGAAGTTCTTCCTCGAGGAGATGTAGGTTCAAGTCCATCGCGCTCAAAGGATTACGCAACTCATGCGCCACTCCCGCCGACAACGTGTGTAATGCGGCCAACTTATCCGCGACGCGGACTCGTTGTTCGAGCGCGAGCCATTGCGTCACATTCTGGGCTTGCAAAATCACGCCGGCCGGTTGCCCATCGTCGCCGGTCAACTCGGCGGTGCTGACGCGGATTGTATGCGGCGTGCGGTCCTGACTTTCATAGGGCAAATCTTGTTGGCTCACATGGCGGTGGGAACGCAGCGCACCATCGAGCACACTCCGAATGGTCTCGCCTTCGGAAAAGACGGATTCATACGAATGGCCCAGTAACTCCGCTGACGGTCGCTTCAGCGCCGCTTCGGCCATGGGATTGACGGCGGTAAGTACCCCGCTGCGGTTCAGAGTCAGTATCCCGGTCGGGATACTCTGAAGGATGTTCCGCGCCAGCCCCTTCACTTCTTCGAGGGTACTTCTGGTGCTGTCGTAGTGAAGAACGGTGATGACCGCCGCGATTCCGATCCCACTCACCAAGAATACGAGGAGCGTCACGACGATCAGGTCGCTGCGGGACTGCCAGAGAGCCGGGAACAGCTCCGTGGGAACGGTCTTGCCTTGGGTGAATCCCTGCAGGAGGAGTTTTTCCTGTTCCAGACTAAAGAGCAAAATGACGGACACGACCAAGGCCAGAATCAAGAGGACGGACGCGATCAGCCGATAGGGAATCCTTCGGAAGAGGGTGGCTTCTGGAATAGGTCTAAACATCTCGGCGTCACATAGAAGGATGCAACCGCGAATATGGTACCACGCAGAGTTGAGGCTGTATATCGAGCACTCTGAAAAACAGGGCTGAATCGCCCGGCCGATCGATAGCATCCTCTCGTGACGCGACGATCGACCTCTTCAGTGAGGAAGGATAGTTCGTGACGACGATCGCAGCCAAGGATTCAGCTTTCGAGCAGAGTTTTCAGAAGAGCATCGGTCGTAGGCTCGGTTCCAAGTTGTGCACGGTTCCGTCGAAGATCCGCAATGACGGGCGAGAGGGCCCTCTCACACCTTCGGTTTCCCAGGACGGGAAGCCATTCCGCGCTTGCGGTTCAACCGGTCGCAGCACTCCTGACAGAGCTCTTGCAAGGTGAGGTCGTCAAAAACGAGTGCCGGGGAGCGGCGGGCGCACCGGTCGCAATATTTGATCGCGCTTGCCTGGGCTTCGGTCGACGGACTGGGAGAATCCTTCACGCGTAGTCCCTCCTGTATTTGCTTCGGAAAATGGCTGATTCGTTGCTGGTTCGGCCTTCCTTAAGCGCAATGCACCTCTTCGATAGCGGACCACTGTTCAATGGCTTCGTCGAGATTGCCGCAGCGGATCTGAAGCATCGCCAACCGATGCCGAAACATACGTTCATATCGTCTGAGGCGTTCTGCGTGGTTTTGAATGCGATTGTGTACGACAGGCCCGTTGATCCGCTCCACCGCTTCGACCCACTTTAGGGCACTGCATTGGCGGAGGCCGCTGGCGCATGCGGCAAGACCTTTCTCTGTTGTTGCGATGGCCTGGTCGGGGTTCTGGAAGTGCTGGTAGATGGTGGCGAGCAGCAGATATCCTCGCAACCAGAACGGATTGGCCCCCACCACATCTTCGAGGGCCACGACGGCCTCACCCACCTCACGTCGCGCGACCGCCTCCAACATGATCTCGATAGCCGCTTCGACGGCCTCCGTGGAGGAATCCGGAACGATCCGGTCAAGAACCCTGTTCATCGTCCGCAATCGAGTCGCCAGCTCGATACGCATTCCGTAGTCAAACATGAGATCCCGTACCTCCTCTGCTCGATAAAGCAACGTTGGTGCCTCAGTGCGCATTGATCGCCAGTCACTTGTATGTCGTTGAGTTTGCGACGAAGGAGAACGCGAAGGAGGCTTTCGTATTGTGATTTAGCTCCACGCTGAGCGAGTGGCTTTTATCCGACCCTGCAAAGATTGCAGGCTCCGGTACTGAATCGCGAGATGTAATGTCCGAAGTGTGTGGGCAGACGGCTTAGCAGGCGTGACGAGTGATACGATGCCGGCGCCGATCTCTATTAAAGTGGCGGCTGGATAGGAGTCGGCGAAGGGACCGGCGCCATCTGAGATGGATTAACTCGCTCCACATGTGAGCGATGACGTCGCCAGGATAGGTATCGAGGACTCGCCTACACTCCTCAATTGCACTCGCATACCGTTCATTCGCCGTGAGCAGGAAAATCAGGTAATAGGCCAGCTCACGACTCCTGGGCTGGCGAGTAATGAGCCAGCGAAGTTTGGTCTCTTCCTCTGCGATACGGGCTTGATAGACAGGGTTCGACCGGAGGGAGTTGTCGTGCCTCATGTCCATGTCAGGCCCTATCGGCATCGCGGACCAAAGACCAGGCCTGTTGCCGTTGCATATGCTCCAGGCAGCTTTCACAGAGGACAAGCTCGCTCAACTGGTCGAAGACCAGCCGAGGTCTAGGGTGGCCGCATCGCTCACATGGATTGTCCGGCGGCTCCACCTCTATTCGCTCGGGTTCGTTCATTGACGGCGTCCTTCCGTGGTCGCCTATCGCTTCGAGTCAATTTTATGGCCTGACTCTGGCCTTGTCCGAACGGATGACGCCATCCGTTCGCTCTCTGGCAGCGGGGGGATGCACTGGGCGCAATATACTCGCTGAGTGTGGTTGTCCCATATCCCCATGGTCAGAGATTTCCCGCAAACAGGGCAGATGTACGCAATCATAGGCATTTCCCGTCTGAAATTCTGAAATATACTTTTTCCCGACGAACACCCGAAGCAACTCGCATGCCCTGTAATATCGAGGCGAGCTGCGTGGGGGTTATCAGAGGCTTAGGATACAGAGCGCCTCTCAGCTCCATGGTCCGAAGGTTCGCCACAGAGAAGCACCTGCAAACTTTGCATAGGCCTTGCAAATGAAGAAGATAGTCTGATTAGAATCGAGAGGTGTAGGCCTGATTGAAAGAGACTGTTGTGCCCCACTTTAATTGTGGACAGGTAGCTTACTAGATGGATTCAGGAACCCCACTGAATTTATTCAGAACCCATCGGAGCGGAAGACATCCGAGGCCCTCTGAACAGAATACCAAGCGAGTGCACCCGGCTGTCTCTTAAGAAAATGGAGAATCGAAGTGGGCTGGATTCTCTGCAAAATGGATGGTTTGCAATGATCAATGAACTGTCCACAATTTAAGCGGGGCACAACATCCCGGTTAAATCCCCTGAAAACCCCTCAATAACCCAGTTTCTAACCCAGTATTTCGAATCGCACCTCAATGCTTTCAAGATACGCAACAGATGCATCCAGATCAAACGTGTTGGAGCCGGTCCAGCTGAAGCTGATACTGAATCCTGCAGATGGTCTGTTCCCTCAAGGCACAAGTCAGCCAGGTATGGTTGTCAAAAAGCCTGGAGCAGAACGTGGGGGCACTTTCTCGATTTTCTGCGGGTATCAGCGTATCCTCCCTGGAGGGTCAAAAAGAAATGTATCTGAATTTAGAATTTGCGAGTTGCCCAGATTGGCGCCGACGACCTATTAAACAGGCACCCAGCTGAAAATAACGGATGACTCTTTAGTGTTATTGCATTGATGGTGTGTCATCGATAAGAATACGTTGCTCCTTCTGCTATCTGAAACTATGCCGCCTTCAGGAGATTAGTATGCAGCGATACCTTTCTGCGTTTGCTTGTGCGTTGATAGTCTCGGGATGCGCCACAGCCTCCCTTTTATGGCAACACCACACAGAGAATGATTTCCCAGCACAAGTGCGTTCAGTTACTTCCCGACTAGGAAATGTCTTGGATGCTAACAGTGAGCTGACCTACGGCTCGTGGACGGTCAGATTTGGCAAGGGCAAACCATACGCCTCCTACAACTGTTCGCAAAACACGAACTGCGAAATCAATATCAGCAATCTGAGGTGTGATAATTTCGCTGGTGGCAGTGCCTCTTGTGAATTGAAGTTGTATGACAATGCAACCTGTAAACTAGTCATTCCTGAAACACGGGAAGCGTTTGAGATATTCTGTCCTCTTGATGTATCACTCGAGCCGAAGAGCCAAGGCGACAAAGACCAGACCAACAACGCACCTTCCCAAAAGCTGGGAGCGGCCTCGCCGGAGAAGGGCACTGCCGTAGCCCCCAACGAAGCGGAAGGTCAATACATACCGCGTGGTCTCGTCTTGGGCTTGCGCACAGGAGTGGCCATAACTACCAATAAGGTACTGGAGAATTTGGCCAACCACACCAGTGTAGGGCCTCTTGTCAATTTTGAGGCACTATACGCCCTCAGAGAATGGGTACGGGTTGGAATAATGTTCGATTGGCAACGACATAATATCGACTTGCGGGGTCCTCATTTTGGAACGTTGAACACCTTCTCCTTCCTCCCGACGGTAGAATTCCGTCCAACCCATGAGGCGATGCGAGATCTAGGATTCGCATGGGTTATTCCCTACGCCTCACTGGGGACCGGAATAAATGTTCATTCCTTCAGCAACGCCGTCCGGCTAGGCAATACGCCCGTTTCATTCTCCAATACCTTCGCCTTACGCTTGGCCAGTGGTCTTGACTTCCCTAT
>VBOL01000070.1 GCA_005887945.1 Nitrospirota bacterium
AATTACTTGAGAGGATTTCCCGTTGCCAAGACCCGTGTAAAGGGCGAACGGTTCACACGAAGTAAGGTCTGTACCTCCTCGCCTCCTCGCTCGCTTCGGCCTCGCCTGGGGAAAGGCACGTCCTGGCGTGCCGGGGTTGCGCGGGTGAGAACCGCGGGCATCTTTGAACATCCTCCGAGCCCTGCAAGAGGGCTCATTCTAGACAAACAGACCATGGAAGACAAGGGAGACCCCTGGGCCTATTGGACCATTGCAGCCCTTGTCGATCTCCTCGTATCATTGAAAATATGAGCGGTAAGGTTCTTTACCCAAACTACATGAGACCGGTCCGATGAGAATGCCAGAGGCTCTTTTCGAACACTTACCCGGTGTCAAAAAGAATTATGTCTGGCCCGGCGAGGTCTATACGGTCGTCGACGAAATGCGGTACGTCTTGTCCTTGAATCAGGTTCCGGATCGAACCACCAGAAAAAATCCAGGCGCTCAGCAGCCATCCACGAGAATGATACTCTAATGTCGCATAGTCGCACGCTGGAAGAATTATCGTTCGACAACAGCTATGCGCGTCTTCCCGAGGCGTTCTACGCCAAGCTCAATCCAACTTCCTTCGCCGCGTCTTGTCAGTTTCAATCCCGCGGCGGCCGAACTGATCGACCTTGATCCGGAGCAAGCGAAGCGCCCGGAATGTGCCGGTGTGTTTGGCGGAAGTCTCCTCGTGCCGGGGATGGAACCGTTGGCCATGCTCTACTCCGGCCATCAGTTCGGGGTCTATGTCCCGCAGTTGGGAGACGGGCGCGCAATCCTCCTTGGAGAAGTACGGAACGAACGGGGAGAGAAATGGGATCTGCATCTGAAAGGGGCGGGGCTTACGCCATTCTCGCGAGAGGGAGATGGCCGTGCGGTTCTGCGTTCGACCATCCGGGAGTATCTCTGCAGCGAAGCGATGCATGGCCTGGGGATTCCGACGACTCGGGGGCTCTGTCTCGTCGGGAGCGACCACCAAGTCTACCGCGAGCAGGTCGAAACCGGCGCGATGCTCGTGCGAATGGCACCGTCTCATGTGCGCTTCGGCACCTTTGAGATCTTCTATTACCGTAAACAGCATGAGCAGCTCAAAATCCTCGCCGACTATGTCATCGCGAACCACTTTCCCCACCTGGTGGATGGCTCGAACAAGTACGCGCGATTCTTCTCCGAGGTTGTCGAGGGCACCGCAAAGCTGATTGCGCAATGGCAGGCCGTCGGCTGGGCCCATGGGGTCATGAATACGGATAATATGTCGATCCATGGCATCACCCTCGACTACGGTCCGTTCGGGTTCATGGACGACTACAATTCTGGTTTCATCTGTAACCACTCCGACCACAATGGCCGCTATGCCTTTAATCAACAGCCCTATATCGGTCTCTGGAATCTCAGCTGTCTGGCGCAGGCGTTGCTCCCGTTGGCCGAGAAAGAAGATTTGAAAACCGCACTCGACCGCTACACCCCCCTCTGCGAAGGACAGTACATGGAGTTGATGCGGGCCAAGTTCGGACTCATCGAGACGAAGGAGGAGGATGCGTCGTTGATCCAAGACCTCTTGGCCCTCATGCAGCTACACCATGTCGATTACACGATCTTCTTTCGCGCATTGGGCTTGTGTCGGACCGAGTCCGCATCGCTGAACGAGCCGCTCCGCGACTTCTTCCTGGATCGTGAGGCATTCGACAAGTGGGCTCATCGGTACGCGGATCGGCTGCGCGAAGAGAGGAGTCGAGACGATGACCGCCTGGTACGCATGAACCGCGTCAATCCCAAGTACGTGCTCCGCAACTATCTGGTTCAGACAGCTATCGAGAAGGCTCAGCAGAAGGACTTCTCCGAGATTAATCGGTTGCTCACCCTGCTGCAAAATCCCTACAGCGACCAGCCAGCTATGAACGCCTACGCAGCTCCGCCTCCCAACTGGGGCAAGCATTTAGCAGTCAGTTGCTCGTCGTAGACACGACACTCTTCCGGCATTCTTTATGCTTTGACTCATGGATAGTGTTCCCTCTGTGGGGGGTCGCTCGACTCACTGTACCAGTGGGTTCGTAGAGTGACCCCCCGTTTTTCTCGTCGTTAGAATTCAGAACGGAGGGCAAGGCAGTCTGCTCAGTCTGGTGCTCGCCGCAGACGGTTTCGTGTACGTGTCTAACGCCAGTGGAATTTTCAAAGTTGTTCCGCAGTAAAACCCCCAGGCCTTTTCCTCTTCATCAGTCTGCAGAACCTAGCGGCACTATCAGCCGGTTCCCGTAAAACACCTTGCAGTCCCCCTCACTGTCTGTTGTAGAGTGACGGCCTCCGTCTGAGCTCGGACGACGAAAAGGCTGAGCGAGTTTATGGCAAAAGGAAGTGGACAATCGAAGGTTGCTCTGGCGGGGGTGGTCACCCTCGCAGTTGCGCTCGCCGGCGTGTTGTTGGTGAAAGAGCCTCTGCGCAGTTCGCGGCCGGTAGGGACTGGGTTTGATGTAAACCAGACCACTGGTGAGGAATCGGTCCGCGCGCGGCTGTGGGAAGATCCTGTGGCTGCGGTGCAGCGAGGTCTGCGAGGAACTCGGCCACCAGCAGCCGGGTCGTACAAACCCAGCCAGTCGGTTGAGTCGTCCCTCTCTCAGCGTCTCAGACCACTGCGGCTTGCGATTACTGATCGAGTCAAGAAGGATGAGCGGATCACAGTCTTATTGGTGACCCTGAGCGGCGATCCCTATGCAGAGAGTAGGGAGTCCCGCATTCGAGATCGCTATGCGGTCGGCACCGCGCTGGGCGTGGCCTGCTATGTTCCGGAAGACGAAGGACATCTCTCGTTCATCGAGGGGGACACTCAGGGGGCCGGTCATGCGTTGCCGTATGAGTGGTTTCGGCTCCGCAAGACACGGGTCTGCGGCGAAGAACGGGATCAAATCCAGAGCACGGTCGTGGTCTGGATTCCCGACGACGCCCTCAGTCGAG
This sequence comes from Nitrospirota bacterium, assembly GCA_005887945.1. GTDB lineage: Bacteria > Nitrospirota > Nitrospiria > Nitrospirales > Nitrospiraceae > Palsa-1315. The sequence continues at coordinate 2,974 of VBOL01000070.1, forward strand.
GGTTCTTGGCCACCCTGACCTCGTTGTCGCAGACCCTGGTGTGCGAAGAGTCGAAACAGAAAAGCGAATGCCTCCTGACCGACGACCGGCGCAAACTGGTCCGTCTGAATCCGATGTTGCAACAAGCCGTCACGTTCAAGCTCGTGGGACCCCACAGTTCCTCCGCCCTGCGTGATCTCCTGGAAGAGGCTGGGAACTTGTATGCGGAGCCCCATGAAGGGGGCGGGGTCTGGCCGAACGCGGATGGGAGGATAGAACTCTATTCGCCATGGGCCAGTGCGATGAAAGGGCTCTTGGCCTACGGGCTCAAGAAGGAAGGGGGAAAGGGCCCCGCGTGTCAGACATATGAAGCCTGTGAGCAGGAGTTTTTTCATCGGCTGGCGGCCGCGGATGTGCGGCTCGTCTACGAGACCGGATCCGACGACCGGCTCTTCGACACACTAATAGAAGAATTAGACCGTCGCCAGGTACGGCTCGGTTGGGATGCGGTGATCCTCATCGGGGAGTGGGATTCGCTATATGGTCGAGCGCTGCCCATCGAGTTCCGTGCGGCAGCTTGTGCGAAAGTGGCGACCTTCACGGAGGCCGAGCTGAAGCAGATCCAGGTACCGACGACGATCAAGGCCTGGTGTCCGACAGTCCCGCGTGCAATTGATCTGCAGATTCAGCGCACGGCGGACTACGAATCCCTGACCTTGAACGTCTTCCGGTATAGCTATCTTAGCGGTCTCGACGGCGAAGTGCCTGGCGACGAAAGCATGAAAGCCGCAGGTGTAGAGAAACCCAAAAATACTGAGACAGCGAAGGATGCTCTGGCCGGTGGTCTTAAAGAACGGCCCGAGGGCACCAGTCAGCTTGATTATGTGCGCGCCTTGGCCACGCGGATTCAAGACGAAGGAGAAGGCGCCAAAGCGATCGGTATCCTGGGCTCGGACCCCTACGATGCGTTGCTCATTCTGAAAGCGCTGCGACCGGCATTCCCGTATGCCATCTTCTTCACCGTTGACCTCGATGCACGCCACCTTCACGCGAGCGAATATAAATGGACCAGGAACATGGTCATCGCCTCGCCATTCGGCTTGCAGTTGGACGGTGGTTTGCAACGCGATGTCCCGCCATTCCGGAGCAGTGATCAAACGGCCACCTACTTTGCCGTTCTCCGGGCGGTGAATCACGTGGCCTGTCGCGCAGTGGGCGATCGGCAGAACCCGGCGGCCCTCTGTCCGGGGGGATACCACGTTGCTCTGACCCCGGAAGACCGAATCTACGACGCGGCTGAACATCCTCGGATCTTCGAAGTGGGGCGAGAGGGCGCCGTGGACTTAAGCGTCGTCGATGTCGAAGGTCTGAGAACGATCCATCCCTTGCGCGCAGACCTGGAACATACGGACAATCAGGGACAGTTGAAGCAGGGCATCAGTCCCAGCAGCACCACCATGACGGCGCTGGTCGCGATCGGGCTGTTCGTTGGGACGGTGCTCGCATGGACCAATCAGCGACTTTGGCTGTGGGTCTCGCGCTCCTGGCGTCTACTCGCCGTGGTCGGCCTTATAATCCTGGTCGGTACGGCGGTCTTTTGGGCCATGGGTGGCGGGACAGCCCTCATGGCCCATCACGATGAAGGCGAACCCTTTTCGTGGACCGCAGGTGTGAGCATTTGGCCCGGTGAGTGGCTCCGGCTTCTCGTGGTGATGTTATGCCTCGTCTTCCTGGTCAAAGGGTCCCGCGATCTGACGAGGAACAGCGACCACCTAACCAAGGAGTTCTTATTTCGCATCGATCAGGGCCCTCGCTCCCGGTTCACCCCGAGGACATTTTTGACCAATGTGCAACGGGTCTATCATTCGGCCGCCACCAGAACGGCCACCACGGTCGATCAAGCCTGGACCTGGTACCTCGATGCGGCAGATCCGTTGCAGCGGACTGCGCGCGTCCTGGTCCTGTTCCTGCTCTATGGCGCTGTCATGGTTTCCCTGGGTCAGTGGGTCGTTGACGAAGAGATGATCCATCCCTGTCGGGGGTGGCTGAGCTGTCGAGTGGACGTGATCATGACGCTGGTCAGCGTGAGCCTCGTGGTGCTGCTGAACCTGGCGGTGTTCGACGAGGTCATGTTGTGCCGTCGGTGGGTCGGTTGGGTGAGCACTTCGAGCGGTGGGTGGTCGGAGCAGGTGCAGCAGGAGTACTTGCGCGAGTATGGATTGAGCCAGAGCCACAAGGCCGAGTTTGAAAAGCTCAAGTACTTAGCCGGCATCGACCTGATTAGCCGACGGACGGAAGCAGTCAATCGCCTCATCCGATACCCTTTCATCGCCTTGTTGATCATGATCGCCGCGCGCAACGACTACTTCGATATCTGGAACTACCCACTCCTGCTGCTGCTGTCCTGGGGGATGAACGTCGTGCTGGCGCTGAGCGTGGCATTGTTGCTTTATCAATCTGCCGACCGAGCGAAGCAGGCGGTCTTGGCCGGGCTCAGCAAACAAATGGTCCAAGCTCTCGGGCTCAGCAAGGACCACGAAATCCGTGCGGAGCAAGTTCAGTACATCATCGACCAGGTCGAGGCCAACCAGAAGGGCGCGTTCGTTCCCTTCTACCAACAACCCGTCGTCGAATCCTCGCTCTACGGCGTCGTCGCGTTGCTGCAATATTTGTATATGAGATAACGGACTGTTCATGCGCGAAGAACACCTAGGTGGGCTGCGGACGCGGGTCACAGGCGGCACAGATGGAAAGGGCGGAGGTCGCGGACCTCTCGTCCTGCTTCTCCACGGATTCGGCGCGCCGGGGGACGACCTTGTGTCGCTGGCCGACGTCTTGAATGTACCGACCGGGACGAGGTTTGTCTTTCCGGAAGGCCCGCTCTCGTTGAGTTTTGGGCCGGGGGATGCGCGCGCCTGGTGGCTCATCGACATGGCGCGCATTGCAGCGGATCAAGCGGAAGGTCGGGTGCGTGATCTCTCGCAAGACATTCCCAAAGGCCTCGCTCCTGCACGCGAGACCATGTTGGGGTTCCTCAAAGAAGTCGAATGCAAATTTGGCGCAGACCCGCGTAAGACAATCCTCGGGGGATTTTCCCAGGGCGCGATGCTCTCCTGCGATCTGATGCTCAGAACGACGCAGCCCTATGCCGGGCTGATCCAACTCTCCGGAACGCTCCTCGCCACACAGGAATGGGCTCCGCTGCTCCAGAAGCACAAAAACTTGCCGGTGTTTCAAAGCCATGGGATGCAGGATGAGATTCTGCCGTATGTTGGGGCAGAACGGTTGCGTGCCACTCTTATTCATGCTGGACTGTCGGTTGAATGGCACAGCTTCCGTGGCGGCCATGAGATTCCAAGAGCGGTTCTGCAGCGGCTGGGGCCGTTCATTACCAAGGCGGTCACTCACATATGAATAGCCTGCACTCGTTCGAACTCGCAGCCGCCGACGGCAAAATGATTCGCGGCGATCGTGCCGAAGGCAAGAATCGTCAGATTCTGTTCATTACCGGATTTCTCTCGAAGCGCTGGGGCAACAAGAGCAAGGCTTTAGCCGAGTGGTGTCGTGAGAAAGACTGGGGATTTTGTTGCTACGATGTGCGGGGGTTCGGCGACTCAGGGGGGACGTTCACTGACTACACGTTGTCCGATTGGATCGCCGATGCGCGGCTTGTGTTGAATATGCTGAAAGATGGATCGCCGATCACCATAGTCGGCAATTCATTCGGTGGCTGGATCGCCTGGATGATGGCCCAGGAATGCTCGGCAGTTGAAAAGCTTATTCTCATCGCCCCAGCATTCGATGCTATTGGCGTCAGAGCCAGGGAAATTTCGGCCGACCGGCGGAAACGATGGCATGACACCGGCTGGATGCCTTGGGACGATGACCCCGTCCACAAGGATTGGCCGCTCTCGTGGAAATGGGTCGAGGAAAGCGACGACTATTGGTCGAGGCGGTTCGATCAGGTGCGTCGTGTTAAGACAACCCTGTTGCACGGCCTCCAAGACCGGACCATCCATCCGCGTACGAGTTGGCAATTCGTCGACGAATTGCTAGTCCGTGACCCAGATTATCCCGTTGAACTGACCTTGACAATGGGCGACCATCGACTGAGCGGGCCGGAACATCTGGACACATTTCGGCGTCTTGTGTTGGACCCAAGCTAGTAAAATCGTCATGCGAGAAATGCGAGACTAGCGAGAAAAGCGCGACAGGGAGAATCAGATGCTGTACGTCCGCGCAGTCAAGAGGAGGGGCTGATGCTCGTGTTGATTCATAAAGAATGCGGCGGGCCTGCGTTGGAAGGCTCGCCATCGGCGAAGTCTGCGCGATCCCCATCGACCGGTTTCCCTTTGCCTGCTTCAGTTGCCTTGAGGAAATTGATGACGAATCGGAAGTCCGACTGTCGGAAGAACTGGGAATCTAACCGCATCCAGTCACGCAGGAAGCTCAAAAAGGCCGTCAGCAAGGCCGCAGCGAGGGAAGGGCAGGCGTACCCTCTGGGGTCGTTGAGGCTCTGAACGATACGAGAACGCTGCTGGCGGACTTTTTCAGCTTCCTGCTAAAGAGAATCCTGTCCTGCTGTCGCATAGTTGTGAACTGTCGAGGGCTTTTGTTATCGTGGCTGCTCCCTTGTGACCCATCCCAATAATCAGAGGAATACATGGCGACTACGAATGATAAGCAAGTCATTTTCTCACTCGTCAATGTCGGTAAGGTCTATCCGCCGAAGCGGCAAGTGTTGCGCGAGATCTATCTCGGCTTCTACTACGGTGCGAAGATCGGTGTGTTGGGTCTTAATGGGTCGGGGAAAAGCTCGCTGCTCAGGATCATCGCCGGAGTTGATCAGAACTATACAGGAGAGATCACCCGCTCGAAAGGCTACAGCGTGAGTCTGCTTGAGCAGGAACCGCAACTCGACCAGGACAAGACGGTGAAAGAAATCGTCGAAGAGGGCAAGAAAGAACTCGTGGCCATACTGCACGAATACGACACGGTCAGCAACAAGATGGGCGAGGCTACTCCCGATGAATTGGAAAAGCTCCTGGACAAGCAGGCCCAGCTGCAAGAAAAGATCGAAGCGGCAAACGGGTGGGAATTGGAAAACGTGCTCGAACTTGCCATGGAAGCACTGCGTTGTCCTCCGCCGGACGCGAAGATTGGGTTGCTCTCGGGCGGAGAGAAGCGCCGGGTCGCCCTCTGCCGCCTAATGATCAGTCTGTGCAATGGCTTGAGCAGCACCTTCAGCAATACAAAGGCACGGTCATCGCCGTCACGCACGACCGCTACTTCCTCGACAACGTGGCCGGCTGGATTCTCGAACTCGATCGCGGTCATGGCATTCCATTCCAGGGGAATTACACGTCCTGGTTGGAACAGAAGCAGCTGCGGCTGGAGAAAGAAGAAAAAGCCGAATCGAAGCGCCGCAAGTCTTTGGAGCATGAGTTGGAATGGATCCGCATGTCGCCGAAAGCCCGTCAGTCGAAGGGCAAGGCGCGGCTCAACCGCTATGAAGATTTGGTCAATCAGAGACAGGACGAACAGGCCGCAGATTTGGAGATCTACATCCCGTCTGGCCCACGGCTGGGCGATGTGGTCGTCGAATCCAAGGGCGTCAGCAAATCCTATGGGGACAAGGTCCTCTACGAGAATGTGAACTTCAGTCTTCCCAAAGGCGGCATTGTCGGCGTGATCGGTCCGAACGGGGCCGGTAAGACGACGATGTTCCGGATGATCATCGGGATAGAGAAACCGGATGAGGGAACGATCAAAATTGGTGAGACAGTCAAGCTGGGTTACGTGGACCAGGATCGCAGCCTAGATCCGAACAAATCCGTCTACGAAATCATTTCCGAGGGCCACGAGACCATTATGCTCGGCAAGGCCGAAGTCAACGCCAGGGCCTACTGCGCCCGGTTCAACTTCGCGGGCACCGATCAGCAGAAGAAGGTGAAGGACATCTCCGGCGGCGAACGCAACCGGGTGCACCTGGCCCGTATGTTGAAAGAGGGAGCGAACCTCGTCATCCTCGACGAGCCGACCAACGATCTCGACATCAACACCTTGCGGGCACTTGAAGAAGGATTGGAAAGTTTTGCAGGCTGCGCCGTCATCAGCAGTCACGATCGCTGGTTTCTGGACCGGATCGCAACCCACATTATGGCGTTCGAAGGCGACAGCAAGGTCGTCTGGTTCGAAGGGAACTACAGCGAGTATGAAGCGGACCGGAAGAAGCGGTTGGGCAAGGAAGCCGATCAGCCACACCGCATTCGCTACCGCAAACTGACGCGCTAAGAACGCGTCCTTTCTTATGGCACCGTTCGTTCTCATTACCGGTGCGGCAGGGCTCATCGGCCACTATCTCATCAAGACGGCGCCACGCTGGGCGCCGCAGTGGGATGTGCGTGGCATCACCAGGCAGGATGTCGATCTGACCGATGCCGAGCGCCTGACCGGCGTCGTTCGTTCACTAAAGCCTCTGGCGGTGATTCATTGCGCGGCTCTCAGTCGGACGAAAGACTGCGAGCAAGATCCTGAACAAGCCCGCCGCATCAATGTGGATGCCACTGCGCACCTCGCGCAGCTGTCCCAGAGGATTCCCTTCATCTTCCTGTCCAGCGGGGAAGTCTTCGACGGGAGGACCGGCTGGTATGGCGAGATGGATAAACCGAACCCGATCAACGTATACGGCCAGACCAAGCTGGAAGCCGAACAGGCCATCTTGCAGAATCCCGGACATACAGTCGTTCGAATTGTCCTGACTGCCGGAATTTCGGAGACCGGCGACAGGAGTTTTGTCGAAGATATGTGTCGGACCGCTAAGGCCGGCAAGGACGTGACGCTCTATGCCGACGAGTTCCGCTGCCCGATTCCTGCCGGTGTCATCGCCCGAGTCGTCTGGGAATTAGTCGATCGCAAGCAGCCGGGTCTCTATCACCTGGGCGGGAACGAACGGCTCTCGCGTTGGGAAATTGGTGAAACCTTGCTGCCTTGGTGTCCGGAGTTGAAAGGTCACCTGATGAAAGGCTCCGCACGGAACCACATTGGGAGCCCCCGGCCCGCCGACCTATCGCTCCGCTACGACAAGATCCAGAACCTCCTGTCGTTTCGCATTCCGGGGTTTCGTGAATGGCTCGCCGGACGTTCGCGCCGAGGTGCGGACTTGTGGGATTACCTCGACGGAAGTCCGTGAAGCGTGAAACGTGAAGCGCAGGAACGGGGACATCGGAGGAGGCGATGATGGGATCGGATCCTCTGTCCCTCGTCCTCACTGCGTATCTGGCCATGGCTGTCGTCATGGTGGGCCTATGGGTCCTGCAACTGCGCGTGCGCAATGCCTCGATCGCAGACGTCGGCTGGTGCGCGGGTCTCATCGCGGTCGTGCTGTGGTACGCCACACAGGTAATCGGCGAAACAGAGCGAAAAATGCTGGTGGCTGCCTTGGCCGTGCTCTATGCAGGGAGGCTGGGATTCTACATCCTCCTCAATCGGGTGATCGGTAAGACGGAGGACGCTCGCTATCGCCGCCTGCGCGAGCAATGGGGCGCATCCGAACGGCTCAACATGTTCGGATACTTTCAACTACGAGCGGTGGCCGTGGCGTCCTTTTCCCTTCCGTTTCTGGTTCTGATCCACAACCCACGACCCTCATTCGCACTGATCGAGCTCGTCGGGTTGCCGATCTGGATCGTCGCGGTTTCCGGGGAAGCCATGGCGGACCGGCAGCTCGCGCAATTCCGATCCAAGTCGTGGAATCACGACCGGGTCTGTTGCGATGGACTCTGGCGCTATTCACGCCATCCGAATTATTTCTTTGAATGGTTGCACTGGTGGGCCTACGTTATCATGGGAGTGAGCTCACCTGGATGGCTCTTGACCTGGATTGGCCCAATCGGCATGGGGTGGGCACTACTGAAAGTCACGGGCATTCCCTGGACGGAGCGACAGGCCCTCGCGAGCCGGGGAGAAGACTATCGAGAGTACCAACGGACGACGAACGCGTTCTTCCCATGGTTTCCTCGGGGCTCGCTGTGAATGCAGAAAGAGCATGTTACCGAGATCCTTCTCCTACCAACTCGCAGGACAACTCGTATCTCATCTGATCCAGAAACCGAATCAGCCTGGCTCGCGAGGTCGCACCAATCTTTCGGACTTCCCACCCGGCATCGCGTCCGTTCGACCACCGGACAATAGCGGAGTCGATCAGTAAATACTTGGACTCTCCATCATCGGCAAGTTCGAGGTAGACCGGCATACTCATACCCGGTGTGACCGGGTGGTCTCCCGTGGCTCGCCAGCCGGATGCCGACAGATCCCAGAGGTGCCCTTTCCCGTGGAAGTTCTCGCCATGATACAGAAAGGGACAGTGGATTGAGATGCGCTGCCCCGCTCGAACGACATAGGTCCTGGCCATCTCACCCTCCCTGGTAATCGCCCCTTCCTTCTAATGTGTCTGGTTCAAGCGTAACAGGGCTGCTCTTCGGCGCTATCCCTCATAAGATGGGGTATGGGTGATCTTGAGAGGGACACCTTGCCGCAGTCTAATCAGAAGAAGTGAGTGAGTGGGAGGGGCCAGGGATGACCAGCCAAGTGAACTACTGGCTTTGATTGAGTGAGACGAGACGCTTGCGCGCGGTTTCCGCCTGTGGGCTGGATGGGTACAAACGGACGAGGTCTTCGTACAGTTGCCTTGCATGGACCGCGTTGTGTTGCCGTTATTCCAGCTCGGCTGTCTCGAGCAGTTCCTTCGGCTTCTCCCCGCTGCAGGCGGCTAGGACAACACAGAAAACAACGGCCCCTATTATGTGAATCCATTGTCTCATTGTTTTTTCGATCACTCTCCCAGTTTCTGCCACCAGCGTTGGTCGCGTGGCGTTTGTCTGGTCTGATTACCCCGCATTATTCATGACGATTCGTGGCGAAACCAGCGCGCGGAACCCTGAGAACCCGATGCGTACTCGTGCAGTACGGTGAGGGTCCGAGGGGCGAGCCCGCTGGCCGGAGGCTCGTCGGAGCAGCAGATCGGTGATTGCAGCAGAAGCGCCCATAAATAATGCGGGTTAAGAGACATCCCGCCAAGACCTTCTCTTCTACGCTAAACGAAATTGCCGAGGAGGCCAAAGAAAATGCAAAATGTACCAGGCGGAAAGCTATTCAAGCTGCGGCGCAAATAGATCGATGCCGTAGCGTGGTGCCGCGATGGCTTCGCTTCGACATTGCGGGCAGCGGCTTGGACTCGTCAGACGGCTGCGGTCACGAAAGACAAAGTCACAGTCGTGACAGCGTGCCGGGTTCAGGATGAACCGCCTTGTCTTGTCGCGTGCGATGGTCTTCACGACGTGGGTCAGATGCCCCTCGACCTGTCGCTCGGGAATGCCCAGCATCTGTGCCAACTGGTAAGACGATAGCCTGGTGCCGGTAATTAGTTCGATGATGCGCTGGCGCGGAGTCTGTTCGGGAGGCTGCATCGCGTTGATGGTAGGTGAGAGGACCAGGAAAAGCCAGGCCACGGAATCATGGTGCCAGGTAAGTCGTGGCAACGATATAGGGCTCGGCCAATGCTTGGCGATGTTAGGGAGAGAGGGAGGTACACATACGAGGTTGGACTTGGCTGCCGACGTTCGGACTGATTGTGCCGGGCTGCAGCGTGGGCGTGGGGATGGGCGGATGCCAGAGCGATGAAGAGAACCTGCCGTCCGCGTGTCGCACCGGCTGAGCGCCCTTGATTTCGTTGTTGCTGAGTTAGGGAAATACTCCGTAGAATCCGCGTGCAGTTGATCTACAGGAGGTGGTTCGTGCGGTATCGCATACTGCCCGTACTACCAAAATACGCACGGTCGCGCACGTACTGCAGAAAGACGCGAACATCGAAGAAGCCACGCCGATCCTCAGAAACAAATTTAGCACCGACATCACAGGAGTATTCTAGCAGATCTTAATGCGTTACCTCCTTCCTGATCCTCTGCGAACTTCCCCATGATCCTGTTATACTAACCGCGTTCGAGACTCGTTCACACCTCACAAAGGCGGTCACGCGATGAGCGCTCCCAATTGGGACGAACTTGCCGAACTCACGCTGAAACGCGTTGTTGCTTCCGGGGCTGAGTACGGCGATATCCGGCTCCTCGACAGCACGACCCAGACCATTCGTGGCGAAGATCGCCGCATCGCTTCCATTCGCGACATGCAGGACAGAGGGTTTGGGATCCGCGTTCTCTATCACGGCGCCTGGGGTTTTGCCGCAAGTTCG
>VBOL01000328.1 GCA_005887945.1 Nitrospirota bacterium
AGCACGGCAGTGGCAGCGAGGAACGCCAACCGCTTCCTGCGAGGTCTGGCAGCCATAGTACCAGGGTACACCTGGAGACAGAGGAAAACCGCAACCCTGCGGATAGAGGGAAAGCGGCGCTTGGCGCGTTGCGGTCACGCACGGTGATCCACGACATGGAATATGGGTAGTGGAAGCAGCCAACACTGCGGAAACAACCACCCAAGAGCGACCGCTATGTATTCTGAGGCGGTCGGTACGCGCAAGCCAGATTTGGTGGAGGGCAGGGGTTCCTACCGTCGTTAACCGATGCACTGCGCTTTAAAGTTCAAGGAATTGTTCTAGCGGCCTAGACGTGCGACCCGCCGTTTAGGAAACCGGTTTCACGACCCTTTAAGCGGGGCATAACATACCCTAGGACTGCCGTTATGCCCGGTTAGACGGTGTGAAATACTAACGACAGTGCAATATCATAATTCAGTGGAAGGGCATGTTAAGAAGCCGATGTCGCAGTAAACGAATTTTAGGGAGGGTGCCATGAAGCGCTTCACCTACATACTATTTCTTGGCGTCCTGTTTCTAATTGCAAGCTGTGCGAGCTACGAATCGAAGCTCCGCGCGCGTGTGGATGCCGGCGAGGCCGAGGCACAATATCAGCTCGCGTCCATGTATTGGGAAGGAAAAGTGGTTGATCGGGATCCCAACGAGTCATTGAAGTGGTACCAACGGGCCGCAGAACACGGCCATCGCGAGGCCCAAGTCAGGCTCGCTGAGTTGTATGAGCGGAGCGAGGGGATCTCGCAGAACTATGAGCAACCATCGCAGTGGTATAAGAAGGCTACTGAGGAAGGCGACATCAAGTCAGAGATTCGTTTAGCGCAGCTCTATCTCAAGGGACAAGGGGTTCCGCAAAACTACGCCGAAGCGAGAAAGCTCCTCGAGCAAGCGGCCGTGAAGAAGAATGCCGAAGGCCAGTGCCTACTCGGTCAGATCTACTGGGAAGGGCGCGGCGTGACGATAGACAGAGTTCAGGCGCATAAGTGGTTTAATCTTGCGGCAGCTCAAGGCCATGAACGCGCAGCCAGCATGCGACAAGTTGTGGCGATCGAGATGGGTCCTGATCAGCTTATTGAGGCCCAAAGGCTCGCAGAGGAGCAAAGCAAGGGGCAGTAAACTATCCCATTGGTTAAACTAAGCAGTACTAGGAACTGCTGTGCCCCACTTAAATTCTGGACAGGGCGTATAAGCGGGGAGGGATAAATTGACACAGCGGTGAAGCCTGTCCAACCGGGGCGTGGCCGACGGCGACGGTGGAGCGCCGAGCAGAAACTGACGTTGCTGCAGGAGGGGTGGAAGTGATCCAGGTGAGCTCAGATGACCGGATGAGACTGACACGATTTCTCGATGCCCCCACACCCATGCACATCGAAGAACCTGCGCTCACCGACCACCTTCTCATTCGGGCATAGCGCGGCGTGAACCTCTCCGGGTGGAATCACAACCACAGCTCTATTCGGGGAAGGTGTCAAGCGGCGGGCATGCCTGAGGCGACTGTTCAGACAGAACGAGTCCCGACACCTTCTTACGAGGGCGATTTCTTTTCTGGAAGGCCTTCACTTGTATTCCCATTTTGCGCCGCCCTTTCAATTTTGCAATTTAGGTCTAGTGCCCTCGATCCTTCGTGATACGGTTCCTGTACAGCGGTATTCGCCGAAAAGGAGTAAGAGGATGGCCAAGCGACGTGATGCTCGGGGCATGGTGCATGGGCGGGTGGAATATCGACATGCCGGGGGACAAGGAGACGGGACGCTCATGGACCTGACTCGGCAGGGATGTCGAATCAAAGGAACGCCCCCCCTTCCGTTTGGGACGCGCCTGCGACTGCAGCTCTGGCTTCCCGACGTGGCACAGCCTGTGCAGGTCGACCTGGCAGCCGTTCGATGGGTTCAGGACAATCAATTTGGGGTGAGCTTTCTGGAGGTCTCCCCAGACGCTCGGGCCTGCCTTGAACAGGTGTGTCAGTTAGTCCGTGAGGCGCAGCAACCAGAAGTGAAGGTGATTTCCATACCCCCGTTCTTAGGCCCGGAGGAGGAATTCGTGAGCCGTGGTGGGCCACCCATACGTGACACGGCAAGGCGGAAGAGGCCGAACTCGTGAAAAGTTGCCTGACGTATCGGTAGCGAGCATAGCGCCTGTGCCCGCGAGATCTCTATACCACCTCCCGCCACCCCCCGCCACCCTACGAATTTCCACACGCAGGAGGGTTCCCAAGCGAAGAGAGCGCCTTGATCATCACGGACAATGCCGCGCTTTCCGCTCCACTCTAGTGGCGGCCTCACCGGGTCCGCTTTCTCCACTGCCACGGCGGGATATGAGTCTGACCCACCCACAAGCCTTTCTTCGTCTCTCGTGCATTCTGCTCGAGCCTCGCTAATTCTGTATTCCTGGGAGCGTACTTCCGATACCACCAACACCAGCCGTTTTTGACCAGCGTGTGATTGACGTGGGTCCCATCGGGCAGAAGCACATCGGCAAGGGTGTGTCCAGACTTGTCGCGGCCGTGCGTCTGGAGGATGACTTCTCTCCCAAACACCATCGCGGACGTAGCCTGCTTGGCTTGATGACCGTACGGCTGGCCCTTCTCGGGGCAGTCGATGCCGTTCAAGCGGATGCGTTCAGGGTGTTGCTTGTGGAGGACTTCGAGGGTATCGCCGTCGAGGACCCGGACGACGAGGCCATGATACTCAGAGACAGCGGCGGCTGGAGAGGGTGTCAGGACAGCGAGGAGCACACAGAGGGACCAAACAGGGAAGCGACGGAAGGGGCGAAGGATGAAGGGCATGGGAGCCTCGCAGGGAGGCGTATTGTAGGAGCGAACCAACACACCTGGCAAGGGACTATGCGTGGCTGCCCTTCGGGTTCATGCCGAGGGTTCTTCGGTCCTGTTCGGCCAGTGTGGCATTTACTTGGCGTACCCGCTGCTCGATTTGTAGGGCGAGCGCGTTCCCCCGCCGACTGAGCCGCAAATGCACAACACGGGTAACCGTAACTGAGCGACGCTTGGTGACCCAACGCTTCCGCACCAGGACTTTGACCATCACACTCAATGTCAATAGCCTCACGCCTAGCGCAGTGGCGGCGTCCGTTACTCTGGCCTCTGCATGACGACGCAGAAATAGGATCACGCCTGCCTGGGAAGGCGTCACGCGTATCGGCCTCAAGCGGCGTCGGATATCGCCTTCCAACCGCAACAGCAGTTCGAGTAGCCTGGGAAGGATTTTACCGGCTTTTTCGGCCCCCCTGCGCATTGCACTGCGGTGAGGGCACCTGCAACTTGCTTTATTTTGTCCTACCGTTCGGGTTCCCCTACGATCGGCGAGCGCTGGATCATCGAAGAGGCCGCTGGACACAGGTGGATTGAAACCTGGGCTGGAGCCTTGCAGGCGGAAGTAGCGAAGGGTATGCTGTTGACCAGCAGGAAAATCTATATAGAATTCCGGTTTCATCACCCTTGACATCCTTCGCTGCATATAGGGGTCTAGTTCTCAGTCAGGATGTAGGCAACTGAACCGGACCGGGGCCCGGTGAGAGAGGAAGGCATCATGGAAAGACTCCTGCTGCTCGCAATAGCGACAGTCCTGGGATTCTGGCCAGGAGTCGGCCTGGCGGGAGATCTGACGCCGCGCGAAATCTACGAGCGCAGCTCGCCAGCCGTCGTGATGATCATAGGGTACTCCAACAGCGACCAACGGGGCAACGGCGGCACCGGCTCCATCATCCAACAGGACGGGCTCGTATTGACGAACGCTCATGTGGTGATCGAGGAGCAAACAGGCAAGCCCTATCACCGCTTGACAATCTACCTGAAGCCAGACCGTGTGACCGGCGACCGGAAGGTGGATTTGTCGCGGAGCGGCAAGGCTCGTGTCGTGGCCTTTTCACAGCCGTTGGACCTGGCGCTGCTCAAGCTCGATGGGCCGTCCGGACCGTTTCCGGTTCTCGAACTGGACGACTCCGATAGGGCCGAGATCGGCGATCGCGTTGTGGCGATCGGGCATCCGGAACAGGGCGGGCTCTGGACCTTGACGACCGGCACCATCAGCGCGGAGTTCGAGAACTTTAACGCCACGAAGGGAAAGTCTGTGTTTCAGACGGAAACGGGACTGAACCGCGGCAACTCCGGCGGACCGTTGCTGGATACCTATGGCCGCATGATCGGAGTCAATACGGCAATAGCTCGCGTCGCGCCGGATGGGCTGCCTATTACCAGTATCAGCTTCTCTTTGAAGTCCAATGTGGCCCGGCGGTGGTTGCGTGATCAGGGTGTTTCGGCCCAGGAGGCGCTGGCTCCATCCGACACGCCGACGCTGGACAAATCCGCCGGTCGTTCCACCCCCCTGCCTAGCGGGCAAACGGCCCAGGCTGCGAAATCGCCCGCCGCTCCCATGATCGC
>VBOL01000065.1 GCA_005887945.1 Nitrospirota bacterium
CATTTCGGTCTCATGGTCCGTGACGAGAAACAAATCAAGGAAGTGCGGAAGAAGCTCATCAACAAGTACAAACTTACGCTGGTGCCCGGCTTTCGTTGCGACTTCCGCGATCCCTGGGGGAACCGCATTCAGGTAGGAGATCTCAGCGATGAATCGCTCGTCTGGCTCCTCCCCTACCAGGAAGTCCAGAAGGCCGGTATCACGTTCGGAAGGTGAACTCATGAAGGCTCATTATCTCGGCCACGTGGTGTTCTATGTGAAGAACCTACAACAGTCTCTGGCGTTCTATCGCGACCTGCTGGGCTTCAAGGAAATCGGGCGGGTCTTCGATGGTACGGCAGCAGCCTTGACCTCCGGCCGAACCCATCATGAGCTGTTGCTTATCCAGGTCGGTGATGCCCCTGGGCCGCCACAGGGCCGTCGCCGCGGGCTCTATCATATCGGTATCAAAGTCGGCAATAATTTGGATGAACTGCGGGCCGCCAAGCGAGAACTGGAGCGATCGGCTGTCACGATCGACGGCATGAGTGATCACACCGTGAGTCAAAGCCTCTACCTGCGCGATCCTGACGACAACGAAGTCGAACTGTACGTGGATGCGGATGAGTCGGTGTGGAAAAACAATCCTGCTGCCGTCCTCGCACCGATCAAGCTGTTACATTTATAACTTACAAAAGGAGCACTGTTCATGGAGAAACCACGCATTGCAGCCAAGCAGCCGGCAGTGCTTTCGTTGGACCCGGGAACCTACTATTGGTGTCAATGTGGACGCTCGAGGGACCAACCGTTCTGTGACGGGTCCCACCAAGGAACCGGGATCGAGCCGGTCGAGTTTTCATTAAATGAAAAGAAAGAAATCGCCTTGTGCCAGTGCAAGCAGACCAAGACTCCGCCGTTCTGCGACGGCACGCACCAGACGCTCTGATTTCGTTGGAAGGCTTGCATACCTTCCGATATGTTCCGCAGCGGTAAGGCACAGAGACCAATTGTGCGTATCGGATCGTGTTCGCTGTTCAATTGGCAGATCTGCCATATCCCGCCGCTTGACTGGAGAGGAGATGCACCATGAAGATCGCAGTGATCGGCGCGACGGGGTTTGTCGGATCGGCCATTTTGCAGGAAGCGTTGCAGCGAGGCCATGAGGTCACGGCCATCGTACGGCATCCGGAGAAGGTAAAGCCGCATCCGAAGCTTCGTCCGCACAAAGCAGATGTCCAGAAAGGAAACGAGGTGACCCGGTCGGTTGCTGGTCATGATGCGGTGATCAGTGCTTTCAATCCTGGATGGACCAATCCCAACATATATGACCTGCAGGTCAAGGGCACGCGAGCCATTATTGACGGTGTGAAGAAAGCGGGCGTCAAGCGACTGCTGTTCGTCGGGGGAGCAGGCAGCTTGGAAGTAAAGCCGGGCGTCCAGTCAGTGAATCTCCCAGAGTTCCCTGCGGAATATAAGCAAGGGGCTCTCGCGACACGTGAAGCCCTGGACCTGCTCCGCAAAGAACCAAGCTTGGAATGGTCCTTCCTTTCTCCTTCAGCCAATCTTTTCCCGGGTCAGCGAACCGGGAAATTCCGCTTGGGAACGGACCAGCTGCTCGCGGATGCCAAGGGAGAAAACCGCATCTCGGTCGAGGACTATGCGACGGCGATGATCGACGAGGTGGAGAAGCCGAAGCATATTCGCCGGTGCTTTACCGTGGGTTATTGAGTTGGCATGATTGGACGCACTAGCACAATAACCATTGCTTCGTCGCACATGGATGCCATCGAAAGAACGGTTCGAATTCACGGCGCAGGGCGTCACTGACCGAGAAGAGTTTCCTATGCCGCCTTCAGGCATCGTCTTTCTCTTCGACGTGGATAACACGCTGCTGGACAACGATCGGGTGACGGAAGACTTGCAGCGTTATCTTGAGCGCGAAGTCGGCCGCGAGCGTCAGGAACGATACTGGACGATCTTCGAACAGTTGCGGGTCGAGTTGGGATATGCGGATTATTTAGGGGCTCTTCAACGGTATCGCACTGAGTACCCCCGTGATCCTCATCTGTTGACGGTCTCTCATTTCATGATCAATTATCCATTCGCCGACCGGTTGTACCCGAACGCGCTCGAGGTGATCGAACAGGTCAAGCAGTGGGGGACGGTCGTGATCCTCTCGGACGGTGATGTGGTCTTCCAGCCGAGAAAAGTCGAACGATCCGGATTATTCGAAACCGTTGGCGGGAACGTCTTGATTTATATTCACAAAGACCAGGAGCTGGACGACGTGGAGCAGCGCTACCCAGCTGAGCATTACGTGTTAATCGACGACAAACTGCGTATTCTCTCGGCCGTGAAAACCGCCTGGGCCTCGCGAGTCACAACCGTGTTTCCTCGCCAGGGCCACTATGCCATGGACCGGCAGGTACTGGCTCGTTTTCCACCGGCGGACGTGACCATCACCAGCATCGGAGACTTGCTCAACCATGATCTCTCGACACTACAAATAGGGCGGTGAAACCATGAAACGAACAGCTTCAGCGGTATGGCAGGGCGATTTAAAGGGCGGCAAAGGGACAGTGTCTACAGAGAGTGCAGTGCTGGCGCAGACGCAGTATTCGTTTGCGACGAGATTTGAGAACGGGAAGGGCACGAATCCTGAAGAACTGATTGCCGCGGCGCATGCGGGCTGCTTCACGATGGCGCTGTCGGGACAGCTTGGAAGCGCCGGACTGATACCCGACAAACTGGAGACAACGGCAACGGTGAGTTTTGAAAAACTCGAAGCGGGCTGGACGGTGACGCAAATCCATCTCGACGTGAAGGGCAAGGTTCCCAAAGCGGACCAAGCCGCCTGGGAGAAGGCGACCGCCGCCGCCAAGGCCGGCTGCCCCATTTCGCGGTTACTGAACACGACGATCACGATGGAGGCGAAGTTAGAAGGATAACGTCTCGAACAGAAGGACAACCATGGCGACCAAGCTCAAGATTTCCAGCGCCTCAAAGGCAAAGAAGTATTTCCAGGACAAGATGGCCTTTACGACAGGTCCGGTCGAACTAGAGCGCTGGTTCAAACAGGGAGAGCCGGTGAACATCGTGGATGTGCGTGCGGCCGAAGATTATGCAGAGGGGCATATCCCTGGCGCACTCAATCTGCCGAAGGACCAGTGGGACAACGCTAAGGTCGTGAAGGCGCGTCTCCACAAAAACAAGATCAATGTGCTGTACTGCTATTCACACGTCTGCCACCTGGCCGCGACCGCGGCGGTTCTATTTGCGAGCAAGGGCTACCCCGTGATGGAACTCGAGGGCGGCTGGCGTTGGTGGCAGAGTGATGGATTTGAGATAGAGAAGTAAGACCGCGCGAGGAAGTCATCCCAATGAGGGCGATACGGTTGCATCAGGTTGGTGGATCGGAATCACTTCTCTATGAGGAGGCGCCGAAACCCAGTCCGAAGGATAATCAAGTGCTCGTTCAGGTCTATGCCACAGCGATCACGCCAACGGAGTTCGCGTGGTATCCCACATTCCATACTCCTGACGGCGGCACC
This sequence comes from Nitrospirota bacterium, assembly GCA_005887945.1. Classification (GTDB taxonomy): domain Bacteria; phylum Nitrospirota; class Nitrospiria; order Nitrospirales; family Nitrospiraceae; genus Palsa-1315. Next base: position 3,531 of record VBOL01000065.1, read on the forward strand.
AGACAGTTTCCCATTATTCTCGGCCACGAGTTCTCCGGTGTCGTCGACGCGATAGGACCGGCTTGCACGGGTGTCCAGGTCGGGGATCCCGTCTATGGATTGAGCGATTGGTTCATCGACGGTGCCCAGGCGGAATATTGCCTGACCGTTCCCGCCCACATCGCGCCGAAGCCCGTCGCGCTTGACCATGCTCAGGCGGCTGCAGCACCGATCTCAGCCCTGACCGCCTGGCAGGCACTCATCAATCGCGCAAAGCTTTCGGAAGGGAAACGGGTGTTGGTCCATGGTGCAGCCGGTGGAGTCGGCAGCTTCGCCGTGCAGTTGGCCCGTCATAAGAAAGCACATGTGATCGCCACGGCGTCAGCGGCGAATGCCGACTTTGTCACGGCGCTCGGTGCCGACGAAGTCATTGATTACCGGACAACGCCGTTTGAGACGGTCGTCCGAGACGTTGATGTGGTGATTGATACTGTAGGAGCAGACACGAGAGACCGCTCATGGGGGGTCCTCAGAAAGGGCGGTCAGTTGGTGACCATTGCGGCTGATGCCGAACGGTTCAGCCAGCCGCGAGTGCGCGACGCCTTCTTCATCGTCGAACCAAACCGGGTTCAGTTAATCGAAATCTCACGTTTGATCGATGCCGGCCTCATTCGACCGATTGTGGGTACCGTCTTCACTATGGGTGACGTTCGGCAGGCCTACGAACAGAAACCTGTGCGCGGCAAGAATGTGCTGCGCATGGCTGCGCTATGATGTACGCGACCAAATAAGCGAGAAAGGAACACTCCGATGATGACGATTGCATCCTCTACCCGCACAGTAGTGAAACAGGCATTAAAATGGACGGCCTTGGCCGGAGTAGTTGTAGTTATGGGACAGGCGACCGTGTTAGCAGAAGACAGCGTGTCGGTGCTGATGAAGCAGCCTCTGACCGACATGGCCGGGAAAGTGGCCACAGTGCTGAGCTTGGACTATGCGCCGGGAGCCGCATCCGACCCACACGTCCATCCAGGCTCAGTGTTCGCCTATGTCCTGGAGGGAGCGGTGGTGACGCAGGTAGAAGGTGAGCAGCCCATGACGTATACCAAAGGTGAGCATTGGTATGAGTCTCCCAAGAAGCCGCATCTGGTGTCCAGAAATGCGAGCCTGACGGAGCCGGCCAAATTGTTGGTCTTGCTTCTGTCGCAGGAAGGCGAAGCGCTGAAGGTGCCGGTGAACGCACCAGACAGCGGTAAATGATTCTCTTATAGGTCTTCCAGATTGAAGAGACCGTTTGAAGGAGCGGAGGCGATTTCGCACACCGCGATCACTACGAACTCTTTCGAGGCCTTGCCAAGCGCCTGCCCGTTGCCCTCAATTGGAAATTGCCTTTCCGAGCAGTTTATCACGGCATGTTACACGGATCAGCATAACACCACCTCCGTGAAAGAGGTCAGGTCCGTCTAACGGACTACGAACGCCTGCCGGGCCCCAGTTGAGGGCATGAATATAAGAATAGACATAGGGACGTTCTGAACGGTTGCAGCGGCTGCTCGATTCACGCATCAAGAAAACCAGAATGTCCCCTTAGGTTTCCCATTTGGAGTGGGGCCCGGAGGGCGTAGCGGAAAATGTACCCCACTCCAGGCCATTGTTAGATGTCTGTCGAATTGAACAGCCTGATTCTTTCCGCTGGAATCCACAATCGAGCTAGTAAATACTCTTTAAATGACGCCTCATATGGCTGAACAGAAATGGCACGTTGCATACAGAGCATCCAAGCGTCTCGCTCGTCATTTCCAATTGGGAATTGCCGATGAAAATCAGGGAGGTTGACTCCGCCGTAATGCTCGATATACAGCCTGGGGCCGCCTAGCAATCCGCAAAGAAAGAACGTTAATTTCTTGCGCGACTCGGTTAAATCCTCGGGATGCATGTTCCTAATAACACTGGCTTCCGGAAAGTCATCCATGTTTGAGTAGAACGCATCGACTAGATTCGTTATCCCTGTAAGTTCTCCAGCTGCACGATATGAGTTCATACCATTACCGTATCTGTATTCGTTCATTTGCATATGAATCCTGTGCGAGCTTGATGAAGAAAACTAACTATAAATAGACTGATCCGTGTAAGAATGCTCCTTAAGCTTCTTCCAAAAATCATTTTGCACGAGATGAAGAGGGCCGAGCAGCGGGGGTGGTTGAGCGAGAGGTGAAAACGATGGGATTAATTGGTTTGTCGTCCATCTGCGCGGCGATGTTGCCAAAAATGCGTTTGGCCGTTCCGAGAGTCGATGGCAGGTTGTCTGCCTGTCTTTGGAGATCGATCGCAATCAAGTGTCGAGAAATTTTACCGCCGGAATTGCGCGCGATTGCACGTGTCGTCTCCGTAACGACAGTGGAGAAAGCGGCGACTATCTCGGTCAGTAAGGCGGCATCGGATTTGGTCATAATTTCTCCTAACTCTTAAGTAGGCTACGGGGTCCTGTTGTTCAGTGGCGGCCTATCCCAACAATCTTTTTATTTCTCATTACGGTCTCCTTTGTTTTTTTATCCCCAGACTTCCGCGGTTTCCGAATCGAAAAATGCAACGGCCAAGTTGGGAGATTTTTTACGGGCCTGAATCATTCGTTCTGCGCGATAAATGATCGCCTGGTTCGCTTTGGACTCTGGGTCACCGAATAGTCCGACAAATAAATGCTGCACCTTCCCCTTTTCGATGAGCTTTAGAAAGTGCTCATCGTTTGATGCAAGCGAATGGCCGAATATGAATAGAGCGCCCCCAATGCTCTGAAAGCTTCGATATGCCTTCGCCAGATAATCGCTATGGCGTATGCGCTCAATTTTCTCGGAGCTAGTACCTTCAGCAACGAACAAAGGAAAATAGTCTCTGCCAAGGGCATCCCGAATTTGTTCAATGAGTCGGACTCCGGTATTGACCCAAGTGTATTTCTGAATTTCAGTACCTGTGTCAAACACATGAAGTGCTCCGTGCAGATACCAAACATTTTGATCATGGCTCTGCCCAGGTTCCCACGTAACGTAATCAGTTTCGTAGTCATAATCTGGCTTTCGAAAGCCATCGTCGGATGAAGGGTTTTGGTCACCTTCTGTGTGCATTAACGCCCAATACAGAAGGAGATCGTAGTTGAGCGTGTATATAAGATCGAAATGCCCTAGGAATTTTCGGCAAGAAGCGTATTCATCCTCGGTGACATTGCCTGGGTGTTCAGGGTGACTTGACGCGATCGTCTTAACAAGGACCTCCCGGAGACCCTCGGCGTCTCTCAGCATCGCGTCTCGGATAGGTGCGGGAGCAAGTGGGTATGCAGACAGGAGCTTTACCGCATCCCGTAGAGTCTTAATCACTTTTTCAAAGTCTGATGTGCCAAGGGCATCAAATGCATTGCGAGCAGAGGGCGATAGCATAGTGAAATCGGCGCGCTCGAAGAGCTTCCCATACACAAATATGTCGGGCCGACAGGCAATGCTAAATCCGTTGCCCAGCATCGCATGACGTTTTGAGTATGGCTCTGATTTCTTAATTGCTTGCCTGAAGGTGAGTAAAGTCATGATCGTGAGCGCTAGCGTTGCGGTTGACCTGCTCGCGCATGGGGGCGAAGCCCGGTGGAGCGGGCCGGGTCGAATCGCTGGTTGGCCATTTGGGATGAGCATCTTTCTGAAATCGGCAATCTTGTGAGCCTTCACAACAAAACCAAGGTTGTTTGGAATCTTGGACAAGCTGATAGGGATATGAGCTAGCGGAATTTCGATTGTTTGGATTTCTCCCTCCGCGACATGCTGGGGGCCCGCAAACAAGACGCCAAGAAGAATAATACGGTCACTGCCGAGGTTAAGTCTTCCTTTTGCATCAAGGTATCCACCTTGGTCGAAAATGAGGACGGGACTTCCGCTGGACCCGGGGAAGCAAGCGCAGTCGATTACAAATATTGGGAGGCCGTTATAGTCGTACTTCGGGTTCGTCGCTGTAATACCTCGCCTAACGATCGGCATGTTGTTCTTTTCATCCCAAATGCCGTTCGGGTAGCCGATCATCGTAATGTTTTCGAGACCGGAAAGATCGGCAAGCTTTTCGGCTGTAGGCAGCAAATCTTCCCCAATCGGTGGGGCAAAGAATTTGATCCCTTTTGCCTCAGCTTGATGATAAAGGGGTGCAATAGGAAAAACTGCTAAGTCAACACTTTCCTCTGTGTGCTTCCGCCATAGGCTTTCAAAGTTGTCGAGAACGACCCGTTCAGTTGATCCGAGAATTGGTTCGCCCTGCTCGTTGCTCTTGGTCAGTACGAAAGTACCGACCTTGGAGTCTTTGATTACGTGTTTATTGGTGACAGTAACGGGCACATTTGTTTTTTCATCCACCTTGAACGAAAAAAAGAACCCGGTCCCGGTAGACGCGCGATTGTTACTTAGCGCGCATTCGAGCTGGACAGTCGTGTGCATTAGAGTTTCGGCGAGAGTCATGTGCTATCAAATGGCTAGCTAATCAGTGAGCGGGGGGCCATGTTATTAAGTAGCGGCCTATCCCAATAGCCTGCATGCCAGATTTTCGAGCATTGTCATGAACTTTTGAACATGTGTCAATGCGACATTCCAGGATAAGACCGACGGCACGGCAGCGGACTTTCCCCAGTTCGCTCTCAGGGGGGCAGCCAGACTGTCCTTCACTGCGCGCATTGAGGCAGCACATTCTGATCGTGCGGCCTCAGCGAGTAAGAAGGATGGACTGGCTGCCCCCCTATACTTCTGAGATCTCTCGCTACCTCTTTAGGGATGGGGGCTGATTGCTCTTCCACTGCGCGCGTTGCGCGTATTTCTTCGAACTCTCTTCATCCATCTTCAAGGGAGTGGCCAAGGTTGCCCTCAACTGCGCGCATCGAACGAGCACATTCTTATCGTGCGCGTTCTGCGAGCAAAGAGGGCATCTGGCCGCTCCCTCCTCCCTCTTGAGCCGTCACGGGCCGATAGGCCATACTGAGTGTCTATGGATAGGCACTCCTCATCCCCCTGTGAGACGCTGGCGGAGCGGTACCAAGCTCTGCTGGAGGTCGCAGAGGCAATCTCCGCACACCGCGATCTCCACGAGCTCTTTCGAGACCTCGCTCAGCGCCTTCCCCGAGTGGTCCATGTGAACTTTGTGGCTCTGTCTTTACACGATCCTGTTCGAAACACGATGCGACTGCACGCCATTCAGGCGAACGTGCCGGCTGATCTCGTGGGCGGGCATGAGGGGCCGGTCGAAGAGAGCCCCGCCGGATTGGTGTGGCAGACGCAGGAACCCATCATAGTGCCGAATCTTGCCGAAGAACGTCGCTGGCCGAAAGTCACTCAACACATGAGTGAGGACGGCGTGAACTCGTTTTGCTTCGTTCCTCTGACCACCGCCGTGCGGCGGTTGGGTGCAATGGGATTTTTGAGCTTGCAGAAAGAGGCCTATGGTGAAACGGACCTGGAATTTCTCCAGCAAGTCGCTAAACAAATCGCTGTGGCGGTGGACAATGTCCTCCATCATCAAGACTTGATCCATGGACAGGACCGTTTACGTCTCCTGCTGGAGGTATCCGAATCCATTGCATCACACCGCGACCTTGAAGAGCTGTTTCGTGATCTCGCTCAACGGCTCCCTCAGATCGTCCCGTTCGATTACATCAACGCAGTCTTGCATGAGCCCGCGCGCGATGTCATGCGCCTGTGGCTCTTGGTGACCACGACACCCAGCGCGATCAGTCCCGGTCTGGAGCTATCCGTCGATGAGTCTCCCGGGGGATTGGTGTGGGAAACCCAACAGCCTTTAACCGTGAACGATATCACGCAAGAGCAACGTTTTCCGAAGCTAATGGCCATGCTGCGCGAGAACGGCGTCCAATCCTTCGGTGTGGTTCCTCTCACAACGGCGCAGCGTCGTCTAGGGGCGATGGGATTTGGGAGCTATCAGCGGAGAACCTATCAGGAGGCAGAGATCAACTTCATGCAGCAGGTGGCGAATCAGGTCGCTGTTGCCGTGGACAATGTATTGCACGCGGCGAGCGCCCAATCTGCCCAGCAGCAGCTGAAGTACGAACGAGATCGGCTACGCCTGGTGCTGGAGATCAACAACGCCGTCGTGTCGCACCTCGAATTGAGAGAACTCCTGAAAGCGATCTCCGGCTGCCTTGGACGTGTGATCCCTCACGATCTCGCGTGGTTTTGTCTCTATGATCCCGCTACTCACCAGTTGCAGACTCACGCGCTGGACTTCCCTAGCCATCAAGACTTTGCCGAAGCGGGAGATCCCATTCCGTTGGAAGGAACCCCGGAAGGGTTGGCGTTCACTACTCAGCAGCCAGTTCTGATCAGAAATCTCAGCCTCACCGAGTTTCCCGCGGAGATCATCAAGCGAGGGGCCGCCGCAGGTCTGAAATCCGGTTGCGCCGTTCCTCTGATCTCGCACGGGCGAGCACTGGGCACCCTGAGCGTCGTCAGTACACATGCGGAGGCTTTCAGCGACGACGATGCAAAATTGTTCAGCTGGATCGGCGCACAGGTTGCGCTCGCCGCTGCGAATTCAATGGCCTATCAGGAAATCTCATCGCTGAGGGACAAGCTGGCGAAGGAAAAGCTGTACCTGGAGGAGGAAATCCAGACGGAGTATAACTTCGAGGAAATCGTCGGTGACAGCCGGGCGCTCAAACTGCTCCTCAAAGAGATCCAGACTGTGGCTGCGACTGATTCGACTGTCCTGATTTTGGGCGAAACAGGTAGTGGGAAGGAACTCGTTGCGCGGGCGCTTCACAATAGCAGCGGTCGGCGAGAGCGAACATTCGTCAAGCTCAATTGCGCCGCGATTCCGACGGGGTTATTGGAAAGCGAGCTCTTTGGACATGAAAAAGGCGCGTTCACCGGCGCGATTGCCACCAAGATCGGCCGGTTTGAGTTGGCCGACCGCGGGACGATCTTCCTCGATGAGGTGGGGGAAATTCCGTTGGAATTACAAGTAAAGTTGCTCCGAGTGCTCCAAGAGCAGGAGTTCGAACGCCTGGGCAGCACCAGGACGATTCATGTCAATGTCCGCGTCATCGCCGCGACCAACCGTGATCTTGGTCGGATGGTGGAGGAACAGGAGTTTCGCAGCGATCTGTATTATAGGCTCAGGGTTTTCCCGATTACCGTCCCTCCCTTGCGCGATCGCCCAGAAGATATTCCCTTGTTAGTTCGACACTTTGCTCAGAAATTCGCCCAACGGATGAAGAAGCGCATCGAAACGATCCCGTCGGAGGCCATGAAAGCGCTCCAAGCCTATCCCTGGCCCGGCAACGTGCGGGAGCTGGAGAATTTCATAGAGCGAGCGGTGATTCTTACCCAAGGACCAGATCTATTTGTGTCGCTCGCCGAATTAAAGCGGACGCCGAGTCACACAACGAACTCCAAGCCCACGACTCTCGAACAAGCCGAACGCGAACATATTCTCAAGGCACTTCGCGAGTCGGAATGGATCATTGGTGGTCCTGCAGGTGCCGCTGCCAGGCTCGGGATGAAGCGAACAACCCTGCAATCCAAGATGCAGAAGCTCAACATTTCACGACCACGATAGCCCCGCCGATCATTCGGCATCTGCCGGGATTTCGGCAGCCTCATCCCGTCACAGCCATCTCGTTCGTCTCCACGTATCAGCCTCGTTGAGCCAGATCCTCACGGTTTTTCCACGGGTTTGCATTTTGTCGAAACAGTCAGCTTCTGTGGAACGATCATTGCCATGGCTCAAGAGCGTACCAAGACACGTACATCTCACTTCACTCAGCTCACGAGGGCAGGCATGAACGAAACCCTTCATTTTTTGACGCAGCACGGAACTATCGTGCTCTTCGTCGCTGTGTTTGCAGAACAGATCGGACTCCCAGTCCCTGCGCTCCTGTTTCTCGTCGCCGCCGGGGCATTGGTGGGTACCGGTCAAATGGCGTTAGGTGTCGCGGTCGGGGCAGCGATACTTGCAGCCTTATTGGGTGATCAGTTGTGGTACGAACTCGGCCGTCGCCGCGGTCGTCAAGTGTTGAACTGGCTCTGTCGGATCTCGCTCGAGCCGACTTCCTGCCTCCGTCGAACTGAAGACTTCTTCACCCGTTATGGCGCGCGTTCGCTGGTCGTCGCTAAGTTCGCCCCGGGTCTGAGCACGATTGCCCCACCCCTTGCCGGGATCGTGGGACTTCGAGTGCCGCAGTACCTCTTGTACAACGGCTTGGGGACAGTTCTCTGGGTGAGCTTCGGCATTGGGCTTGGCTATGCGTTCAGTGACCAGCTTGAGCAGGCGACATCCGTGGTCGCCTATCTTGGGCCGACGATGGCGCTGATTCTGCTCGGAGGTGTGGCCTGTTATATCGTCTATAAGGCGCTGCACCGCTATCGCGTGAGGCGTCTTGTACCGAAGCTATCAATTCAGCAAGTCACGGAGAAAATTGCGGCAGGGGAAGACACAGTCTTCATTGATCTGCGTCCCCACGGCGCTCGTCGAGAAGTTCCGGGCATTCCAGGCTCACTCTCGCTGTCAGTGGAAGAAGTGACCGCTGGGCATCGTGATATTCCCCGAGATTGTGATGTGATCCTCTATTGCGCATGCCCACAGGATGCAGCAAGCATGCAGGCAGCATGGACGCTTCGCGAAAAAGGTCTGGCACGCGTATGGCCACTGGCCGGAGGAATCGAGGCCTGGCACGCGTTCAACTGTGAAGCGGGAGTTGATGTAAGCGTTTCTGAGGGTCGCACGGTCCCAGCCTGATTGTCAGACAGAGATAACACCAAGGAGATTACGATGGAATCGAAGATCCCGAGTTCGGAACAAGCCTATTGGGGGTTGCGCGCCATGAAAACCGTCGCTCTGGCGGATGGAACGCTCGACGATGCGGAACTGCATCTGCTGGCGTCGGTTCAACAGATCTTCGGCACCACACATGCGCCGGAACAACTTTCGCCTATCACGCCGGCGGATCTGGCCCGGGGATTTCCGGATCCGCAGCTCCGCCAGCAACTGGTGCAGGGATTAATCGTGATGTCCCTCATTGACGGGAGAGCCAACGCCCAGGAGACAGAGCTGGTCGAGCAATTCGCGCAGGCGCTGGAGCTCAGTGCTCCCGAGGTGAAGGACCTGCGGCATGTCCTGAAGGGAGAGATGTTGCAGTTGCGCCTTGATCTGGCGCGCCGATTCTGGCTGAGAGACAAAGTCAAAGATATCTGGAACACGGAGGGCCTCCGAGGCATTTACAAGTTTATGCGCGGGATGATCGGAAAGTATGAGGATACGGCGCTCGCGGCCCGCTACCAAGCCTTGGAGCATTATCCCGCCGGTTCGCTGGGGCGTGCCTATTGGGAGTACTGCCGAGCGAACGGCTTCGCGCTGCCGGGAGAGAAGGACGGTGCAGCGGAACCGATTCTATTTCACGATTGCGCGCATGTGTTATCCGGCTACGGAACGGAGCCGGAAGGAGAAGTCCAAGTCGCCTGTTTCAGCGCAGGCTTCCAGCGGCGCGACCCGTGGCTCTTTGTCTTCTTCGTCTTGCTGCAATTCCACGTGGGCATCCGTATGACGCCGATCACCAAGGCCAGAACGGGATTTTTCGACCCGGCGAAGGCGTTGGTCGCGATTCGGCGGGGGGCCGCCATGAACGTGGATCTGAACAACGGCTGGGACTACTGGCCGGTCATGGGGGAGCAGGTCGAAGAACTCCGCAGGCGCTACAACATCCTCCCGTCGGAAACATTCGAACCGGCAATTCGGCAAGCAGTCGGGAATGTCGCATGACAAAAGAATTGCATTTCAAGGCTGAGAAGGCTTCGTTGCTGTTAAGCCTCGTGATGAATGGCGTGAAGTACACAGGTGGTTCGCTGAGGGAGGTATCGATGGGTACAGCGCTTGCGGTGACACAACAACAATCGATTGAGGCGGCGGCTCGAAGCAGGGCAAGAATCCACAGCACGGATCGTTGTCCGCGATGCGGCGGACTCATGGTCGCCGAGTGGTGCCAGGATCTGTCGGACTACTCCGCCCAACAACGCTGCGTGCAATGCGGAGAGCTGATCGATCCGGTAATCTTGGAAAATCGCCGACTGTAATTTGGCTAGACCTTCGGTCTAGGCCAGAAGTGAGAGCACACACTGCATGAGAACGCTTCAGGGATCGTGAGCCGCAGCCGTTGAGCTGTTGTATGAGTTTACAGAAGTAAGAAATGCGGGTAAGGCGCGGGCGTGTAATTCTAACTTTTATATATTCAGCAAAGGAGAAAACCTATGACATCGGCGAATCGCTATTTGACATCCTGGGAGGGTTACTGGAGTACCGCGACTGGCGCACCGGGCGAAATTTTTTGGGATGCCGATCCCCCTCATGCGGCCCAGCAAGACTTGGTACTATTCCAAGACTATGTGGACCCACAGCTGCCGTTGATTGACCTGGGGTGTGGCAACGGAACGCAAACGCGCTTTCTTGCGGATCGTTTTGCAAGGGTGATTGGCACTGAAATTTCTCCCACAGTGGTTGCTATTGCCCAAACGAAGAATGCCGCTCCCAACGTCTCGTACCGTATTCTTGATGTTCTTTGTCCTGGTGACGCCCAAGCCCTCCACGAGGAAATTGGTGACGCCAATGTCTACATGCGGACGGTGTTGCATCAACTTTCGCCCGCGGATCACGCGACGGCGATACAGAGTATAGAGGGGCTACTTGGGATACGAGGGATACTATATCTTATCGAACTTTCATCGGCTGCTGAACCCTACTTTACCCAACTGATTAAACAGTATGGGCCGCCCCCCGGCCTTGCACGGGTATTCCAGCATGAGATTACGCCAGGCATGTTGAATGAAAATGACATAGAAGTTCTGTTTCCAACGGATCGTTTTACGCTTCTTAGGACCGGCACGAGTCATATTTACACCGTGCATACACTTCCGACAGATGAAGTGGTGATAGTACCGGCATTCTACGCCATCCTTCGGCGACGGCAAAGCTAAGCCTAGTTGTGGCTTACTGGGAACCGATGTGAATTCCGGCCAGATAAAGTGGCGTTGGTTGTTCCGGTAAAAAAGTAGAGTGAGTAAATGAGAAGCGTTGCCCACCAATCGAAACTTTGAGGCCTAAGAGCCAGTTGGAATCCGACGCTCGCAAAGCTCGCGCGGCTCACCCGCGCCGATCTGTGTGTAAACGATCTACCGTCCGTGACCTGCCCCCCTTCAACTGCTCCAAAGCACTGCAGATTTTCGCCACCTTGATCCAACTGCTCGGCGATTTTGACGCTATCAAGGCGGCGCTGCACGATGCCTTCGCCCGTAGCGATAGAGCTATGGGCACTTCAGGGCGTGTCGGCCAATCCGCGGGCGTGGTTCGTGTCGATCGGCCAGCTAGCCGAGCATTCACGAAAACTCGCTTGTGTTAAGAAAGAAGTCAGGCAGCCCACTCGGTGGTCGGTTCTTTCAGCTCCTGCCGATGGTTCGGCGTGTGCCGGGATATCGGCAGAACACCATCGTCAGTAAGACGTGTCTACCATACGGTGCTTGAAGTCTTTACCAAAATAACAATGGGTTATAAAAAACAACCAGCTCATGACTGCTGGAATGCCGCTTGCCATTCCATATGGGCGAGGTAAAAAATCCATGCTGAAAATTACAACACTAACGAATGCAGAATCGATCATCCTCAGGCTTGAAGGACGTCTGGCAGGACCTTGGGTGCAGGAGCTGGAACGGTGTTGGGGCTCTACCGTCGGCACGACGACGAACCTCCCTCTGTCTGTAGACCTGTCAGCCGTGACCTATGTTGATTCGGATGGGAAGAATCTGCTGAAGAAGCTCCATCAACAGGGGGCCAAGCTTGTCGCCTCCGGTTGTCTTACAAGCTGTATCGTAAGTGATATTGCGCAAGTTGCTCGAAAGGGCGAACGTACGAAGTGACCGGATGATTCCCGAAGGACGATTGATGACAAACATGAAAACACAGAAGCGACGTAACAGACTCGTCTACAGCATGTTCAGTCTCCTCCTCGTCCTCGGCCTGACCGGCCTACTGGGTTGCAAAAAAGAGGCGGCCTCCACGCCGGCTCGTCCCATCCCGGAGGTGCCGGTGGTCACGGTGTCGCCTGGCACGATGCCGGACGAACCGGAGTTCATCGGTCAGACCGAAGCGTCGCGACCGGTCGAAATCCGTTCCCAGGTGACGGGTATCCTCAAAGAGAGGTTTTTTGCCGAGGAGCGCGACGTCAAGCAGGGCGACCGGCTCTATCAGATCGATCCGATTCCGTTCAAAGCGGCCATGAGCAGCGCCAATGCCAAGGTGGCTCAGGCAGAGGCAAGGCTGGTGCAGGCCAAGCAAAATTTTGCTCGCGTAAAACCGCTGTTGGCGGAACAGGCGGTCAGCCAAAAAGATGTTGATGATGCGGTGGCGGAGGAATTGGCTGCCAAGGCGGCGCTTGAGGGGGCCAAGGGCGATCAGGTGAAGGCCAAGTTCGATCTCGACAACACGCTCATCACTGCGCCTATCAGCGGTCGGATTGAGCGGAGTCGGCTCTACGAAGGGCGCCTCATCTCCGCGCAGACCGATCTACTGACCACGATCCACCAGTTAGATCCCATGTATGTGAACGCGAGCGCCCCGGAAACGTTTGTCCTCAAACGCCTCCGGGAGCGCGCGACTAATCGGATCCAAGGCGCGACACTCTACGAACTGCGGGGTGTCATCACATTTACGGACGGCAGCACCTATTCCCATGAAGGCAAGTTTGATTTGCTCGAAGTCGGCGTGCGCTCGGCCACCGGTACCAGGGACTTTCGCGTGACTTTCCCTAATCCGGATAGCGTCCTGTTCCCAGGACAGTTCGTGAAAATCCGCATTTTGGGCGCCGTGAGAACCGGCGTCATCCTGGTCCCCCAGAGCGCCGTCCAGCAGGGACCCAAGGGACCCATCGTCTTTGTCGTCGGGGCTGACAATAAGGTGGAGATCCGCCCTGTTCGGGCCACGTCCTGGCGCGGCAGTCAGTGGTCCATCGAAGATGGGTTACGCGAGGGAGAGCGGGTGATCATCGCGGGATTCCACATGATCGCGCCTGGCGCGCCGGTGAAAACCGTTCCGTATAATCAATCCGACCCAGCCGCTTCCGGCCAGCCGGCAGATGCGAAGCCGGAGCAGGCAAAATGATCCCGCACTTTTTTATCGATCGCCCGATCTTCGCTTCGGTCCTGTCCATCGTGATTGTTGTCCTGGGGTTGGTCGCCTTACAAGGCCTGCCCATCGCCCAGTTTCCGGAAATCACGCCGCCCGTCGTCCAGATCGAGGCCGACTATCCCGGCGCGAGCGCGGAAGTAATCGCAGATTCAGTCGCGCGCCCGATCGAAGTGCAGCTTCCCGGCATCGACAACCTCCTCTACTACGATTCCACCAGCACCAATGACGGGCACATGACCATCAAGCTCACATTCGAGATTGGTACGAATGTGGACATCGCGCAGGTACAGACCCAGAACCGCCAGAAGCTGGCGGAGCCCCAGTTGCCGCCCGAAGTTGTCCGCCAAGGCATTTCGGTCAAGAAAGTGTCGCCCGACCTGCTGGCGGTCGTCGCGCTCAGTTCCAGCGATCCCACGAAAGATACCGTCTTTATCTCCAACTATGCGCTCCTCAACGTGATCGATAATCTCAAACGATTGCGTGGCGTCGGAGACGCGGTGGTCTTCGGCGGACAGAATTACTCGATGCGCCTGATCCTGGACCCGATCAGGATGGCGCAACTCAGCCTCACGCCCACCGACATTGCCAATGTTGTCCGTGAACAAAATCGGGACTTTCCAGCTGGGACGATCGGGCGAGAACCGGCGCCAAGAGGTACCGAACTGACGATCCCGGTGATCACGCAAGGCCGTCTCACGGACGTGAAGGATTTCGAGGAGATGATCGTTCGGGCGCTCCCAGACGGTTCGATGATCCGCTTAAAAGATGTAGCCAAGATCGAGCTGGGCGCTCAATCCTATAGTCTCGAGGGCCGGTGGAATGGCAAACCCAATGTGTTTCTCTTGACCTTCCTGTCGCCAGGCGCCAATGCCCTCGACACGGTGAAGCGAGTTCGGAAGGAAATGGACGCAGTATCGAAGAGCTTTCCCCACGGGGTTTCTTACGATATTCCGTACGATACGACGAGATTTATCGAAGTGTCCATCAAAGAAGTGGTCAAAACCCTGGCGCAAGCGATGGTGCTGGTCATCCTCGTCGTGTATTTGTTCCTCCAAAGTTGGCGCGCGACGCTGATCCCAGGCGTGGCCGTGCCGGTTTCCCTCATCGGTACTTTTGCCGGCATGCAGGCACTAGGCTTTTCGATCAACACCCTCACCCTCTTTGGTATGGTCCTTGCCATAGGGATGGTGGTCGATGACGCCATCGTGGTGGTGGAGAACGTCGAGCGTCACATAGGAGAGGGACTTTCGCCGAAGGATGCCGCCAAGAAGGCGATGGATGAGGTAAGTGGACCGGTGATCGCAATCGTGCTTGTTCTCTGCGCCGTGTTCGTGCCGGTGGGTTTCTTGGGCGGCATCACGGGCGAGCTATACAAGCAATTTGCTATCACCATCGCCATCTCCGTCATCATCTCCGGGATGGTTGCCCTCACCCTGAGTCCAGCCCTCTGTTCCCTGGTGCTGAAGCCAGGCCATAGCCAGCGTAGAGGTTTTTTCGGTGTCTTCAATCGATTCTTCGGTTGGACGCAGGCTCGCTATACGACCGTCGTGGGGACAATCCTCAACCGCTCGGTCTTATCCTTGGTGCTCTTTGGCATCATCGGCCTCTTCGCCGTCGGGTTATTCAGGACGATTCCCTCCAGCTTCTTGCCGGAGGAAGATCAGGGCTACTTCATCACGATCGTACAGCTGCCAGATGGTGCGTCTAAGCAACGGACCGATGTGGTGCTGAGTAAAATTGAAAACTACTTTCTTTCAGTTCCCGCTATCCATTCGACCGATGCGTTGGCCGGCCAGAACTTCGTCTTCGGCACCAGAGGGCCGAACGCGGCGACGATGTTTCTGCCCTTGCATCACTGGGACAAACGAGAGGGACCGCAGAACCACGTGAAGGCCCTGATCGGCGCCGCGTATGGAGAGTTCGCGAAAATTCCTGAGGCGCTAATTTTGGCCTTTAACGCCCCGTCTATCCGAGGACTCGGCGCCACGGGCGGGTTTTCCCTCCAGCTTCAGGATCCTAGCAGCGGGGATTTCAACAAGTTTGCCGGCGTGGCCCAAGAGTTTCTCGCCAAAGCCAGACAGCAACCGGCGATCGGAGCGATCGGCTCCAGCTTTCGCGTGAGCGCGCCGCGAATCTTTGCCCATGTGGACCGAGAACGAGCCAAATCGTTGGGCGTGCCGATCTCCGAAGTGTTCGACACGCTGCAGGCCTATTTTGGCAATCTCTACATCAATGACTTTCTCAAATTCGGCCGTGTCTATCGGGTGCAAACGGAGGCCGAGCCGCAATTTCGATCTACGCCTGAGGACGTCGCCAAGATCTACGTACGTGCCGTGAATGGACAGAAATCCACCATGATTCCGCTCGATACAGTGGTGACGACGGAATTCACCAGTGGACCGGATCCGGTCACCCACTTCAACGGATACAACACGGCCCTGGTCTTGGGAGCAGCGGCTCCGGGGTACAGTTCCGGGCAGGTACTCGATGCTCTGGCTCAGGTGGCCAAGGAGGTGTTGGTTCCCCAAGGATACGGAATCGATTGGAGCGGGATCTCCTACCAGGAACGCATGGTCGGGCAGCAATCGCTTTTTGCCTTTGCCTTCGGCTTGCTGATGGTGTTTCTTGTGTTGGCCGCGCAGTATGAGAGTTGGGCCGTGCCTTTTGCCGTGCTCCTCGCCGTGCCTTTTGGTATTTTCGGAGCCTTGTCCGCCGTGTGGGTGATGGGAATGTCCAACGACATCTACTTCCAAATCGGATTGGTCACGCTGATCGGACTCTCCGCAAAAAACGCAATTCTGATCGTCGAGTTCGCCAACAAACGCTATGAAGCCGGACACTCCTTGGTCGATGCCGCGATGGAAGCCGCCAGAATTCGGTTCCGGCCGATCGTGATGACCTCGATGGCCTTTATTCTGGGCGTCGTGCCGTTGGTCCTCGCAACCGGTGCGGGCGCAGCCAGTCGCAATTCCATCGGAACCGGCGTCTTCGGCGGCATGCTTGCCGCCACCTTCTTGGCCATCTTCTTCGTGCCGCTCTTTTTTGTGCTGATTCGGAAACTGAGTCGGCGTGGCACTGGTCAAGCGGCTCCCCCTCCTGGGACAAGCTCGGTTCCGTTAGAGATAGAAGGAGGAGAGTGACATGCGCAGCCTCATCCTCGCAGCCTTTTCGATGCTCCTGCTCTCTTGCGCTATGGGGCCCGACTATTCTCGCCCAGACATTCCCACCTCCGACTCCTTTCGCATGGCCGGGGAAGGGAAAGACTTACCATCCCTCGCCAATGTACCTTGGTGGGAACTCTATCACGACGAGGAGCTCCAAAAGTTGATCCGTATTGCGCTGGAGGAGAACAAGGATCTCAAGCGGGCTGTCGCGACAGTTGATGAGTTCGCAGCTCGGCTGCTCGTCGCCAAAACCGACTTTGCCCCTCAGATGAACGCAACGGCCAACGCGCCGGTCTTCGGCAACACGAAGAATGTTGCCTTCCCCGGGTTTCCCAACCCGTTCAATTACTATGTGCAGGGGAATCTCGCCTGGGAAATTGATGTCTGGGGACGTATCCGCCGCTCCAATGAGGCGGCTCTCGGCGAATTATTAGCTCGCGAAGAGAACCGACGAGCCCTCATCCTGCAACTCGTGGGCGGGGTAGCCCAGGCCTATTTTGATCTTCGGCAGTTCGACATGCAGTTGGAGATCGCCCAGCGCACGCTGGAGGCATGGGAAGAATCGGTGAGAATCGGCCAGGCGCGGCTACGACAGGGAGTGATCAACAGGCTGGATGTTGACCAGTTCGAGGCGGAGCGGGAAAATGCCGTGGCTCGCATCGCAGAGCTGAAGCGTCAGATGGTTCAGAAAGAGAACGAGCTCAGCGTGCTGCTGGGGAGAAATCCCAGGCAAATCTCCAGGGGGCGGTCGCTCACTGAACAGGTGATGCCACCTGTGGTGCCGGCTGGCCTTCCCTCCGAACTGCTCCAGCGGCGTCCCGATGTGGTTCAGGCGGAGCAAGGTCTAGCGGCAGCGACCGCCAGGATCGGCATGGCCACGGCAGACCGGTTTCCCAAGCTCAGCATCACCGGCATTCTGGGTATAGCCAGTCCACAGTTGTCCAGGCTGGTGGCCAACGAGACCTTTTTCGGTGTTGCAGGCCCAAGCTTGGCCGGACCATTATTCAATGCGCAGATTTTGGGCTTCCAACAGAAAGCGGTTGAAGCTCAAGCCAGGCAGGTCTTGGCTCAATACGAGCAGACGATCCTCGTCGCGTTCAGGGAAGTTGAAGACGCTTTGGTGGGTGTTAGCACTGCCCGTGAGCAGGCCGACGCACAGGAGAGGCAGGTCAATGCTCTGCGGTCGGCCTTGCACCTCGCCAATCTGCGATACAAAGGCGGACTCGCGAACTATTTGGATGTCCTCATCGCACAGCGGAGTCTCTTCGAGGCGGAATTGTCACTCGCCGCCACCCGTCGCCTCCATCTGGTGTCGGTCGTCCAGCTCTATAAGGCCTTAGGTGGTGGCTGGTCGCCGGACGAAGCGGGTCGCGAGCGCCCAGGTTCGTCTGTGCCACCAGGAGGCCCGGGATGAGGTGATGCAGGGCAGGTAGTTCCCACCGACGGTCGATTCACGACCTTCACGAAGGAGGCAGCCATGCCGAAACGCACGATACAGAAAGAGGACACACCGCGAATGAAGCGCATCATCTTCGGAAAAGGAGCATCTGCTTCTCGCGGGCCATCGCAGGGTGAGATCGAGCGGCGCGCCTACCAGATTTTCCTCGAACGCGGCGGTACCGACGGCCATGCCGACGAGGATTGGCTGCAGGCAGAATATGAGCTTCGACGAGAGAAAGGACAAGCGTAAGAGACGATGATGGAAAAACCGGCAGACGCGCAGCATCCCATTCATGACCTGTTCAAGCGTCGATGGAGCCCGCGCGCCTTTTCTGACCAGCCGGTAGAAGCGGAGAAACTCCGCATTCTCTTCGAGGCCGCCCGGTGGGCACCATCTTCCAACAACGAGCAGCCGTGGCGGTTCATCGTCGCGAATAAGGACCATGAGACCGAGTGGAACCGGCTCCTCGCTTGCCTGGTGGAAGGCAATCGCACATGGGCCTCCCGCGCGCCGGTCCTGATTCTGTCCGTGGCGAGCCTGAACTTTGAGGATGATTCCAAACCGAATCGGCATGCTTTTCACGACACCGGCATGGCGGTCGAGAATCTGGTGCTCCAAGCCACGGCGCTCGGACTTGCGGCGCATCAGATGGCGGGCTTTGATGTGGAGAAGGAGCGCGCCGACCTCAAGATCCCGTCGGGCTACGAGCCGGTTGCGATGATCGCGGTGGGCTATCCGGGGGAGCTCGCGTCCCTTTCCGACCGCCTACGCGAACGAGAACTGCAGCTACGAAACCGCCGGCCCATTTCAGAGTGGACGTTTTCCGGGCAGTGGGGAACCCCCCTGCGGTAGCAGTGTCATAAAGGAGTCAAGCAGATGGGGTCGTTGAGCGGAAAAGTGGCGATTGTGACCGGGGCTTCCAATGGAATCGGCCGAGCGATCGCGGAGCGATTGGCCGAAGATGGCGCCATTGTCGTGGTGAACTACAACCACAGCGATGAGAAGGCCAAGCAGGTGGTCACGGGCATTCAGGCCAAGGGTGGGAAGGCAGTCACCGTCCAATCTGACATGAGCCAGGTCACATAGGCGCGCCGCCTTGTAATCGAGACGGTGGAACAATTTGGCGGGCTCGACATCCTCGTCAACAATGCCGGGCTGTTTATGCCTAGGCCACTCCTGGAGACAACCGAGGCTGACTTCGATCAGATCATCGCCTTGAACGCCAAGGGTCCCTACTTCGCGATGCAGGAAGCGGCCAATGTGCTCAAAGAGGGTGGCCGCATTGTGAACATTTCGACCGATGGAACCCATTTGAGTTTTCCCGGTGCGACGGCCTATCTTGGGAGCAAAGGCGCACTGGAACAGTACACGAAAGGACTGGCGCAGGAACTCGCTCCACGAGGCATTACCGTCAATACGGTCTCACCAGGTTTTACCGAAACGGGCATGATGACAGACCAGTTCCGCCAGATTGGCATACAGATGTCGCCGTTGAGGCGGCTTGGTCTCCCCAAGGATATTGCCGACGTGGTGGCGTTCGTCGTCAGTGAAGAGGCGCGGTGGTTGACGGGCCAAAATATTCACGCCGGCGGCGGTATTGTCATGTAGGAGGGAACGGATGGGACGGCAGAATATTTCCACTGGTGGTCCCTGGGAAGGCAAGCTCGGCTATTCGCGGGCGGTACGGGTCGGAGCCTCTATATACGTATCTGGCTCGACGGCCATGACGGCATCAGGTCTCGTTGGCAAGGGGGATCCCTATGCACAGACGATTCAGACGTTGAAGAAGATTGAAGCGGCAATCCAGCAGGCTGGTGCCTCGCTTGCCGATGTGGTACGAACGCGCATATACGTGGTGAACATTGATCAATGGGAGGAAGTCGGCCGGGCCCATGGTGAAGTGTTCGGGACCATTCGGCCTGCGACGACGATGGTGGAAGTGCAACGGCTGATCGATCCGGACATGTTGGTCGAGATCGAGGCCGATGCCATTCTGACCCAGGAAAAATCTTAGGGGCAGGCGTATGGGTTCTCAAATAGATCGACAGGCATCAGAAATCAGGCATCTGTCCAAGACGGATCCGGTCATGAAGCGATTAATTCGGGACATCGGACCCTACCGCTTGACGCCGCGGATGCGTCGGTCGCCGTTTGAATCGTTGGCACGAGCGATTGCCTATCAACAACTGCATGAGAAAGCGGCGGAGAGTATTTTGCGCCGGTTCGTGGCCTTGTTTCCGACAGGACGGTTCCCTCAACCAGACGATCTGCTCGCGATGAACACGCAGGCGATTCGTGGGGCTGGCTTTTCACAAGCCAAGGTTGTGGCGCTTCGCGATCTGGCTGCCAAGACGCTCGATGGTACGGTGCCGACAGGCGCCATCGTTCGGAAGCTCGACGACGAGGCGATCATCGAGCGGCTCATTGCGGTCCGTGGGATTGGCCGTTGGACGGTCGAAATGCCGCTGATCTTCCAACTGGGGCGGCCGGACGTCCTGCCAGTTGACGACTTCGGTGTACGCAACGGGTTTCGCATCGCCTATGGTCGGCGTTCGATGCCAATGCCGAAAGAGGTGCTACGATTCGGGGAGCGCTGGAAGCCCTACCGTACCGCTGCAGCCTGGTATCTCTGGCGGGCGGCCGATCGCGCGAAGGAAGCCAAGAAGGTTTCAGGCGTCGACGCATAAAGGTTGCGCCATGGCCGATGAGAAAAAACGACTCGACTCCAATGTCGCAGGCAACTTTTTTGTCGATGCGACCTGCATCAACTGCGATACCTGCCGACAGTTGGCGCCGACGAGTTTCGAGGAAGTCGGTGATTTTTCCGCGGTCACCCAACAGCCGACCGATGAGGGGCTTATGCATCAGGCCTATCAAGCGCTCCTCGCCTGCCCGGTCGGCTCGATCGGCACCGAGCACAACGACAAGTTACGGATGAAGGAAGCCATGGTGAGCTTTCCGCTCCAACTTGAAGACGAGGTGTCTTACTGCGGCTTTAATTCGGAGAAGTCGTTCGGTGCGAATAGCTTCTTCATCGAACATCCGGACGGTAACTGGCTCGTCGATTCACCGCGCTATCTCAAACATCTCGTCGAGGCCTTCGAACAAAAGGGCGGCATCGCGTACATCTTCCTCACGCATAAAGACGATGTGGCCGATGCAGAGAAGTATGCCGCGCACTTCGGCGCGAAACGGATGATTCATCGGGCGGATGTCGAAGCGGTTCCGGGTGCGGAATGGATCATTGAGGGGGCTGACACGATACAAGTCATGCCGCAGTTTCAGATCATCCCTGTGCCGGGCCACACTGCAGGCAGCATGGCCCTTCTCTACAAGAACCGGTTCCTCTTCACGGGAGATCATCTCTGGTGGGACTCCGCGCAGAAGATGCTCGGTGCCCCGCAACAGTTGGTTTGGAGGAAGCATGTATTGGTAGACTCCATCCAGAAACTCCTCGACTACCGCTTCGAATGGGTGCTGGCCGGGCATGGGGATCGGATGCGCTTGCCGGCTGACCAGATGCGCACACAGCTGCAAGCGCTAGTCGAGCGTCGCCAGACCACTAGGGTGTTGCCCTAGCCCGCATTATTCATGAGCACTTCTGCTGCAATCGCCGAACCGCTGCTCCGACAGGCCTTCGGTCGGCGGGCTCGTCGCTTAATCCCTCGACATACTTCCTCAAGTACGCCTTGGTCCCTCGCGCCTCCGCGCATCGATCTCGCAACGCGGCTCTGCGATTTCGCTACGAACCGTCGTGGGAAAAGAGGCCGTCACCGTGAGACGATGGAGCCGTTGACATGCCGCGGACTTCTCGCTAGGGTCCAGCGCGAACAGGATTAGAAGTCACACCATTTCGGGTGGTTGGTCGAAGTCGGTGCATATGAGCAACGACGAGTTTGACTTTAATATCGACCGAATCAGGTCACCTTTTTCAAAGGCACAGATCATCGCGTCGCTGGAGAAGTATGCCCAACTACATAACGTCGATACCTTTGGTATGCGAGAGTACGATGCATGGAGCAGAAAGTTGGCCCATTCTGAGACCATCCGGGTCAGGTTTGGCACGTGGGGTAAAGCCCTTCAGGCTGCTGGCTGTCGAGCGGAACGCGGTGGCAAACTTGATCCGAAGACCATGGTTAAAGCATTTCGTGACTGTTGGCGTGAACACAAGTCAGTGCCTACGCTTCGCCAACTCGAAGAATTTCTTGATCATCACAAATACCCGTTTCGTATCAAGACCTACGCGAAAGTGTTCGGCGGCATTGGTCGCTTGGCCAGACGAATCGTGCAAGTGCAAGAGGGGGAACTACAGGAAGCGGACCTGTATTGCCCGCGAAAGATCGAGCCGCGACGCGATCGCACCGTTTTTCTAAGGGTCCGCATGGATGTGCTCAAACGGGACGGCTTTCGCTGCGTGAAATGCGGGGCGAGTGCAGCCGCGGACAAGTCTGTTCGTCTCGAAGTAGATCATATCGTTCCTGTTGTTCGGGATGGCCGTTCAACGATGGAAAATTTGCAGACACTGTGTTGGCTCTGTAACCAAGGCAAGATAGACAATGACAATTGAAGCGATGTCGAGCCATAAGTATGGTGGGGGCAGAAGAGTCCCGGCCCTGGTATCCCCTTGACCTGTGCGGTATGATGAGCATGTATATGCGAGCGAATGGCTGACGGCGTATAGCCGGTGGCCGAGTCAGAGATCTTGAGGATGTTCAAAAAGGTCTTCTGGCAAGGCCGCAGCGAGCGAAGGGGTGAGGCGTACTGTTTCTGTACGTCGAGCCTCGGAGCGAAGCGAGAACGCAGCCAGAAGCCTTTTTCAACATCCGACCGAAAGGGGGCGACCGGTTTCGACGGGGATACTGAAGTCACTGTCGCATGTCGAGCTCTCGGGGTCTCGTAAATCCTCCGGGAAAATGCAACTGCCAATCAAGAACTGGCACTCGCGGCTTAAGCCGTGACGTCTCTCCACCTGAGGCCCGCGGGGGTGGGCGAGGCGCGATGCAGCGGGCTGGTCCACGGCTGGTGCTCAGCGGCTGAGGACGAGAACTTCCTGGGCTAGCGGCCAGTCTAAGCCTGCCGATGGGCGTGGGTGGCTGCGAAATCTAAACGATCGGCTACACATGTAGACGCAGTGCACTGACGATCTTCGGACAGGGGTTCAACTCCCCTCGCCTCCACCATTCGACTTACGGGGAACGGGATGTGGTAACCCGTTCCCCGTTCGCTCATGACAGGCCACTTGAAGTCACGCATGTTTCGCTGGCGAGTTGAATGGTGCCCCGAGCCGCGTCGAAAAGCTCAATCACGAATAGTTCCGTCTCCCCTCTTTCTTGCCATATGGTGTTCCCACCTCTACCCTAGATTTGTCCTCTTCCTTTTCGGTACCCTGATAGGTCTGCTATGCGTGGTCAGACGGTTTTCTTCCGCTACGCGCTGAATTTGGAGTGACACGAGCATGTGGGCTCGACGGATGGCTCACGTAGTGTTGATTGGTCTCTTGTTGTCGGGGTTGTCGTTGGGCAACGGCCTAGCCCTTGCCAGCGAGCAGGTCTCAGCCAAACCAGAGCCAGTCCAGGTCAAGCCTGAACCGGTTCCCGCGAAGCCGGCTGAGAAGACTCGACATCCTGCAAACAGGAGTCAGGTCCCAAAGCCAACGGCTCTGCCCCAACCCCCGGCCACGATTACCGGCAAGGATGGCGCGCCCATGGTGTTGGTGCCCGCCGGGGAGTTCACGATGGGGAGCGAGCAGGGCGATGACGACGAGCAGCCGGTCCATCGTGTCGGCCTCGACAATTTTTATCTGGACACGTTCGAAGTGACGAATGGGCGGTTTGCGAAGTTTGTTGCGGCGATTCAGAGTGAACCGCCGTGGGGCTTCGCGGACCAGGAGACGCCCGTGATCCACGCGGAGCAGCCGGTGCGCTGGGTGAACTGGCTGGAGGCACTGGGCTATTGTCTGTGGGCGGGGAAGCGCTTGCCGACCGAAGCGGAGTGGGAGAAAGCCGCGCGGGGGACGGATGGCCGAACCTACCCCTGGGGCAATGATCCGCCGACGGCAGCCCATGCGGTCTTTGGATTGACGGAAGGGGCAGAGACGGTATCGCCCATCGGCAATCGCAACTCGGGGAGCAGCCCCTATGGCGTCCACGACCTGGCCGGCAATCTCTATGAATGGGTGACCGACTGGTACGACGACGCGTTCTACACGCAGAATTCTCCGAGCAATCCTCGTGGACCGGTCGAGGGCACGGCGAAGGTGCAGCGGGGCGGGTCGTACATCAATAGCCCCTACCGGCTCCGGTCCGCTTTTCGGACGAAAGGCGATCCCACCGAGCATGATCCCCACGTCGGCTTTCGCTGTGCCCAAGATGTGCCGGCCCTGCCATAGGCGGGCCTAGCGTTTCGGGCTGTTGGCCGGGCTCCCGGCGATGAGGGGATAGACCACGCCGCCGATGGCGCCGCCACTCACGGACGTACCGTTGGGCTGTCTTTGTCGGCTTTGCGGGTTCAGCCGTTGTGACGGGGCCCGCCTTCGCCATGGTTTTGTAGAGACCGAGCTTGTCGCCAAGGAGCACCATGTTGGCGCTCATCGCGGTCCCAATGTCACCGACTGCCTTGCCCATGAATGCGTTCAACTTGCCCCGGACTGACCGCCATGATGCAACCTCCCTTAGAGTAATTCGGCGCATACTTTGCCAGTTGCTCGCGACTGTCAAGCTGGAACGAATGGAGTAGAATACCGCTGTGAAGACGATCTCGAAGGGGCGAAGGAGGCATCAAGCATGAAAGAATATCGCGTCAAGCCGGACTCACAACTCAGCTTGGATACGTGTGACCCCGACGACACCGGTGAGTACAAGAAAACGGATCAAGACAAAGAAAAGGCGAAGGCTGTCACAGATCAGTTGATCGGCAGGCTTGAGGAGCTGCAGGAGCGCCTCTATGCCAATGGCAACCGCGCGGTGCTCATCGTGTTGCAGGGAATGGATTCCAGCGGCAAGGACGGGACGATCAAGCACGTCATGTCTGGTGTGAATCCGCAGGGCTGCAGAGTGGCGACCTTCAAGGCCCCTTCCAATAGCGAACTCGCCCATGACTTTCTCTGGCGCGTCCATCACGAGGTGCCGGCCAAAGGACAGATCGGGATCTTCAACCGGTCGCACTACGAAGACGTGCTTATCACGCGGGTCCACAAGATGATCTCAGCCAAAGTGGCGGCCCGACGATTAAACCAGATCAAAGAGTTTGAAGAATTGCTGGCTGAGAACGGGACCACCATCCTCAAATTCTTTCTGCACATCTCCAAAAAAGAGCAGAAAGCGCGGTTGGAGGCGCGCATCCGCGATCCAGAGAAACGTTGGAAGTTCAGCGAAGGGGATTTGGAAGAACGGAAGCTCTGGCCCGACTACATGGCGGCGTTTGAAGAGGTACTTTCCGCCACCAGCATGGAGTATGCGCCCTGGTATATCGTACCCGCCAATCGGAAATGGTATCGAAATCTCGTGATCGCCGATCGTGTTGTTGAAGCGTTGGAAGACATGAAACTGAAGACACCGCCCGCTCCCGCAGGGGTCAACTTCGATACGTTGAAGATTGTGTAACGAGTCAGTAGCCGCAAGAGTTGCGGACATGAAGCTAGACACACCCTGTGAGGTGATGTGTCCTGTCCAAAAATACCTTAACCCGCGCTAAGGTTTGCAGCCGTGCTTCCCCCATATCAATCACCATGCCATGTATCATGACCGATTCAGCGCTTCAGCGACTTAGACTCCTCCCTCGTTGGAAATACGATCCGCCTTCAGACCCATTTCATATTGGAAGAGGCTGTTTCTTGACACCTCGGGCAGGGCTATATTAGCATGCGCCTCTGGATCGATAGGCGCGTAGCTCAGGGGGAGAGCGCTACCTTGACACGGTAGAGGTCGACGGTTCAAGACCGTCCGCGCCTACCAGCTGGCTGAGGGCATCTGCTTGCCTCTCGCAGGCAGGGTGCCTTTGTTGTTTCTTGTGCTTGGTCGATTTGATGCATGTTATGAAAATTACACTTAAAAATGGCAGCAGTCGTGATGTTCCCGCCGGCCAGTCCGTTGGGTCTGTTCTGTCGGCTCTCGGCCTGACGATCAGCCCGGATATCCTTGCGGCAAAGGTGAATGGCCAGACCGTAGATCTCTCGAGCGCCTTGGCGGAAGATGCTGAGGTGATTCCACTTCAATTCGACAGTGCAGAAGGCCGGGAGGTCTACCGTCACAGCAGCACTCATATTATGGCGCAGGCCGTCAAAGAGGTCTTCCCCACGGCACAGCTGACGATCGGCCCAGCCCTCGAGGATGGGTTCTTCTATGACTTTGCCTTTGAGCGCCCATTTACCCCGGAAGATCTCGAGAAAATTGAAGCGCGAGCGAAAGACATCATCAAACGAGCCCTTCCCGTGAAACGGGCAGAATTGTCGAAGCAAGACGCGATAAAGTTTTTCCAGGAGCGAGGGGAAACCTACAAAGTTGAGTTGATTCAAGGACTATCAGATGGGCAGGCCATCTCAGTCTACAGCCAGGGAGAGTTCACCGACCTCTGCCGCGGCCCGCATCTCCCGACGACAGGTCATGTCGGGGTATTCAAGCTCCTGAACACGGCCGGGGCTTACTGGCGCGGCGACGAACGCAATCCCATGCTGCAGCGGATCTATGGGACCTCCTTCCCGACTCAGACGGAACTCGACGCGCATCTCGCGCGCTTGGAAGAGATTAAGCGACGAGACCACCGAAAGGTCGGTAAGGAACTCGACTTGATCTCCATCCAGGATGACATCGGCCCCGGCTTGGTCCTCTGGCATCCAAAGGGCGCGACGATCCGGCTGTTGATCGAGAACTTTTGGCGCGACCAGCATATTCAAAACGGCTACGAACTGGTGTACTCCCCTCACGTCGCCCGGTTAGACCTCTGGAAAACCAGCGGCCACGTCGACTATTACCGCGACAATATGTTCGCTTCCATGAAGGTTGAAAATAGCGAGTACCAGCTCAAGCCGATGAATTGCCCGTTCCACATCATGATCTACAAGTCGCATCTGCGCAGTTACCGAGACCTCCCCATCCGCTACGGCGAACTGGGGACCGTCTACCGGTACGAACGGACAGGCGTCCTCCATGGTCTGCTGCGGGTTCGCGGCTTCACACAGGACGACGCGCACCTGTTCTGCCGGGTGGATCAGATTGAAAGTGAAGTCAGCCAGGTCTTAGATTTCACGTTCTTTATTTTGGGAAGCTTCGGGTTCACCGAGTTTGAAGTGTACCTCTCGACCAAGCCGGAAAAGTCCGTCGGCTCGGAAGAACGGTGGGCCCAAGCCACGAGCGCACTCGAAGCAGCATTGAAGGGACGAGGAGTCGCCTACCAAATCGATCCGGGCGAAGGCGTCTTCTACGGACCCAAGATCGACATCAAAATCAAAGATGCCTTGGGACGATCCTGGCAATGTTCGACCATTCAAGCGATCATGATCCATCGGGCTCTGATGGGATCGATCGAACGGTTCTTTGGCATTCTGATTGAACATTTCGGCGGCGCCTTCCCAACCTGGCTCGCCCCGGTTCAAGCGACGGTCATGTCCATTACGGATAACCAACGGCCCTACGTCGCCGACGTCGTGACCCAGCTAAAGGCTGCGGGGTTCCGCGCTGAGGCAGACCTTCGGAATGAAAAAATTGGGCTCAAAATTCGAGAAGCGGAGAAGGCGAAGGTTCCATTTATGTTTGTGGTTGGCGACCGAGAAGTGCAGAGTGGGACTCTGGCCATACGGGGCCGGAGCGGAGCCAACCTCGGCAGCATGACCGTCGCGGGAGCGCTCGACCTGCTCCGCGCGGACCTCAAGCCGGCAGGGCAGCAACATTCACTAACACAATAAGAGGTGTCTTATCGTCCCCAAACTACGAGTTAACCGGGAAATCAGGGTGCGCGAAGTGCGGGTGATCGGTCCGGAGAGCGAACAGCTCGGCATTCTCCTCACGGCAGATGCGTTCAAACAGGCACAAGAGAACGGCTACGACCTTGTCGAGGTCGCGCCCACGTCAGTGCCTCCCGTGTGCCGCATTATGGACTACGGGAAATACAAGTTCGAGTTGAGTAAAAAGGACCACCAGAACCGGCGGCATCAAAAGTCGACGCAGGTGAAGGAAATTAAGTTGCGCCCTCGGACGGATAAGCATGACTTGGAGATCAAGATTCGACAGATTAAGGGCTTTCTGGCCGATGGTAACAAGACCAAAGTCCTCTTGACGTACCGCGGTCGCGAGATGGCGAATCAGGAGATGGGCCGGACACTCATGAATACGGTCATCGCAGAGTTGGGAGAGACAGGCACCATCGAGTATGCCCCTCGCATGGAAGGGCGGAGTTTGATCATGATCGTTGCGCCGAAGTAAGACGGTCGGCCCGCACGCTACTAACCAAAGGAATTACCGATCATGAAAAGGAAAATGAAAACGCATAGTGGAGCCAAAAAACGGTTTACCCGTACCGGCTCTGGGAAATTGGTCTGGCGAAAGGCGGGAAAACGCCATATCCTCACCAGCAAGACGCAGGATCGGAAGCGCCGATTAAGCGGCACAGTTCTCGTGGATAAGACCAAGATTCAGGCGCTAGATCGCTTATTGCCCTACAAGTAAATTAGAATATACGAATCGCGTTAACCAAAAGGAGTACTGACTCATGCCTCGCGCAAAAGGTGGTCCCAAAACAAGACATCGACGAAAGAAGCGGCTGAAACTGGCCAAAGGACAGTATGGAGGGAAGAGCCGGCTGTTCCGTACCGCAACAGAATCAGTCGATAAGGGTCAGGCATATGCCTATACCGGACGGAAAAATCGGAAACGGGATTTCCGCGTGTTGTGGATTGCGCGCATCAACGCGGCAGTTCGGGCGCATGGACTGACCTATGGCCGGTTTATCAACGCCCTGAAGAAGGCCAATATCCTCTTGGACCGGAAGGTCTTATCCGATATGGCGATCAAGGATGCCACGGGGTTTGAGCAGCTGGTCGGTCTTGCCAAACAGCACCTCGCCCCTGCCGGGGCGTAAGCGCGCTCGCCTGCCGAGAATTTCCTTCGAAGAATTGGTTGGGACGTGAAGTGGGTCTTGAGGAATGCGCTGGCTGGCGTACGTCTCAAGACCGGTCGGCTAGTTCAGTCAGATCGATTTCAAACGCGACAGCCGGGACACCGATCTGCCATCGTTCGAGAACTTCCGGGTGCAGTTCCCCAATCACACCGACCTGTTTCCCGCCAGACACGATACCCCCCACTCGTCCAGCGAGAAATGAAGGATGCTGGATCGGTTCCAGGCTGTACGCTTGGTTCACATAATAAAACAGCGTGTCCAGGCAGGAGTGGGCCTCTGAAAAATGTGCATCGGCATGGGCAATCATCCCGCCGAGCACTGTCACGGTGCGTGACCCTAGGGGCTGCGTGAGATCGTGACGTGCCACTTCGCCGGCCTCGAACATCCGATGGGGATAAAATGCCCGGTTCGATGCAGCTTCCACGCGAAGCAATGACGGAAGCATCCATTGTCGAAGCGCGGAGAAGTTCTGGGACATCACATTGTCCACCTCGACAAGTTGCCCCCACTCGGTCCCTTGTAATCGCATCGCATCACGCAGGTCCTGGGGAGAACCGAGAATGTTGGAAATGATTTCTTGAAAACCCATGCCAACCATGAGGGCCCTGAGACGGTCGGAGACTTCCTCGATGCGCGACAATCCACCGACCGTGAATTGCGAAGGCATCACCGGCGAAAAGTCTCCGTATCCACGGCTGATCGCGACATCTTCGACGACGTCCATCGCGTGCATCAGGTCCTGCCGATAGAGCGGAAGCGTCACCGTCACCTTTCCACCTCTGGTTGTCACCTCATAGCCGTAGGCCGTTAGAGCCTTCGCCACTTCCTGGGCGCCTAACGCCTGCCCAAGGGCCTGCTCGATCGTGCTCACGGGAAGCGTCCGTGACTTCCCGATATCCTGCGGAGTCCAGACTGCCTTGCCGAGAGCAGTCTTATAGGGATACCGTACTTCAATCGGCTCAATGACCGCGCCACGATCTGCCAGATTGGCTGCGAGAATGTTGAGGGTCAGGACGACCATCGAGAGGTCAGTGCCAGTCACCTCGACGAATAAGGCATCGTCGCCCACCCGCACTTCTCCGACTTCACGGCTATTGATAATCGGCGGGAAGGAGAGTGCCTGACGCTTCGCATCGCGGAGGACGGGCAGGCGATCCTGACCGGCGAGAATCCCGCCGAACTCTAGCCCTTTGGGATGGACAAGCAGCATCTCTCCGAGCGTCATGACCGTATCCATACCCAGCGGCGTGAAAGTGACTTCATCCGGTTTCACCAAGTCATAGGTAACAGGAAACTCGATCGCCGCGAGCCGATAGAGTCCGATTGACACGGTCCGGCGTTTGCGGCCGAACATCTCGGCGAGTTTTTCTTGCGTCTGAATCAGCTGAGCGAGGCCCTCCTGGGTCACGCGGTAGCCGGTCGAAGTACAGGCCGCCACGTAGGGCCTGATCTCCTCCAGGCCAGGAACCACGTTCAATCGCTTTGCCGATTTCGACGGGGTCGTCAGAAAGTTGTACTTCGCGAGGGAACCCTGCCGCTTCACCCGAATCTGCCGGGCGATTCCTTCGCAGCACCAGAGATCAGGACGATTGCTATCTTGCAGCTCAATTCGCAGTTCGCCGGTGTCGGGATTCTGCTCCTTCAACTCACCCTTCACCAGCATCAACGACTCTTCGAGTTGCTCCATGGTGATCGGTTGGGGAGCCTCTCCTGGCGCTGCAAGCAATCCCTCAAGATCCTGTTTAGAAATAGTAATCGTGGGCATGTGAAACCTAGAAGGCCCCTCTAGTTGAGCGAATCAGATCAAGATTGTCGGTGAACAACTCACGAATATCGTGAATGCCGAGCGCCACCATCGCCATGCGATCGAGCCCCAACCCCCACGCGATCACCGGAACGGTCACGCCCAGCGGACGGGTGACTTCAGACCGGAACAACCCGGCTCCGCCAAGCTCCATCCATCCGAGCTTCGGATGGCGCACGTGCAGCTCGACCGACGGTTCGGTAAAAGGAAAGTAGGCCGGGAGAAATTTGACTTCCTTGGCTTGCGCCACTTCACGGGCAAAGAGATTCAGCAGGCCGAGCAACGTGCGAAAGTTGATGTCTTCGCCGAGTACGATCCCTTCTACCTGGAAGAAATCGGTCGCGTGCGTCGCATCCACTTGATCGTAGCGGAAACAACGGGCGATGGAAAAATACTTTCCCGGCACCGCAGGTTGTGTCGCCAATGTATGGGCCGAGACGGCCGTCCCCTGGCTCCGCAAGACCAGCCGGCGCGAGCGCTCCGCATTGAAGGGATAGTTCCAACCGGTTGAACCGGTTTCACCGCCATTCTGGTGTGCTTGCTTGACCCGGGACAAGAACGGTTCCGCAATCAAGGAGGCATGAGTCGGTTCTTTGACAAAGTAGACGTCATGGATGTCACGTGCCGGATGGAACTGCGGCATGAAGAGGGCATCCATGTTCCAGAATTCGGTCTCCACGAGCGAGCCCCGCATTTCCTGGAATCCCATGCTCACGAGTTTTGTCTTCACCGTATCGAGAAACTCGCGATAGGGATGCCGTTTGCCCGGCGCAATCCGTGGTGCGCGAAGACTGATCGTGTACTTACGGAAGCGCTTCGTCCGCCAGCTCCCATCTTTCAACAGTTCGGGCGTCAGCTGGGAGACCTCTTCCGCGGTCCCTTGCCGAGAGAGCTGCTGGGCGGCCTCGATACCGGTTACGGAAAGCTTGAGCGCTCTGGCCACCCGATCATCAATGCGGAAGGGTTCCCGTGCATTCCCGCGTTTGACGGCGTGATCTTGAATGACCTGCCGTTGTGCCTCGGGAAACGCCTGCAGCTCACGAGGCGCCCCATGAAGCTGTTGCAGCAATCCCCGCATCGCTTCCGCGGTCTGGCTCGGTCGGCCGGTCGACTCGATACAACCGCCTTGAATGATGAGGAGCGCGCCCTCTTTCTTGAGCCGTCCTATCGCACCGCTCACCTCCGCCGGTTCGAGTCCCTCCCGGGATTGAATGTCCTGAATGGTCAGGCGCTTGCCGGTTTTGGCCGCATCGCGAGCAGCAGACAGCACCCGTTCGATCGGCGAGTACTTTTCAAAATAGAGTTCGCCGATTTTTGTGAGCGAGACATTGGGCGTCACGGTCTCGGTATCGACCGCGATCAACGACTTGGCGAGCAACCATTCGACCGCCATGCTCAACTGCGAGGGCTCTAACCCGGTGGACTGCGCCAACTGATCCGTCTGGACCACTGCGGAGGGATTCGCTTCAAAGGTCGACAGGACTTTGACTTCGAGAGGATGAAGGCTATCGATGAGGGAAGAAATGTCCACCCTCGAGACCTATCGGTGAGCCGAGACGCGTTGCGGCGTCGTGGAAGGAGGTTGGCCGGCTGCGCGTAGCGCAGCGATCGTCGTGGCATAATCCCGACTTGAGAAAATGGCCGACCCGGCGACCAATACATCAGCTCCCGCGGCCAGTACCTGAGCCGCATTGTCGATCTTGACACCGCCGTCCACTTCGAGCAATGCGCGACTTCCGGCCCGATCGATCATGGTACGAGCAGAGGAAGTCTTCTGAAGACAGGAGGTGATAAAATTTTGGCCGCCGAAGCCAGGATTGACTGACATGATCAGGACCACATCGACATCGGGGAGAATTTCCTCGATCGTACTGAGCGAGGTGGCCGGATTTAGGGTCACCCCGGCCTTGACGCCGTGTTCCTTGATCAATTGAACCGTGCGATGGAGATGCGTACAGGCTTCCACGTGAACCGTGAGATAATCCGCTCCAGCTTCGGCGAACTCGGCGATAAAGGCATCGGCGTTTGTGATCATGAGGTGGACGTCGAGCGGCATCTTGGTGACTTTTCTGAGCGCCGCCACAATCGGTGGGCCGATGGTCAAATTCGGCACGAAATGCCCGTCCATAACATCGATATGAAGGAAATCGGCCCCCGCGCGTTCCACGGCTGCAACTTCGTCGGCTAGTCGGGCAAAGTCAGCAGCTAAAATCGAGGGTGCAATAAGAATGGGGCGTGCCATCACAAAACCTTCCTCAGTCGTGCGGCGTAGAATCCATCCATCGAGAACCGGTTACCGACTGTCGAGAGAGCACCTTGTTCGGTGACGAACTTCTGTGCCGCAGGCGGAAGCCAGGGGACGACGGACTCACGCTTGAACTCCGCATGGACACGACAGAATCGCTCGATGACGTCTTCGTTTTCTTCCGGTTCTGTCGAGCACGTACTATAGACCAGCACCCCGCCGAGCCGCAAGCATGGGGCGACCGATTCGAGGATCTGACACTGGAGTGCCTGATGTCGAGGGAGCGCCTGCTCACCTTTCCGCCACTTTGCTTCCGGATGTCGCCGTAACACACCGAGCCCGCTGCAGGGCGCGTCCACCAGAATTCGATCAATACATGGTTCGCCCAATCTGGCCTTGTTCACGGATGGAGACCCTGCTGTCTCGATCATGGGAACCCATTCAAGTGGCTGTCGAATATCTCCGACGATCGGCACGACAATCCGGACCCCGAGTCGACGACAATTGCTTCGCAGGAGATCTAAACGGTCGCCCTTGCGATCGACGGCGTAGATGGTTCCCTTGTTATGCATCAGATCGGCCAAATGAGTCGATTTCCCTCCCGGCGCCGCGC
>VBOL01000327.1 GCA_005887945.1 Nitrospirota bacterium
AGCTGGCGGGCGGCAAGTTCGGCGTAGAGTTGCTGAATCTGGGCGGACAGGAAGGCCCCCTCGAGGGTGACGCCGAGTTGGCTCATGGGGAGGGTCAGCAGCTGCTCGTTGGACCACGAGACCCAGTCCGGCTCGGGAGCCTGGTGGTCAGACGCGGTCATGACCTGTGGCCGTGATGGTTGCATCGATGCATGGACCAACGTTGTACGTCATGGCGCATAGCATGGGGACCTCGCAAGGTAGCCCATTCTAGGGGGTGGACTGAAGAAACCGCAAGGCGGGGGAAGTGAAAAATACTTGCATTGATCGGCGGGAGGTTGTCCGAATCGCGTGACTCAGTCAGGTGTTTATGGCGGTCTTCGGGTTCCACTCCCGCGCTAGCTTTTGCGTCTCGGCCATCTGGGCAGGGGTCATTCGTTTGGTGAGAGCATTACGATGCTCGACCCCATTGTTATCTCCATTTGCTCCAGCCAGGTTGAACCACATACATGCACGCACATTGTTCTGCGAAACACCTTGTCTCAGTTCATACAGCCAACCGAGGTGGACCTGTGCTGGCGGGTTCCCCTGTAACACCCCTTTCTCCCACCACTGCTGTGCCGGCGCATAGTCCTGTGGCACGCCCCGCCCGTTGACTACAACAACGCCAGCTGAGCCTGCGCCCACGCGTTGCCCTGGGCGGCGGCTTTCTCGTACCATCCCCGTGCCGTCGCATAGTCCTGTGGCACGCCCCGCCCGTTGGCGTACAGCTGCCCGAGCTGGGCCTGCGCCCACGCGTTGCCCTGGGCGGCGGCTTTCTCGTACCATCCCCGTGCCGTCGCATAGTCCTGCGGCACGCCCCGCCCGTTGGCATGCAGCTGCCCAAGATTGTACTGCGCCTGCGAAACACCTTGGGCTGCCGCTTGCTCCCACCACTGTCGTGCCTTCTTATAATCGTTCTGCGCCCATGCATGGCCCTGGGCGGCGGCTTTCTCGTACCATCCCCGTGCCGTCGCATAGTCCTGCGGCACGCCCCGCCCGCTGTCATACCGCTGCCCAAGCTGGTTCTGCGCCGAGGCCTTGCCCTGAGCGGCCTGCGTCTTCAGTTGTCGCAGGTCTACGTCTGAGATCATGTCCGCTGGGGAAGCAGGCGCACGCCTAGCGGCCTGCGCCATCTGTCGCTGCATCGCATCCAGGCCATTCAGGCTCCCCTGGTGGGCTTCTGCCGTTGGCCCATTCCTCGGAAGTGTCGCCTGTTCATCCGGCTGAATAGGCGTGTTGGACGCACCATCCCGCACATCCAAGGCGTGGCGAACCTGCTCTTCGTCTTTGAATGCTAATGGCTCATTCCTCGGAAGTGTCGCCTGTTCATCCGTCTGAGCAGGCTTGTTGGAAACAATTGTTTTAGATTTTTTCGTCACCGCGAATACTACGACTATGGCAAATAGTACGGCTATTGCCAACATAGCCATTCGCGCAGGGGTTAAAAACTCATTCGTTTCTGGGGGGTTAATGTCCCATTTCTCATCTCGTTCGGGATCATAGCAAAACGTTGTCCGACAGGAGGGGCAAGTCACTTTCCCAACAGTCCCCGCGTTGACTCGGAGCACCGAATTACATACCAAGTTGGGACATCGAGTAGTGCGAGCTTCGTCTCCTGACGGTTTACGCTTCTGCTGCCCTTGCCGTGCACCGCTGGTACGTAGCCCTTCATCATAGCGTTGCTTCAATGCAGGGTTACTGAGCGTGTCGAACGCCGCGTTAATTTTCCTGGTCTTCTGCTCTGCCTTCGTCAGAAGCTTGGGGCTATGGTGAAAGCGGTCGGGATGCCAGACTTGTAATAATAGTCGGTAGGATTGCGTTATCTCTTCGGGAGTCGCTGATTCAGAGATTTCCAGAATGGAGTAATAGGTCTCCATGCTAGACGCTCCAATAAAATGGACATGGACACCTCACAGGATAGTATATTCTAGGAGGTCAAAGATTGAAGATGCAAGGATGGGAAGGGAAAGGCCGTCAGGGCGGCTCCTGTGCTCCCGGAATGCGCACGATTAGAATGTGCTCGTTCGACGGCCGCAGTGGGAGCTGCCCTAACGGCCCTTCCAATGGGATAGAAAGTAAAAGGCGACGAAACTTATTCGCGCAGTGCAGGACAGTCCGGCCAGGTGCCCTTCTTGCTCGCAGAGCAGAGGAGGGAATGGAGCCTGATGATTTTATGTGCACGCGCAACGCGCGGTCGCGGACTCCCCTCGTTGGACGCGCGCAGTGGGAGATCAATCAGCCCCCATCCCTGAAGGGATAACGAGCGAGCTTGGAGAAACCATCTATAATCGTGATCGCTCGCGCGGCCGTGCTGGACGGCCTTTTTGAACTGCCTGTGGGCCCTGTTTATCCTGTGAGTCATAGCGAATAAAGACTCCCGACCCCTTAGTCTGCTCGACGTAGTCGCCATAGCTCATCCCGAAGTCACGGAGGACAGGGCGGAAATTCCAGAGCACTGTGCCCAATCTTGTGTCTTCTTCCACGAACTGAGGTACACGGTCACGCAATACCCCTCCCCGCGACCAACTGTGCAGCAGGATACATCGGCAGACACAGTTTGGGAAGCTCCTGCTAGCGCGAGGGACGCGGCGAGGAATTCAGCGGCTGGAAGGGTGTGGAGGGATTGTACTCATTGACGGGGTTCAGCGGGTTCTTGGGATTGAATTGGTTGAGGGGATTGTAGGGGTTGCTGGGATTGTACTGGTTCATCGGATTCGCGGGGTTGCCGGGATCGTACTGATTGATCGGGTTCAATGGATTCTTCGGATCGTAGGCGTTGATCGGATTCAGCGGATTATCAGCACGGTACTGGTTGAGCGGGTTAGAAGATATTGTAGTCGCGCTCGTATTTCTCAGAGAAGCCGGGCTCGGCAAACGCAGGGGTGAGGGAGAAGAGCAGCAGGAGCAAAAGGAGAAAGACGACGCGCATGGCGAGCCTCGCAACAAGCGATTGCCAATGCACTCAGCCTACTCCCCGCCTGGAGGACAGCGCAAGCGGGAGGAACGGGGATGGAGCGGCCAGATGTGCGAGGGCAGACTAGATGGTCTCCTGTGCTCGTGCAATGCGCGGTCTCCGAAGACCCTCGCCCGGGCTCATGGCACGTCCCGGCGCGCCAGTGGGTGGGCGGGTGAAAAAGTTGCGCACAGTGGGAGACCATCTAGCCCGCCCTCAAGGGAGAAAATAGAAGAGCAGTGGTCGCTCAATGCGCGCAGTAAAGGGCAGCCTCGGCCACTCCTCTAAAGAGAGATAGGGAGAATTGGAAGGGCCTCGTTCGACGGCCGCACGTAGATCAACATGGATGCCACTCCAAAGGAAAGAGGTAACGAGCGGACTTGGAAGGATCATTTCAGACCTGTAGAAAAGACGCCCGGTACATTTTCTTTATTCTCGTTGATTCATTTAGCCACACCACTTGCCTGGAGCCTAATCTTCTCCTCCACGTTCGCCATTAACTCAGCAAATTGTTCAAGTTGTGGTGCCGTTCTCGGATCGAAACATCCGGCATCCCTTAACAAGTACAAGTAAGCGAAATCGGCGAGCCACTTACTCTTGTTGGTTCTTTCTTCCGCAAGAGAATAGTAAATCTCGTGGAGCGGTGTCTGAGGCGCTGAGCTTTGCATGGCTCTAACATCGTTGAGTATGGTTGAAACATTCTTTTTGTGAACAACGTGCATTCCCATTGGTGACATCAAGAAATAGACCAAGGCCGCACCAGCAGCGAGGACCGCTAGAACGATAAAGAGGACTTCCATGATCCCCTCCCTTGCTCATACAGCATTCTCAAGGACGCATGTCCCGACCTGACTACTCGTCCAATTCCGACCATTGCTGAAATTGTGGAAGGTGGTCCCACTGCCAGACTGATGGGTGGTTGTGTTACCACTCTGATTGGTCGATCCACTCAGCCTGGGCCTGGAGACGAGACAGAAGTCGTTGTTCCCCACGCTGTTGCGCGTCGTACTCGACCCGTCACTGATCGTATAGAAAGCAGTCCTCCTGGTGGACTGCTTCGATCCGTTGAAGGTATCGAAGCTGTAGAAGGTCGTGTCGCCGGTCTCGGTGTGGGAGCCGGATTGCAGGAAGGCACGCTGGCAAACAGCAGGAGTAGGAGAATGAGGAGTGGCATGGAGCAACTCCTGGTTGAGCCTTCAGCCTAGTCTTCGGTTGGGCAGTGCGTCAAGTAAGGTTTGCTGGACTCACCTATGTCACACCGGGGGCCTTTGTCGGAAGGCAGGGGTATCAAGGATGGCGGGGCAATTATCTGTCCAAACTCTCAGTAGGGTAGTACAATTGTAGCAGTCAAAAGAACGCAACGCAGAGGACTGCCGTGTGCATGCCCGTTACGGCTGAGTGGACCGACGGATTGATCGCGACTATCCAAGGAATTCTTGACAAGCAAGAGTGATCGATAGAGACAAGGAGACAAAATGACCGAGTTTGTCATGCGGAAGGGTCAACGGTTCACGACATTCGCGCCGGTGCGCTACCGTGGAGACGGGATTGCCGGTGAAGGAATCATCAAAGATCTTTCGCTGAGCGGGAGCTACATTACCGGAAATGTATCGGTCTCCGTCGGGACGGTGCTCGCCCTGCAAATTTTTGTGCCGGGAGACCCGGAGCTGTTGCTGATCGATCGCGCCACCGTGAAATGGGTTAAGAGGTCTACGTTCGGGGTGGACTTCGAGACTCCCCAGCCGAAGGAGGCCGAGCGAATCACACAGGTCATCTCCACGCTGGTCAAGACACAACATGGCTCACCCAGCAATGGATGAGAAGAGAAGCAGGCAGATGTACTCCCCCACTTAAATTTAGAAAGGTCGGCTTAGGCCTCGGTAGGAGCCTGTCCGACATTGCCTTCGTGACGAGGCGAAGGAGGTACGGCCAGATGCGAGGCCGCAGGCCCGGAAAAACCGGAGGTGTATTCGCTGGAATACATTGAGGATTGTTTCGAGCCGAAAACGACGCAGATGGTCGCGGATCGTTCGCCGCAGTGAAAACCCAGGCCGTCTGTGGGAGGGAACTACTTCGTCTTGCGAACAGGGAGGAGACGGCGTTCGGGGCCTCCCGGCTTGTTCTGAAAACGGGCGATAAACATCTCGCTCAGAGTCCGGGCGTGATCCTCGGCCTCCTCTCGCGTCGCAAATCGATCCTGCCCCACCTGCCACCACTGGCTCGCACTGACGCTCTCTCCTAATAGTTCCGTCACCGAAACCCTCAGCGCCTTCGCCAATCGCACCAGCATAGTAAGCGTCGGGTCGTGCTCCCCCTGCTCCAGCTTGGTCACATAGACGCGGACCAGCCCCCCCTTCACCGCGAGCTGTTCCTGGGTGAGACCACGGCGGGTTCGAAGTCGCTGGAGCTGTTTGCCGAAACGCTGAATGGCGCGCATGGCACCTCCGGTACGAAGGCAGGAAACAACGAAATGAGTCTACACCTTCAGCGGTGCAGGACGAAAGGCGCATGAGATGGCCAGCGGAATCGGGACAACCCTCTTCCCGATACATTTTCTACGCTCGAGAAAAATAGAATGGACCGATTTTCTCCCCAGGGAATGGATCGTTGTTAGACTATCCACATGGCGAGCCCCTGACGGCAGGCACGGCGGCCAAGGAATGGCCGGAGCAGGTATCTGTCCAAAATCTTAGCGGGGGTAGTACAATTGTCGGAGTCAAGCGGCCGCATGTGCCCGCGACCATCCGAGTGGTTTTTCATGCAAGAGTGGTCGAGAGAAACAAGAAGTCAGCATGACCGGGCTTGCCATACGGAAGGGTCAACGGCTCAAGATATTCACGACGGTACAACACCGTGCGAATCACACAGATCATCTCTACGCTGGTCAATACACAACGTGGCCCATCCCGATGAACGGTAGGATCTCTGTCCTCGGCCTCGTCATCGCCACCCTCCTCGCGTGTGACGGGTCGATGCAAACCGTGTCTCTCACCGCAGAAGACTTCCGATTTACGCCGGACCTTGTGCGGGTGCGAGCGTCGGCTCCGCTCACCCTCTCCGTGTACAACGCCGGCCGGGAAGTGCACGAGTTCGACAGCGCGATCCTCATGTATGCCGCCAAGACCTCGCTGCCGAAGGAGACTCCTGAATCGGCCAGTACTCCCGGCATTGTGATTCGACCGGGGCAGTCCCTGCGAGTTGTCATGGCTCCTCCAGCAGGAACCTATCTCTATATCTGCCGACGCAAAGGTCATGCGAACATGACCGGCACATTGATTGTCGAGTAGGCCTCTTGTCTCCGCTCGTGCTGCTTATCGCGAGGGACGGGAGAGGGATTCACAGCGACAAAAGACCTGGCTCCAACAAAGTAGCCTGTCCCCTTTTTCTTTTCCATACCGCGTTATACCCTTGCCCACACTCGGTGGATTGGACTATGGTCGTTTTTCAGGCAGCGACCGGCGTTCTTCTGTTTTGCTCGCGATGAGTTGAATGCGGGCCCACATCAGAACCTATTTGAGGGGGTACCATAAGCGCACCAGCTATCCTTTTATCCACGCTCGCTTTGGGCGTTGCGTTATCGAACGGACCGGTCTCTGCCGGTTCGGAAGATGGCGTCCGGCCCCTGCGCGTCGTCACCTATAATCTTTTGCATGACGGACCCGGCTCCGGATTTTTCAAGGGAAGCACCTATCTTGAAGACCGGCTGGAGATGGCGATCCGCGAGTTGAAGACACTCGATCTGGACATCCTTGCGGTTCAAGAGGCCTCGGACAGCCGGAGGCATGGCAATGTGCCGGAACGGCTCGCTCGTGCGCTCGGCTTACATGTGGTTTTCGCGTCGGCCACGGAACATATCTTCGGCCTGAGGCCGCTCGACAGCGTCATCGTCGGCCTGTTGGGATTCAAGGAAGGCTCCGCAATCCTCAGCCGCTTTCCCATCGCGGCCTCCCAAGTGTACGAGTTGCCGCGCTGCGTGAGCTGGTACGACCCGCGCATCCTGCTCCGTGCCGAACTATCGACTGCGTGGGGGCCGCTTCAGATTTTCTCGGTACATACTGCGCGCGGAGACGAATGCCAGATGGAACGGGTCGGCGAGATCGTGCGGGACCAACTCGGCGAGGGTCCCTCGCTGCTGATGGGCGACTTCAACACACCCGAGACCTCGAAGGTGCTCACCACACTCAGAAACGAAGCAGGCTTCGTCGATGCCTTTCGCGTCGCCAACCCCAAGGCGCAGGGACCCACCGTGTGGCAGCGCATCGAAGCACCACAATCAACCGTTTCACGGCGCGTGGATTTCATCCTGTTCTTGAATGGTCGGAAGTCGACGGCCTCCGTCCTCTCCAGCCGCATCGTGCTCGATCGCCCGGGACAATTGCCCAACGGGAGCACCTTGTGGCCGTCTGACCATCATGGAGTCCTTGCCGAGCTCGCAATCCTGCCCGTCAACCGCGCACAGGCAAACAAGCGCTAGCAGCGTAATGCACGCTATTTCGCCGAGGTCAACGACTCGCTCTTGGCGTTGTTCTCGCTTATTCCAGAGCCTTTCAGCCCGCGGAATTTGTTCGAGACCGTAAAATGGGAGAGGGTCTAGCCCGCATTATTCATGACAGTTCGTCGCGAAATCGCTGAGCCGCGTTGCGAGACCAGCGCGCGGAGCCCTGAGGCCCCGATGCGTACTCGTGCAGTACGTTGAGGGTCCGAGGGGCGAGCCCGCTGGCCGAAAGGCCCGTCGTAGCAGCGGATCGGCGATTGCAGCAGAAGTGTTCATGAATAATGCGAGCTAGAGCGGTTCCTCAAACTGGAGCGGGGAGTTCTTCCGATCTTTCGGCAGCGTAAATCTGAAATGCCAATCGTGCTGCCCGCCTTCTGGTGTGACGTGGAACCAACCTTCTGCGGCGACATGCTCGTCTGATTTGGACTTGCCCTCTGGATAGATCTTGAGCTGCAAGTGACCCTGTCGATCGCCTTTCCCATCATCGGAGTCGAGCGTTCCCATGATTTCGATGTGGTCTTCAAGTCTATCGAACGCTTGGTTGAGGAGTGAACGGAGCAGACTTGTGGTCAACCCCTGTTGGAAGGGTGCATCCGGGTTGAACGGTTCAGCTTCGGCCGCCCACACCGGACCGTCCATAAACATCAGGAAAAACCCCACTACGATAGCGCGTACCATGTGATTACTCTATTCCCCGAGCCCTGCGCCGTCAAGGGCTCGCCTCCCTGACTTTCCTTCCTTCTCCATGCGTGATTCAATAATGCTCTATTCATCGTCGCGGTATCTCATCGGTGATTCAAGCAGCAGAGAGGGCAGGCATCAGAGTTCAGAGAAACGAAGAATGTCCCTTTTATTTCCCTCTCTCAAGCCATCTTCTCTGGTACTTCACTGCCTAGATCATTGGCAATCAGCCGGAATTGTTCAAGGGCGGCCTCGAGGTCGTCGACGATTTCTTAGGCGCTGACGTCGCGTACGATCTATAGAAAATGGCTCTTGACACCTTTATTTCCTTACAACGCCTCAACTATCTCACGCAACGCTTTGTCTGGCCAGATCCACTTTTTATGGACAGTGCAGGGCCGATCATTGAGCCAGAGAGAAGTCCTAATGGGGTCCAACTCCATCACATTGGCCGTCTTCCGCAAAAGGCCGAATTGAAGATCCCCCGCAACCCTGTTCATGGATGCCAGCACCGATCGGTCGGTATTCCGATCCATCTGCAGCGGGCCAAGCGTGAGACCGGCGTTGGCAATGTGATGATGCGCCAGCCCTTGCGCCTCCAACACAGCGAGAAACAGATCCCGATGCCAGCGCCCCAGTTCGGCAAGTTGCGGAGCGCGCAGACCGGGAAGAAACAGCACGTAACGGGTGACATCGTGGCAGAAGAGCACGCACTGGCGACGGTCGAGGGTGAGAAGATGGGCGTGCCAGCTGCTCAAGGGACCCGCCTGACCATCAGGCCCAGCCTCTGGGTTAGGCAAATCGCCGGTGGAGGGAATCCGCATTGCCAGCTTCTGAGTGCAATGGAGAATCACAGCTCGAAGACCTTGAAATGGAGCTATCGATAGATACTGACGCCGCGGTCGCCATAGGTTTCGTAGAAGTGCTCGAACACAGCGGAGCATTTCT
This sequence comes from Nitrospirota bacterium, assembly GCA_005887945.1. Classification (GTDB taxonomy): domain Bacteria; phylum Nitrospirota; class Nitrospiria; order Nitrospirales; family Nitrospiraceae; genus Palsa-1315. Next base: position 9,099 of record VBOL01000327.1, read on the forward strand.
GCTGGTAGAGGTCAGGGGAGGACGCGCGTGGTGGTCGTCTGGTTCAGCCGCCCCAGTCGCTTAACCAACCGGGATTTGTCCACGGTGCGAAGCTGGTCGAGCACCACCTGTCCGCTCTTTCCCTGAAAATTGACCGGAACACGTTTCGGATAGGGCCGTCACTTAGTGGTCATGGGAGCCACAATCACGGTCTTGATGTGGCGATTCATCTCATCGGGCGAGATGATGAGGGCGGGACGCGTCTTGCGGATTTCGTGACCCTGGGTCGGATCTAGGCGGACGAGGTACACTTCAAAGCGGGAGACTACCACTGCCATTCGGTGCGATCCCAGCGTGTGGCAGCCGCTGTGTCCTGTTCGAGGAGTTGGTCGTCGCCGTGCGCGTGCATCCGGCGGAAGGCGTCATCCCACCCGGCTCGCGGACCCGTCGTGGGGCGGAGGAGCAGCTGATTGCCTTGAACTTCTAATTCCATCGCATCCGTGACCCGGCACTGATTCAAGATCGTTTTGGGGATACGAATCCCCCGAGAGTTGCCGATGCGAACCACGTTTACTTTCATGTTTGCTCCGTTCCTTCCAAGCGCGTGACCACGGTGTAATTACATCGGTCCCGCCGTACTGTCAAGCCTCCTTTCACCGATCAAGGAGCAGCAACGAGCTGATGGCGATGAGGAAGGCAAGGGGCCGGAGGCAAGAGGAGGAGGTTTGTCTGGTTTATCTCGTTGGCTGGTCCGGCAAACCCACCAGGCGAACCAAAGAAACCAGATAGCCCTAAGAAACCAACTGAACCAGATGAACAAGAGCGGTAGGGTCGTTACTTGACTTGACACTTCCGCGTCGCGCCGTTCTACCTCTCTATCCCCTACCCCTCTATCCCTTTACCCCATCCCGCTACCCCAGATCCCTGTAGCGCCTTCCATCGTGTAGGTCGGCTCCGAGCATGTTATAGTTTCTGAAACAGGAGGTGTTTCATGCACAGAACGGTCATCATCATCGCGGCCCTATTGGTCGTAGGGCTTACACAGGCCGCAGCAGCAGCCGACTCATCGGCCTCTGCCGAGAATCGTAAGACAGAGGAGAGCAAAGGCGTCACTGTAGACGACCTCGGACGAGGGCTGAAGAGCGCGGCCCAGAATATCGAGAAAGAGATTCCCAAGATGGGATCTGCGATCGGACACGCGGTCAAGAAGATCACAGAGAAGGGACCGGATAAACCGTCATCTACCGAGCCGGCGAAGCAGAATAAGTAGAATCGCCTCTGGCAGGATGCTGAAAAAATCCGCCAGCCTATCTTGTTTCTTTGGTCTGTTCGGTCTGTCTGGTTTGCTTGGTTAAACAAGACCAACTAGATGAACAAAACAAACCAGATGAACCTGTCCCGCCAGTCTCGCGTGTCTCAATCGGCTATCCTTTGGCAGAGGTTCTGTTCCACAGCTTCTGTGGGTAACTCTGTGGATGAGAGGCTTGTTTCGTGGAAAATGGCCGACGCCGAGGGACCTAGCAGCAGTTTGCCTAAAAAATAGGCATTGTGGCCTGTCCGATGCAGGGCCCATATTTTGTGGCTTGACGGATCAATTTTTTCTTTTTTCCCTATTTGTGGTTCTGTAGCGCTTCTGTGCTGAGTTCCTAGTTGAACCGGACCACCTTATATGGGGTGCTACGAAATATTCCACACTTATACACAGTTCGGCGAGGGTACAGCTACGAGACGAGCGCGGAAGGTGGGATTCGTGAATTGCTGTCGGACGGCGGGGCGGGATGCGCTAGCCGGCGAGGAAGCGTTCGAGGAAGATGGTCGAGACGTGGCCCTTTTGGAAGTCGGGGTCGTTGAGGATGCGTTTGTGCAGCGGGATGGTCGTCTTGATGCCTTCGATCACGTATTCGTCGAGGGCTCGCCGCATGCGGGCGATGGATTCCTGCCGGTCCCGTCCATGCGTAATGACTTTGGCGATCATTGAATCGTAGAACGGGACGACCATCATGTTCGGTTCCATCACCGAGTCGACTCGTACGCCAAATCCGCCTGGCGCCATGTACTTGGTGATCATTCCGGGGCAGGGCGTAAACTTCTCGGGGTCTTCGGCGTTGATACGACATTCGAGACTGTGCCCGTTAAGCTTGATGTCTTGTTGCTTGAACGAGAGGGATTGGCCGTCGGCGAGCCTGATCTGTTCCTTGATGAGATCGATGCCGGTCACCATTTCCGTAATCGCATGCTCCACCTGGATGCGGGTGTTCACTTCCATGAAGAAGAAGTTGTGGTCCTTGTCGAGCAGGAACTCGACGGTGCCGAGATTCCGGTAGTGCACGGCTTTGACGGCTTCGACGGCGACGCGGCAGATCTCCCGGCGGAGTTTCTCGTCGACGGCGGGCGACGGCGTTTCTTCGAGAAGTTTCTGATGCCGGCGTTGGATCGAGCAGTCGCGCTCGCCGAGATGCACGATATGCCCACGATGGTCGGCGGCAATCTGCACTTCGATATGGCGGGGCTCGAGAAAATATCGTTCGAGGTAGACGGCATCGTTGCCGAACGTGGCCTTCGCCTCCGCTTGCGCGGCTTGAAACGCGCGAGCGAGATCTTCGGCCTTGTTCACGACGCGCATGCCGCGTCCTCCCCCACCGGCTGAGGCTTTGATGATGACGGGATAGCCGATCTTGGTAGCGGCTTCGAGGGCTCCCTGTTCGCTCTTCAGCTCACCGGGACTGCCTGGTGTGACGGGTAGGCCTCGACGGGCGACGATTTCGCGCGCTTTGGCTTTATCGCCCAGGAGGGCGATGTGTTCGGACGTGGGGCCGATGAATTTGACGCCGATGGACTCGCAGACTTCGGCGAAGTGGGCGTTCTCGGAGAGGAACCCATAGCCGGGATGGATGGCGTCCGCCCCGGTAATCTCGGCCGCGCTCAGGACGTTGGGAATATTTCGATAGCTGAGAGCGGTGTCAGGAGGCCCGACGCAGATCTTCTCGTCGGCTGCGCGCACATGAAGGCTCGCGGCATCGGCCTCGGAAAAGATCGCGACGGTCTTAATGCCGAGTTCCTTACAGGCTCGAATTACGCGGAGCGCGATCTCACCGCGATTGGCTATCAACACTTTCTTGAACACGCGAGTACTCCGATGTGGGTCGAGGGAAGAAAGTTAGGAGCCTAGGGTGTGGCTGTCGGATCGACGAGGAAGAGCGCCTGGCCATACTCCACCGGCTTGGTGCTTTCGGCCAGAATTTTCGCGACCCGCCCATCCACCTCTGACTCGATTTCGTTCATCAACTTCATCGCTTCGACGATGCACAGGACCTGTCCCTTTTTTACATAGTCGCCTTCTTCGACATAGGGGTCGGCATCCGGCGAGGGGGACCGATAGAACGTCCCGACGATCGGGGACGCGATGGTGATCATGCCTGTCGTGTCTTCAGTCTGTGTCCCGGCCGTCGCGGGCAGTTGAGAGGCCGCGGTCGAGCCGGAGGTCCTCTGATCGGCAACGGTGGTCGTGATCGTTTTGACCCCGATTTCATATCGCACACGGATTCTGAGGCCTCCGTGCTCCAGTTCCAGTTCGGTCAAGTTGTTCTTCTTGAGCAGATCGATCAGTTCTTGGATGTGTTTGTTCTGTTGTTCGGACAGTGCAGGTGTGCGTTGCCCGCTCTGGGTCGCGGTAAAGGCTTGAGGCAGGATGATCGGTGTCCCGCGTTTCTTCGGCTTACTCGATTTCGGTTTGCTCACCGAACACGCTCCACGTAGGCTCGCGTACGCGTATCGATCCTGATCACGGTTCCGGCTTCCAAATAAAGCGGCACCTTGATGATAGCGCCGGTTTCTAGGGTGGCAGGCTTGGTGCCCCCCGTGGCTGTATCGCCCCGGAAACCTGGTTCGGCACTGACCACTTTTAGCTCGACAAAGTTGGGCAGTTCGACGTCGATCGGGCGATGTTCGTACACGAGAATCTTCACCGTCATGTTTTCTTTCAAGAGGTCGGCATTTCCCCCGAGCTTGCCCTTCTCGAACGTCAGTTGCTCGAAGGTTTCCGTGTCCATAAAGGTATAGGCGTCGTCGGTCGCATAGAGGAATTGCATGGTCCGTTCTTCGAGATTTGGCTCTTCGAACCGTTCTCCGGATCGGAAGGTACGATCCAAGACATTCCCTGAAAGATAACTCTTGAGCTTGGTGCGCACGAAGGCTCCGCCCTTGCCCGGTTTTACATGTTGAAACTCAATGATATAAAAGGGCTGGTTATCTACCATGAGCCGCACGCCACCGCGAAAATCGGTCGTGGAAATCACACGGCACTCCCTTCAGACTGTAAGAGGTCACTTGATACGCTCCGCAATTATCTTGTTCCTTTTGCCGTCCGTCGCGATGTCGCTGGTGCGACCGTCTTCTTGTGGCGTCGCGATGCGGTCAAATGGTCGTGTAGCCCTCGGAGCGCAAGGAGATAACCGGTCGGACCCAAGCCGGCAATCTGCCCGATAGCAACTCCCGCGACATAGGACCGATCGCGAAATTCCTCCCGCTGATGAATATTGGAGAGATGCACTTCAACCGTCGGCAGACCGACCGCTGCAATGGCGTCCCGGATTGCGACGCTGGTGTGGGTGTAGGCAGCCGGGTTAATGATGATCCCGTCGTATCCCGCCCGAGCCTCTTGAATCCAGGTGACCAGTTCACCTTCGCTATTTGACTGGCGCAGATCCACCTGTACGGCCAGCTCCTCCGCCAGCTTCGTGATGGCTGAGTCCAGGGCATCGAGGGACAGGGTGCCGTAGATCGACTGCTCTCTGTTCCCGAGGAGATTCAAATTTGGACCGTGCAAGACTCGTATTCGTAGCATGTCTTTGTGTTCACTTACTGGATACGTGAGGCGATCCCTCGTGAGTGGGGGTCCAGCAGAGCAGCATTGTAGCAGTCTGCCTCAGACCGGTCAAACATGCAAAAATATTAGGAAGTTTTTGGGTGAGGCTCGTTCGTTGTGTCACGATCGTGACGGCGTGATTCGATGCTGCGAAGCCAGGATTCCAGTTGTGCCACAACTTCAGCATGAGGCGATGGAGGAGGCATCACTACAGTCTCGGCGGCTTGGAAGTCCGGTTTCGGTACCGCGAGCTGTTCCGCTGTCTTATCGTGTGTGCTGATGGCTGTCTCCCCCAGTTCCGTTGGCATAATAAGTGGGTCGCTAGAAGCGATCTCTGGTTCGGCCGTCGTTGATGCCGGCAGGTCTGGTGCGGTAGTCGTCATCGGGGTAGAGGCTGTGAGTCTGACAGGAGCAGGCGGTGCAGTCGCCCTCTGGGCAGAGAGGTCACGCACGGCTGGAGCCGCCGGCTTTGGCCGATCTGGTTCCTTCTTTTGTTTCGGCGGTCCGCCTAGAGCAGATTGGACTGAGAGCGCTTCTTCATCACGCGGATTGACGGCCAGGATGACAGCACAGGATTGCAATGCTGATTCGTTCAGCCCCTGGCTCGTGTAGATCTTGATCAAGGTCCGCTGTGCGCGCAGGTTTTCGGGGCTCAGCTTGACGGATTCTTCTAGAATCGCCTTGGCCTTCGTGGCCTGCCCCATATGGTCGTAGGCACGTCCGAGCGCGACCATGGCGGTAATGAAGCCGGGATATAACTTCAGGCCGTCTTCGAGGACGCCCGCGGCTTCCTGCCACATGCCGACTTTTCCGTACTCTTCGGCCAGTGGCATGAAAGCTTTGGAATATGGATCTCTGGCTAACTGTGTGGCCAGTCGATCGATTTCCAGGGCACTCTCGGTGGCGGTCTGATTCTGAGCCATGGACTGCTAGCGTCCTCCCGCAACTGGCTTGGGGGCCTGGCTGGATTGTCTGGTGCGGAGCAGTGCTTGCGCCCGGTTCAGTATCGCGTCGGCGAGTGCTCGTTTTGGCATCAGCGGCAGTTCTGTCATGGACCCCTGCCGGTCGATCAACGTGGCGGCGTTCTGATCGCTGCCGAATCCCGCTCCCACAGTCGTGACATCGTTCGCGACGATGAGGTCGAGCCCTTTGGCCGACAGCTTGTCTTTCGCGTGGGCGATCAGATCGCTGGTCTCAGCGGCGAAGCCAACCATAAGTTGCGTGGTCCGTTGGGCAGATAAGGAGGCCAAGATGTCAGTGGTTCGTTCGAGATCAAGCGTCTGGCCGGTTCGCCCCTGTTTCTTTATTTTTTGTAAGGCAGGGTTCGCAGGACGAAAATCCGCCACCGCGGCGGCCATGATCACAGTTGTGGACCATGCAAGGCGTGCGGACAGGGCCTTCGCCATTTCTTCAGCCGTGGCCACCGAGATGACCTCGATGCCTCTTGGAGTCGGTAAGGCCGTGGGACCGGTGACGAGGACCACCTGGGCTCCCCTCGCTTGGGCGGCTTCGGCGATGGCATAGCCCATCTTGCCCGAGGAGCGGTTTGAAATGAAGCGCACCGGATCGATCGGCTCTTGCGTCGGGCCTGCCGAAACCAGAATACGGTGCCCTTGCCAATCGCGTCGTGGAGCCAGCGCCGCCTGAATTGCCTCCAAAATTGTGCCTTCCTCTGCCAAGCGGCCTTGGCCGATCCGTCCGGAAGCAAGCGGGCCGTCTTCAGGGTCCACCACGATCGTTCCCCTCGCCCGCAACGTCCCTACGTGTTCTCTGACAGCTGGATGGGTCCACATCCCTCCGTCCATGGCGGGGGCCACAATCAGCGGACACTGTGCCGTCAGGAGCATGGTTGAAAGCAAATCGTCACCCAGCCCCAGTGCTGCTCTTGCGAGACAATTGGCCGTAGCCGGGGCAATGACGATGGCATCTGCCTGTTCGGGCAATGCCAAGTGTTTCATCTCCTGATGCGCCTCGAACACATCCGTCGAGACGGGATGGCCGGAGAGCACTTCAAACGTCAGCGGGGTGACGAACTTCGTAGCCGATTGCGTCATCATGACGTGCACCACCGCTCCTTCCCGGAGCAAGGTCCGGAGCAACGCGACAGCCTTATAGGCCGCGATGCTGCCGGTCACGCCGAGCACGATCTGTTTCCCGATCAACGTCGGCCCTATGGAGCCGGAGATCTTCACCAATTACTCCTCGCTTTCACCCACCACCGGCTTCGGGGAATCGTCGACATAGACGCTCAACTCTTTCTTGATCTCCTTCGCGTCGTCGCCGGTCATCACGGCGGTGCGCTCCATTTCGCCTTCACTGCCGCGCTTCGCTTCCTTCATGGCATCCCGCGCTTCTTGACCGACGAGGTATTTGACTTGTCCCAGGAGGACTTCATCGAGGGCGATGGTCGTTTCTTTGGTGAAGCGTGAAGGGGCATGACGTGATCCCTGCAAAATGTGCTTCGCCCGCTGGGCTGCGATGATCGTCAGCCGGTGGCGTGAGTCAAACTCGCCTGCGCTGTATTGGGGCAATAGTCTCAACATGTCGATCATGGATGCGGTACTCCTTTGGGTTAGGGAAGATCTTTGCGATCTCCGGTTTTCTGTTCATCGTCAAGAATAAAATTATTTTCGAGCCACGTCATGTTCAATCGTTTCGTCTTCAATCGTTCTGACCAGAAGATGCTTTCGAGATCGCGAAGGGATCGGCCGAGGTCTTCGTTTCGGACGATATAGGCGTATTCCCGGTAGCTCCACACCTCTTCTTTTACTTTCTGCAGTCGCCGTTGAATCTCCTCTGGTGTATCGGAGGCCCTGGTTTGAAGCCGGGACTTGAGCACGGTCATCGAGGGAGGAAGGATAAAGATCGATACCGAATCCTCGAATCGTTTCTTGACCTGCATGGCCCCTTGCACATCGATATCCAGTAACACATCGACCCCCTGATCGATCTTTTCGGTCAGCGATTTCCACGGCGTCCCGTAGAGATGTCCATACACATGGGCCCACTCGACGAAATCGTTTCGCTCGATCATCTCTTGGAATGTCCGCTCTTTGATGAAGTAATAATCGCGCCCATGCTCTTCGCCTGACCGCGGCGTCCTCGTTGTATAGGAAATCGAATGCCACAGTCCGGGAAGGTTCGTCGTGAGTTGCTTACAGAGCGTGGTTTTCCCTGTCCCGGAGGGCGCGGAGATAATGAACAGAATTCCCCGCCGATCCGTTGAGGACCGTGGTTGGCCGGACACCGGCACCGCAGAGCTTGTTGTGGTGCTTGAGCTCATTCGACGTTCTGGACCTGTTCGCGAATGCGTTCCAGTTCGGCCTTCATCTGAACCACATGACCAGCGATTTCCCCGTCGTTGGCTTTTGAGCCGATCGTGTTGACTTCCCGTCCGATTTCCTGGAGCAGAAAATCGAGTGTTTTGCCCACGGACTCTGTACGGTTGAGTGTCTCCTCAAACTGTATCATATGCGAGTCCAATCTGACTATTTCTTCTGTAATGTCACCACGATCCGCGTACACCGCCAATTCCTGATAGAGCCGGGGGGGATCAGGGATTTCCGATCCGAGCAGCCTCGCTACACGGAGCTTCATTCTGTCGAAGGCCTCCTGGGCCAACAGAGGGGCCCGTACGGCGATGCGGGCCTTGTGCCCCCGAATGGTCTGGACCCGCGCACGCATATCCTCTGCCAGGGCCTTCCCTTCGCGCGTTCGCATGCCCTTCAGATCCGTCAGTGCCTGGGTCGTCTGTTGTTGAACGATCTTCGCCAGTTTCGGATCTTCCGTCGGTTGCTCCGATATCGACACGACGTCACGGAGCCCAGCCATGAGCGCTAGATTGATGGAGCCGCTCAGCTTCAGGGATTTCTTAAGGGTACGGAGGGCCTGATGGTACTGCTTCGCAAGGGGTTGGTCAAGATTGACGCTTCCGGCGCGGCCTTTGCCCCCTTGGACGGTCACCGAGATGTCGATGCGTCCACGGGTGCAGCTTTGCTGGATGGCTTTCTTGAAGGAGTCTTCTAGGTGGCTCAATGGCCGGGGTAGGCGGCAGGCGATTTCGAGAAAGCGATGGTTGACGGAGCGCATTTCCACCGTCACGGACCCATCCTGCCAGGGGGCCTGCCGTCGTCCGAAACCGGTCATGCTACGAATCATTGGGGACCTTTCTCTTTCCATGGGCAGTGCCGGTAGACCGGACAGGTGCGGCACTGGGGTTTTCTGGCAAGGCAGACATAGCGGCCATGTAACAACACGCGCTGCGAGAAGGCGGTCCACTGGGATTTTGGCATAAGGCGCTGAAGGTCTTGTTCGACACGGTCTGGATTGTCGGATCTGGTCAGGCCGAGTCGCTTCGCCACGCGCTTCACATGGGTATCGACGACGATACTGGGCTGGCCGAAGGCATTCCCGAGAATGACGTTCGCGGTCTTTCTGCCGACGCCCGGCAAGGTGATCAACTCCTCCATCGTGTGCGGGACCTGTTCGCCGAAGCGCTCGGTCACGGCTTTTCCACATGCGATGAGATGCTTCGCTTTGTTCTTAAAGAAACCGGTGGAACGAATGAGCTGTTCGAGTTCAGGAAGATGCGCCGCAGCCAGCTCTGCCGGTTGCCGATACCGTCGAAAGAGTGATGGAGTGACCTGGTTGACTCGCTGGTCGGTACATTGGGCGGAGAGGATCGTGGCCACGAGCAACTCCCAAGGGGAACGATGGTCGAGTTCCATGTTCGGGCTTGGCATCGTGCGCTGGAGGATCTTCGCAATCTCTCGGAGACGCTTGCGAAGATCCGATGATGGCAGAGATTTTGTTGTCATGGCTGGTACCAGAGAGGGCCGATTGTGCAGCGGGTTAAGGACGAGATGCAAGGGTGAGTGCCGGAGCTGCCGATTTCTGGGAAGAGCCGTCCACCGGGACGAGCGCAGCCAGCCGTTCTTCGAGTTGCTGGATCAGTGCGGGCAAGGTCTCCTGATGCAGAGCGGAAATCCCGATCGCGCCGTAGCGCCGACACAGGGCCTCCGCTTGTCCGGCCGGAAGCTGGTCGCACTTGTTGAACACCAGGGCCCGTGGAAGCTGATCGAGGGTGAGGCTTTGCAGTACGGTGCCGACCGCTGCGATATGGGCGTCCAGATCTTTTGTCCCCGCATCGACCACATGCAGGAGGAGGTCTGCATCGCGCAATTCGTCCAATGTCGTTCTGAAGGCTGCGAGGAGATCTTTGGGAAGATCGCGAATGAATCCCACCGTGTCGGTGATGATCACTTCACGGCCATGCGGAAAATGCAGTCTGCGGCTTGTGGTGTCGAGCGTTTCAAAGACGCGTGGGGCCGTGCTCACCACACTGTTCGTTAAGGCGTTGAGCAATGTCGACTTGCCGGCGTTCGTGTAGCCCACGATGGACAGGACTGGGAATTCCTGTCGGACTCGGCGCGATCGCCGTTGGTCTTGGTGACGGGCAAAGCCCTCGATCTCGCGCTCCAAATGGTCGATGCGCTCTCTGATGCGACGGCGGTCCGTTTCGAGCTTCGTTTCACCGGGACCTCTGCTGCCAATCCCCCCGCCCAGACGCGAGAGGTTTGTTCCCTGACCGGAGAGTTGCGCCAATTCGACTTGCACCTTCCCTTCTCGGCTATGCGCCCGTTGCGCAAAGATGTCGAGAATCAGCTGGGTCCGATCGATGACCGTGAGGTCGGTGATCTCCTCAATGGCGCGCAGCTGCGCGGGAGCCAAATCTTGATCGAAGATGAGCAGGTCCGCTCCCTTTTGCATGGCTTGCATCAGCACGTCTTTGAGTTTACCGCTTCCCAATTGGAACCGATGATGACCGCTCTGTGTGCGTTGCACTAAACGGTCGATCACGGTGAGATCTGCCGAGGAGGCCAGTTCTGCCAGTTCGGTGAGGCGATCTTCTTGCTCGGCCTTACTCTTGGGCGAGGCGCTCACGAGGATGGCGGTCTGCCCCTGAGCCATCGTGTGAGACCCGCTCTGACGTTGGAGGTCTGACTCCAGTTCACGAATGAATGTCTCGAAACTCACCGGGCATTGATGCACCAGAGTGGGCTTCAAGAGCGTATACAATGACCCCTGCGGACTGGGTGGATTCAGATGGGCCAGGGAGAGCAACCCTGGCTCGCCCTTGGGTGTGACGGCCACGGTTCCGATCAGGTCGAGTCGGAGCAAGCCCAGCATGGTGAGGTCTTCTTGACTGATGGGTTGTTCCTTGAGGTGCGACCGGATCAGGCGAAGGCCCCGCAGGGATCGCGGGCTTGCACGAAAGGTGGCCAGAGTCGTCGGCGAGGGCTCGGTGCCGGCGCCGACCAGGACGTCTTGAACAGCTCCGCGCCTGGTGATGACCAGTCCGATGGGACGCCGAATCTCATGCGTGAACTGTGCGAGGGTTTTTGCCGCTTCAACTGAGAGGACCTCATCCACGGGCATACGTCGGCGATACAGCCGCTCAAGCATTGCGAGCTGGCTGGCACGGAGACCAAGGACCTGTCCGTGAATTTCTGGAATTGGCGTCGTTTCCTTACAGTCGTGGGCTAGCAGGCTACGGAAAAACTATTGTGGCGCGCAAGACTTTCAACGGTCCGCATGTTTGGGGCAAGCCCGGTCTGTCTGGTCCATCTGGCTAATCTGCAGGCTGTTTCAGCATCCTGTTAGAGCGCGTGTGCGAATGATGAAGCGAGCGAGGCTTGGGCATCGATGTCCAGGGATGCACGGAGCCCTGCGCGAAGAGCCTGCCTCCCTGCTGCCGCGATCATCGCGGCATTATCCGTACAGTAGGCCAGCGGAGGAAGACTCAGGTGCAGGCTCTCGGACGTAGCTCGTTGCTGGAGCAGCGCGCGCAATCGAGAATTGGCGGACACGCCTCCGACAACGGCCAACGCACGAGCGCCGGATGACCGAACTGCGGCAAATGATTTTTCGACCAAAACGGCCACGATGGCTTCCTGATAGCCAGCCGCCAAGTCAGCAGCTTGCGCCGTACGAGATTGTTCAGTCATTGCTTGAAGTTTGTAGAGCAAAGCGGTTTTTAAACCACTAAAACTAAATTCAAGGCTCCCCCTTTTGAGATAGGAACGGGGAAATGCTATGGCTTCTGGATTTCCCTGTCGAGCCAAGCTATCGATGGCTGGCCCCCCAGGGTATTCCAATCCCAGCAACTGAGCGCCTTTGTCAAAGGCCTCCCCTGCCGCATCGTCTCTGGTAGAACCAAGGAGCCGGCAGTGACCGCTTGGTTCCTTATAATAAAGATGGGTATGTCCACCCGAGACAACCAGGACGACACAGGGTAACGGAAACGCTGGGTCCTGCAGCCAAGCGGAGGCAATGTGACCTTCAAGATGGCTCACGCCGACCAACGGAATATTCAAGACATAGGCAAGTGCTTTGGCATAGTTGACCCCGACGAGCAGAGCGCCGGCCAAGCCGGGTCCTTGGGTGACTGCGATTCCAGTGAGATCCGTCCATGCGAGACCGGCTTTTTGCAGCGCCTCAGCGGAGACAACTTCAATCGATTCAATGTGGGCACGAGAGGCGAGTTCGGGAACGACGCCACCGAATCGCTGATGAACGGCATGCTGTGACGTAATAATGTTCGAGAGGATGGCGCCGTCTGCGGCAAGCACCGATGCGGCTGTTTCATCACATGACGTCTCGATACCAAGGATGGGCCCCGTTATCCAAGCTGAGGTGGGCGATTCAACGGTCGTCGTCATGAAATCTTTCCCGATCACACGAACTGGACCGGCGAAACATGCGTTATTCTGAGAGAGGCTAAATAACACAGCCCTTGTGGCCGCTGGCGCCACAAGGGCCGTGTCGTACTCTATGCGATGGCGTCGCGCAGGTACAGGGCTGGGACATTAGACGCCAGCCATCGCCTCCTGCTCGATGAATGCCGGAGCACCGTCGCGAAGCACCACGCGGATTTTTCGGCATTCCTTGAATCTTCCTCTAATCATCTCTTCGGAGAGGGGATCGCCGATCGCGCGCTGAATTGTCCGACGCATCGGCCTGGCTCCGTAAAGCGGTTCGTAACCTTCCTTAATCAACCACTGCTTGACGTCGTCCTCGACCTCGATCTCCACACCCTTGTCGAGGAGGCGAAGGTTGAGTTCGCCCAAGAGGATGTCGAGGATATTGTACAGATGCGTTTTGTCTAACTGATGGAAGACCACGATCTCGTCGACCCGGTTCAGAAACTCCGGGCTGAACGAACGGCGCAATTCCCCCAACACTTCTTCCTTCTTATGGCGCTCCTGATCGCCTTCCGTGCTCTGGAATCCGAGTGAGACCCCCTTCTGGATCAACTTGGTCCCGATATTGGAGGTCATGATGATGACGCAATTCTTAAAGTCAACTTTGCGTCCGAGGCTGTCGGTCAGTACCCCGTCGTCCAAGACCTGCAAGAGGATATTGAACACATCGGGATGGGCCTTTTCGATTTCGTCGAACAGGACGACTGAATAGGGCCGGCGCCGGACCCGTTCAGTCAATTGGCCGCCTTCTTCGTACCCCACGTACCCCGGAGGGGCTCCGAAGAGTCGTGAACTGGTGAATTTTTCCTGATATTCGGACATGTCGATCCGAATGAGTGAGTCTTCGCTATTGAAGAGGAACTCAGCTAACGTCCTTGCCAGCTCGGTTTTCCCGACCCCGGTGGGTCCCAGGAAAATAAAGGACCCAATAGGCTTCCGCGCTTCCTTCAGGCCGGCGCGTGACCGCCGAATGGCTCGGGCCACGGCGGAGATCGCTTCGTTCTGTCCGACCACACGTTTATGGAGGAATTCCTCCATGCGCAGCAGTTTGTTCGATTCTTCTTCTTCGAGCTTGAAGAGCGGAATGCCCGTCATCTTGGAGACAACATAGGCCACCTCTTCTTTACCAATCGTCGGCTTGTTTTTTTCCTGGTTTTTCTTCCACTCGCGCTTGGATTCATCGAGGAGTTTGCGCAACCGTTCTTCTTCCTCGCGATGGCGGACGGCCTCTTCGAAGTTCTGCATCGAGATGGCCAGTTCCTTTTCGCGAGAGACTTTCTTCAGCTCTTGCTCCATTGCCTTTAGTTCTAAGGGTAGCGCATAGGTCTGCAATTTTGCGCGTGACCCCGTCTCGTCAATCAAATCGATGGCCTTGTCCGGGAGGAAGCGGTCGCTAATGTATCGATCGGACAGCTTGACCGCTTCGAGGATGGCCTCTTCTGAAATCTCGACACCATGATGTTCTTCGTACCGATCGCGTAGCCCTTGGATGATCAGCACCGTCTCATCGATGGTTGGCGGCTGGACATGAATCGGTTGGAACCGTCGCTTGAGGGCTCCGTCTTTCTCAATATGCTTTCGGTATTCATCGAGTGTCGTTGCGCCGATACATTGAATTTCGCCCCGCGACAGTGCGGGCTTGAGCATGTTGGAGGCATCGATCGATCCTTCCGCCGCCCCTGCTCCCACCAAGGTATGGAGTTCATCGATAAAGATGATGATGTTTCCGGCCTGGACAATTTCCTTCATCACGACCTTCAGCCGTTCCTCGAATTGGCCGCGATATTTTGTCCCTGCAACCAGTGAACCGAGGTCGAGTGCAATGACGCGTCGTGAGAGAAGATTATCCGGCACTTCGGACTGGATGATTCGTTGGGCGAGACCTTCGACAATGGCGGTCTTGCCGACGCCGGCTTCCCCGATAAGCACAGGATTGTTTTTCGAACGACGGCTCAGGATCTGAAGCACCCGCTCGATTTCGTCGGCTCGGCCGATGACGGGATCCAGTTGCCCTGCCTGGGCAAGCTGGGTCAGATCACGACCGAATTCATCGAGTGCCGGGGTGTTGCTTTTCCGGTCGCGCTCACGCGGGGTCGACTTCCGCAAGAATGTCACGGTCAATTGTCGGGCGGTCAGGAGATTGGCGCCTAAGCTACGGAGGATCTTTCCGCCGATCCCCTCCTCTTCTCGGAGAAGGCCCAATAGGAGGTGTTCACTGCCGATATGATTGTGTCCAAGGAGTCGGGCTTCTTCGACCCCGTATTCGATGACCTTCTTGACCCGAGGGCTGAAAGGGATCTCACCAAAGGTCATGGTGGTACCCCCGCCGGGCAAATTCCGTTCAATTTCCAAACGGACTTGTTCGGTCGAAAGTCCCATCTTTTTCAAGATCATCAGGGCAACCCCGTCGGATTCCCGGAGAATGGCCAAGACGAGATGCTCGGTTCCGAGGTAATCGTTTTGATGACGCTCAGCCTCTTCCCGTGCGAGGATGATGATCTTCCGACCCTTGTCCGTGAATCTTTCGAACATCCTGCCTCCTTTTACGTGGACTGATAACCAGGGCCACGCGCGCAAACTTCTCGAAAAACCTGCCTAATTCTAACTAGAAGGATTTTAAGTGTCAAGACTACGAGACAATCGCACAAGCCAAGAACTGGGGTGGACGGAATACATGTGGTGAAGGTCTGCGGTGATCTGGTTCGTTGACTTCAAAAGAACCCTCCCGATACAATCTCGAACTTTTCCACCGGTGTCTATAGCGTCACGACAGGGTTTTACCAATGAGAAGCAAAAGCGTCGGGATTCTGACAAAACCGAAGCTTCCTGAGGATAAGAGCACGCTGCACGATGTGGTCACCTGGCTCCGGGCTCGAAGTATTGATGTGATTTTGGACACGACGTCGGCGAGTATTCTCGGTGAACAGGGGGGGTATCAGAAAACTCAGCTGGCGAGCAAAGCGGATGTACTTCTCGTCTTAGGCGGCGACGGGACCATGCTCAATGCCGCTCGACTTGCCGGGGAACGAAGCATTCCCATCCTGGGAGTCAACATGGGCGGACTGGGGTTTTTGACAGAGGTCCGTCTGGAGAACCTCTATCCCTCGCTCGAACGGCTTTTCGCGAACGACTTTGTTCTCGATGAGCGGCTCATGCTACGGACGCATATTCATCGGCATGGAGAAACGGCCGCGCAAGGGGTGGTGTTGAACGATGTTGTGATCAGCAAGGGCACGCTCGCCCGCATGATCGAACTGAAGATTGCGATTCAAGGACGGTTCGTGACCAACTTGCGTGGCGACGGGTTGATCGTCAGCAGCCCGACGGGATCCACCGCCTACTCTCTTTCAGCCGGAGGTCCCATTATCGATCCGGCAGTCCAGTCATTGATCCTAACGCCGATTTGTCCCCATACGCTGACGCATCGGCCATTGATCGTGCCAGGCAACGTAGAGATCGATGTGACTCTAACCAGTAAAGATGACGGCGCCATGGCGACATTCGACGGACAGGTGGGGGTGGCGATCACGCAGGGAGATACGGTCGTGATCCAGACCTCGGAGCACCGGACGCGATTGATCCGATTTCCGGAGAGCAATTACTACGACGTACTCAGAGAAAAACTCAAATGGGGAGACAGGTAGAACCTAATACCTACTACGACATCCTGCGCTCGATCAGTTCGATCATTTCCTGGTTGCTGGCGTACTTGAATTCTCCGATACAATCGGTCGCGCCCTTGTGAGCCTTCTCTGCAGCTTCAAGCGCTCGGAGATTCTTCACATCCACAGGATGGCTCTTCCGATCATTCAGGAACGTCTTTAATTTGTCGAGGACGACTTTCGAGTGGTTGCCCGGCGGCTTGGTTGCCAAATATCGATTCACCACCTCTGCGCACCAATCCCCGTCCCTCTTGGCGATGCCGACTAAACCTTCGCTCGCCTTCCGTGCCCAGCCAGCGAGAAATACGCCGTCGACGATCTTGCCCGTGGTTTCGTCATAGGCTTGGAAGAGCGCGTCGTCCGGATCATTGCCGGTCTTGTTTGGATTCGTGACGAACATGCCGCTCTTGTACGGCAGTCCAACGGTCTCATCGACTTTGTCGCCGACGGCAAAGATCACGGCGTCGCAGGGGAATTCATAATATTGTTTCAGTCCGACCGCAACTGTATCCTCGCCTTTTGGATCGAGCTTGTTGTCTTCCATTTCCAGGCCGCGCACACGGTTGTTCCCATCGACAAAAATACGTTTGGGAGACGCAAGGAACTTGAAACCCATCTTCGTCTCGCTGGCCGTCTCTTCGCATTTCGTAAATTCGTCGGTCAGCGCCTTCAGTACCTCGTCGGCCTTCTGGCCGACCGCGGCAAGACGATCCTTAATCCGAGCCACCTCTTTGGCGATCCCGTCCACATCCATGTTGGCGCACACGGCGCGAATTTCTTTTGGATTGTATTTTCGTTCTGCAGGCCCACGCCGCACGATCGCTGTGACTCGCTCGACTTTCTTGTAGCGAATCAGCCAGTGTGAGATGTCGACCATCACGTCGCCGGCTCCGATTATGGCCACGTGCTTGCCCATATCGAACGGTCGGTCGCCGAAGCCGGGTAGTCGATTGAAATGGTAGACCACGTCTTTTGCGTGAAAGACCCCTTTAGCCGAATCTCCTTCCACGCCAATCGCCTTGGTCCCTTGTGCGCCGATAGAAAACACGACCGCGCTGGCGCCAAGGTTTCGGACCTCTTCGACGGTGAGATCTTTGCCGTTGCCGATTGATACATTGCCGAAATAGTGGACGTTCGGTCGCTCTAGCAACTCCCAG
>VBOL01000068.1 GCA_005887945.1 Nitrospirota bacterium
AACCAGATAAACCTCAAACGAAGAGGGCGGCTTTCTTGAGCGGCTCGAGCAGCCTCTCGGGAACTTTCAAATCACCCCGGCCCGTACCAACTTCGATGTCCGGCTTGGTGATGCCGTGGAAATCGCTTCCACCGGTCACCAGCACGTTCAGCCGCTTGGCCAGGTCGAGATACTCCGTCGTCTGTCGCTTCGTGTGCGTACTGTAGTGGACTTCGATACCGCCGAGGCCTTCGGATTTCAATGTCGTCAGGAGTGTGGTCAGCCCCTCTCCAGACACCTTGGCCCAGGTAGGATGGGCCAGCACGGCCACGCCGCCGGCAGCTCTGATCCAGGCGATGGCATCCGCCGGCTGGGGAAGTTCACGCGCCACATAGGCTGGGCATCCCTCTGCCAGATATCGGTCAAAGGCGTCTTTGGCGGAGGTGACATACTTCTTGTCCATCAAAAGCCGGGCAATATGCGGCCGGCCGACCGAATCCGTGCCGGCCAATGCCCGCACCTCTTCATAGGTTACGTCTAGCCCCAATGAGCGCAGTCGTTCGATGATCTGCGGGTTGCGGCTATGCCGACTCTCGCGCAAGGCGGCCAAGCGTTGATTCAGCTCCGGGTCTTGCCAGTGTATGCAATAGCCAAGGATATGGAGCTCACTATTGCCAACGTAGGAGCTGATTTCCACGCCGGGAATGATTTCAATTCCCAGCTCAGCCCCGGCAGCTATGGCTTCGGGAATGCCGGACACAATGTCGTGGTCCGTAATGGCCAGCGCGGTGACCCTTGCTTTGTGGGCGAGCCGTAACACTTCAGCCGGCGAGAGGCTTCCATCGGAGTGGGTTGTATGGAGATGGAGATCGATGCGATTCATGTCCACTCGTGCGGCAGGCTGCTGGGGCCCGCTTGTTGGGAGACGAGTCGCGCGGTGAAGACAGCACCAGGTCCATGGCCGCCGTCGTGTTCGCCTTCGTCGTACGACAGCACGCGGAGATTGGACGTGAGCCGGAGCAATTCATTGTGCGCGAGGCAAAATTCCCATCGGCGCGGATGGCGATGACGCAAGTAGTTGTCGATGGTGAAGGTTTCGTAGATCAAGACCCCGTTCGGCTTCAGCGATTCGATGAGCGCAGGAAACAGTGCGCGATGGAGATAGAAGAACACGACGATCACGTCATATTCCCGCTTCGGAAATTCCGGCCGTTCATCGATCGTTCGTTCGAGGTCCACCGTCCGGACACTGAGATTTGGGAGGTTCCGTTGTTTCGCCGTGGCAGCAAGCTGTGCCATGGCCTGTTCATTGCGGTCCATCGCATCGACCTGAAAGCCGTGCGAGGCGAGATAGAGCGTGTTGCGTCCAGACCCAGCCGCGACGTCGAGCGCCTTGCCTTTCGGTAAGCGATGGAGTTGCTGAGTCAGAAACTGAGCCGGAGTTGGTCCCGCATCCTGAATCTGGTGAGCCATGCGTGATCGTTCGAGTTGCACGCCCACCGAGCCGGTCACATACTCCAGCGGAGGCACAAGCTTCCGCAACCAAATCTTGGCCCGTTCGATGGGAAATTCCGCAAAGAGCATGGTGAGGAGCCGCTCCGCGAATGTTTCCAGCAGCGCACAATCCTGCGTCGCGCCGATCTCGATAACCCGATCTGCCACTTGCGCATAGTCGATCGTGTGGTGGACGTCATCCAAAGTCGCCGCCGGTTCAGTCTGGCACTCCAGTTCCAGGTCCACCGCCAACGGCTGAGGCCGCCGGCGCTCCTCCGGAGTCACGCCGCAGCGCCCCTGAAACTCCAGCCGTTCGATGATGATTTTCCCAGTCATAGGAGCATTCTCAAGGATTGGATTTCAGGCTGTCAATATATCGTTAGCGGGGTATGCGAGGGGGGATGGGTGCGCCCAGGTGGCTTTCTTGCTCGCAGAACGCGCACGATGAAACCGTGCTCGTTCGATGCGCGCAGTAAAAGCCAACCTGGGCGTACCCATAAAGGGGGGGAGTACCTGCATGGTTCTGTGTTCTCGGAGTGGGAGGGAGTAAGGGAGGCTCCAGTAATCCTCCGTGCTCGCGGTACCCCCACGATGAAAGGATTGGAAGGGCATCCGCGTTGGTCCTGCGCTCCCGGACCGCGCGCCCTCAGAAGGGCCTCGCTCGACGGCCGCGCTTAGACCAACATGGGTGTCCTTCCAGGAGAAGAGGAGCAAGCAAGTTAGGGAGGGTCAATCATTTTGATGAAGGTCGGTCGACATGCGCACTGGGGAAGGGGAGAATATTGGTTAGTTTGGTGTGTTTTTGGAATTCATCGATGGCTACTGGCCGAACTGCACCGGCACCGTTCAGTGGGAGCTCCAACAGGGTGAGCAAGGTGCGAAGTCAAGCAAAGGTCCCCAGTTTTCACTACCCCTATTTGAATGGATGAAAACCAATCTTATTGTCTTCTCGGTCTTCCAAGCCTGTGAAGTACACAAGTACCGAGTCAAGCTTTTGCATCAGAATGGCCCGCTCGCACCACTGACCTTCGAGATACGTCACGTCATTTGTCAGGCTGTTGCACGAAGCGACAAATCGTTTGAGCGCGTCTCGCGGAACCTTGAATTCCTGCAGATCAATGCCCAGTGACTTCTCAAGTTTCTCGATCGCAGCGTTAAACTCGTTGACCCACCTCTCTTCAACCTCGTGTCGCTCCGGAACATTAGCCCGAATCGAGGTGATGGCGGCATACGCTCTCAGAATCTGGTCATCGTCGTTCATACCGGTTGCCCCCACATAGTCTACCTAACGCTTCGGTTGAGCGTTAGGTTTTGCCGGCGTCTTGCGCCAGGAAAACCGGTCTGCCTCGAACTGGTTGTTATGCAAACTCCCGTCCTCACGCAGTTCCATAATCGTGAATTTCCTCTGCTCTTTGAGCTTTGCCAGGATCTCGCCATTCACGATTGTCCGGAGTTAACCAAGCACCTTTGATTTCGATATGAGTGTTTTCTGGAGCAAGAACTCCACTCGCCGCCTTAGTTCTTGCTACTTGCTCTGCCATAGTTCCCAAACTAGCGTTCTTTGCCTTAGCTACCCAAGGCGCATAGTTGATATGAATTTCGTCTATAGCAGGCCAATCCGTGTCATTAATCCAAACTTTTGCGTCTGCCCCTGAAAGTGACGCCAAAACCTTTTCTCTAGGGTAGTCGTTTTCACCTCTTTGGTTAATTGACTGTAGGCACAACGGCGTGATCGCTTCGATTAGTCGTCGATTCTGTTTCGGTCCGTTTTTGATATCGATGCAGTATTGGGCGCGATAGCCTACGGGCGAGTTGAAGAAGGAATCATAAGCCGTTTTTCCAACGCGAAGCCTGAAGAATATTCGGTGGCATTCGGAATTTCTACGTGGTTCGAATTCAAACCGATCAATTGATCCAGCGGCTACTTGCTCAATAACTTCATCGAAACTCGTCAATGCCAGCATCCTTTCGCGCCTGTACTTTTGCACGAATTCAGTAAAATTCCAGAATGGTCCTGAACCGATCATGTGTTTGCATAACTAGTAAATCTGTTGCGAGCTGCCTTGCATCATAGCATGGTCGCCTGAATACTCTGTGGGAGTCGAGTCTACTTGAATGTTCAATGCTTGTTCAATATTTCGTCCTGCTTAACCCACTGGAGTAAGTTTCGAATTCTGCAGGCTATCCAGCTATCAACCTGCTGTATATTCTGGCAATCTCTTGTCCTAGGAGGGAGTAGCCGGGTTGGCCTTCACTGCGCGCATCGAACGAGCACTGTTTCAACGTGCGCGTTCTGCGAGCAAGAAGGACGCCTGGCTGCCCTCTCTTCCCATCTTTCCGCGTTTATTTCTCCCCTCCGCAGGGTGGCCTGGATTGGTTCCTCACCGCGCGCCTCAAGGGACCACTTTCCGAAATGGGGCCTCTGCGAGCGAACGGGACCGTCCATGCAGCCCTTCCTCTTCCATTTTCAGGCTTTCGAGCTTGCCTCTACTACTCTCCAGAGGGTGGTCTGTTTGGTCTCCCACTGCGCGCAACTTTCTCACCCGCCCACCCACTGGCACGCCGAGATGTGCCATTAGCCCGGGCGAGGGCCTTCCGATTCTCTATACCGCTATGTAAGGGAGTGGCCAAGGCTGCCCTTTACTGCGCGCATCGAGCGACCACCGTTTCATCGTGGGGGCTCTGCGAGCAAGAAGGACACCTGGCCGCTCCCTTCCCCTCCCTTGACTGCCCTTTCCACCGGCTCCTATAATCTCCCCTACGGATTGAGTTACAACCGGCTGATTCAGCTCACAAAATGGCAGAATTTACGCACTTCAACGAGTCGGGACGGGCGCGGATGGTCGATGTTAGTGCCAAGAATTCGACCGAGCGGGCCGCGACGGCTCAGGCTACAGTCTTTCTTCAGCCGGAAACCCTTGAAAAGATTCAACGCGGCAAGATTGCGAAGGGCGATGTCCTATCCGTCGCGCAGGTCGCTGGCGTGATGGGAGCCAAGAAGACCCCGGACCTTATTCCCATGTGCCATCCGATTCTCCTCACCAGCGTCGATATCTCATTTAAAGAAGAATCTCAGCCGGATCGCGAAGGCCGCTGTTCGATCACCATTCAGGCGACTGCCAAGACGACTGGACCGACCGGCGTAGAGATGGAAGCAATGACGGCGGCCTCTGTGGCGGCTCTCACGATCTACGACATGTGCAAGGCCATCGATCGCGGGATGAGTTTCAGTGAGGTGCGCTTGCTCTCGAAGTCTGGTGGAAAGTCAGGAACGTTTACAAGGCGTTAACGTATAGATATTCGCGTAATACAAAAGGTTTATTCATGGTCACGATCCGGCTCTTTGGGATGACGAAGTCGCTGGCGGGGAATCAAGAATCTTTGTCGCTTGCGTTGAACAATGGAAAGCAGGTGAAGGACTTGGTCGGTCTTCTGGATACCGGGTATCCAGCGATCGGGGAGTTGATTCATAAAAAGAACGTTCTGGTGTCGGTGAATCAGGAAATTGCCCACGAAGAAACGGAAATTCGAGATGGCGACGAGATCGCGTTGTTACCACCGTTTGCTGGCGGAACACCTGTGGATCGTGTTGGTGAGGATGCCCAGTTTGTCCGCGTGCAACGGGAAGACTTCTCCGTTGATGCGGAGATCAATCGGGTGCGGGGTCGGTCGAAGCGCATTGGCGACATTGCGACATTTCTGGGCATTGCCCGTGACCGCTCCAACGGGCGCGACGTCGACAGCATCACCTTCGAGCACTACGAAGGGATGGCACAAAAGAAGCTGCGCGAAATCCGCGAGCGGGCGTTGAAGGATTTTGACATCATCGAGGTCGCGATCCTCCACCGGTATGGCGAAATCGGCATCGGCGAAAACATCGTGCTGATTGTCGTCGGGGCTGAGCATCGGGCCGAGGCATTCCGTACCTGTAAGTGGGCAATTGATGAATTGAAACAAATCACGCCGATCTGGAAACTCGAACACACGCCGGAAGGCGAAGTCTGGGTGGAGGAGCATCCGTAGGGGCGTGAGGTGTAAGGGGTAAGGCGTGAATCGTTTTCTGAGGCAAGGGGGAAGCTGTTGAGATCAGCATTAGCCAGCGATTCTGTGGTGCCAGTCATCGATACTTTTGGCAGGCCGCTTCGCAGCTTGCGTTTGTCCGTGACGGATCGATGCAATCTCCGATGCAAGTACTGCATGCCGGAGGAGGACTATGTCTGGCTGCCGCGCGAAGATGTGCTGACCTATGAAGAAATGGCAGGCCTGACTGGCTATTTCACCGACCTCGGCGTAGATCGAGTGCGGCTAACCGGTGGAGAGCCTTTGCTTCGAACTATGTCTGGCTGCCGCGCGAAGATGTGCTGACCTATGAGGAAATGGCAGGCCTGACTGGCTATTTCACCGACCTCGGCGTAGATCGAGTGCGGCTCACCGGTGGAGAGCCTTTGCTTCGACGCAATTTGCCTCGGCTGATTCGCCTGTTGCTCCAAAACCGGCGGGTGACGGATATCGCGCTCACGACGAACGGCATTCTGCTGGCGGACCAGGCTGAGTCGCTGTATGAGGCAGGGCTTCACCGCGTCACGGTCAGCCTTGATACGTTAAGACCGGAACGATTTCGTCAATTGACCCGCCATGATGAATGTGCGCGTGTGATGGAAGGGATTGAGTCGGTGGCTCGGGCAGGATTCACAGGGTTGAAGCTCGACACGGTGGCGATTCGGGGGTTCAACGACGATGAGTTGGTCGCGCTGATCGAGTTTGGCAAGCAGGTGCAGGCGGAAGTTCGGTTTATCGAATATATGGACGTCGGTGGTGCGAATGAGTGGTCTCAACAGAAAGTGCTCTCCCGAGCCACGATGCTCACGATGCTGAGCGCGCACTATGGGACGATTGAGCCGATGCCTGAACGGGGAGCTGCGCCGGCGCAGCGATTTCTGCTGCCGGATGGGACGACCTTTGGGATTATTCCTTCGACGACCACGCCATTCTGTGAGGCCTGCGATCGCAGCCGGGTGACCGCCGATGGCATGTGGTACCGCTGTCTGTACGCGACGACGGGAACGGATCTGCGCAAGTCCCTCCGCGCCGGTGCCTCTGCGGACGAGATGCGGGCCTTGATCCGTGCCGGCTGGGAAGGCCGCCGCGACCGGGGCGCAGAAGAGCGCAAGGCGCTTGAACGGGACGGATTGCGTGTCGGGAGACTCATCGATATTGAGACGCTTCGCGAAAACCCACATCTCGAAATGCACGCTCGAGGCGGCTGACGTCCCATCTGGCCGCCGACACGCGTGCCACAGGGCCGATCCCTGTTGTTGCCTGCATGCTGGATACTGAATTCCTGACCATTTTAGGACTCGGGTTGGTGCTGGGGCTTCGCCACGCCTTGGACACGGACCATTTGGCTGCCGTATCCACGGTGCTGGCGCAGCGACCCTCGCTTCGCGCCTCCGGCATGATTGGATTCAGCTGGGGACTCGGCCATACGGTGGTGTTATTGCTGGTCGGGGCGGTGGTGTTGGTGTTCCGCGTGCCGATTCCTGAACCCTTCGCGTTGGCGGCCGAGTTCGGCGTCGGCGCTATGCTCGTGCTCCTCGGCGGGATACTCGGGGTGCGATTGGTCCGAGAACGCTGGCATGTGCATACGCACGACCATGACGGTGAACGGCATGTGCACCTGCATAGTCATGCGCTGGTCGAGGATCACGGACATGTACACTGGTGGCGTGATTCCGTTCGACCGTTCTGTATCGGCATGGCCCATGGTCTGGCCGGGTCGGCAGCGCTATTGTTGATCGTGCTGTCCTCTGCGCGATCGGTGTCGGAGGGACTGACGTATATCGCGGTGTTCGGGCTTGGCTCGATCATGGGGATGATACTGGTCGGGATAGTTGTGAGCCTTCCAGTATTGTGGTCGCTGAACCTCGGGCGTCCCGCCTTTCTCGCGGTCCAGGGGCTGGCGAGTCTTGGGAGCGTTGCCGTCGGACTCACTATGATGTTCCACATCGCCTTCGGCGGTGAGCTCTTCTGACATCCGCACTGTCACCTTCCTCGAAGGGAAATCTACGTGCGTCATAAGGGCGGCTATGGTATTCTGCCGTCCTCAAACTCTAGCAGGCTGCGGAAATACTATGTTTGTACGCGAGAGCTTCGAGTATCCGCATGTGTAGCACAACGAGAGAATACTCCTGCAGGATAGCCGCGCGAGACTGGCGAGACGGGTGAGGGTTCGAAGTCCGAAGTTCAAGGTTTTCGGAACTTCGAACCCCGAACTTCGAATTTCTGATCGCGCCTGAGAGGCGCGCGCGGTGGTCTTGTGTCGGACTGAGAGGAGCGCACGATGGCTTGGTTTAAAAAACAGAAAACGACCGAGCCTGAACCGCCAAAGCGATCCAAGATTTCGGAAGGGATGTGGCTCAAGTGTAACCATTGCCGAGAAATCGTCTATCGCAAAGAAGTCGAGCGTAATAATAAGGTCTGCCCAAAGTGCGACTACCATTTCCCGATTTCTGTCATGGAGCGCATTGCGCTATTGGTCGACCTCGGGACGTTCAAAGAGTGGGATGCGGAGCTCGGCCCCCAGGACCCGCTGAACTTTCAGGACACGAAATCGTACAAGGATCGTGTGAAGGCGTACCAGGGGAAGACCGGACGCAAAGATGCCATGATGATCGGCGAAGGGATGATGAACGGACGCCGTGTGGTGCTCTGCGTGTTCGACTTCAGTTTTATGGGCGGCAGCATGGGTTCGGTCGTCGGAGAAAAGATCTGCCGGGCGATCGATCGCGCACTGGAGGCCAGGTTGCCGGTCATTTTGGTCACGACCTCCGGAGGTGCCCGGATGCAAGAGGGAATTCTCTCCCTGATGCAGATGGCCAAGACTTCTGCCGCTGTCGCCAAGCTGGGCGAGGCCAAACTCCCGTTTATTTGTCTGTTAGCCGATCCCACGTTCGGGGGCGTCACCGCCAGCGTCGCCATGTTGGGTGATGTAATTCTGGCCGAACCGAAAGCGCTGATTGGCTTTGCCGGTCCCCGCGTAATCGAGCAGACCATTAAACAGCAGCTGCCGGATCAGTTTCAGCGAGCAGAATTTCTGTTGGAGCATGGCATGATCGATATGATCGTGGAGCGCAAACAGCTGAAAGAAACCTTAAGCACCCTCGTCGCCCATTTTTAAGCCAGGACCTTTCATGAACGTCTACTGCGGCAGCCGATCCTTTCGTCCAAAGAGCCCTTTTTCGCTCGAACTCCTCGACGGACCCCCGGGTGCGCGTCTGCGTCGTCTTCGCGTGCGAGAAGTCTCGGTGGGCTTCGGTCTCGATTGTCTCGTCACGACGTTTATGAAGAATCCCGGCTAGCCTCCTTCCTGCCTGGTTACACCATGACCTATTCCTCTGCCGTGGCCTATTTGTATCGTCTGCAAAAGCATGGCATCAAGCTGGGTCTTGCGACGATAACGGCGTTGATGGCGCGACTCGGCATGCCGCAGACCAGGTACCGTACACTGCACATCGCCGGCACGAATGGAAAGGGATCCACCGCAGCCATGGCCGCCGCCTTGTTGCAGGTGGCAGGGTATCGAGTAGGGCTCTATACCTCGCCCCATCTCGTGGAGTTCCGAGAGCGTATCTGCGTGAACGGCGAGATGATTGCTGAATCGCAGGTGGCACAATTGACCGAACAACTTCAGACCCTCTGCCAACCGGACCTATCGCCGACCTTCTTCGAATATACGACGGCGATGGCGTTTCAGCACTTTGCCGATTCAGGGGTCGACGTGGCAGTGTTGGAAGTTGGATTGGGCGGAAGATTCGATGCCACCAACGTGGTCACGCCCATGGCCTGTGCGGTGACGACGATTTCCCTCGATCATCAGGAGTATTTGGGGACCACACGCTCATCGATCGCGTTCGAGAAGGCCGGCATTATCAAACCTGGGGTGCCGGTGGTGCTGGGGCGGCTCGAAGATGACGCGTGGCGGACGATCGAACAGGTGGCAAGGGAACGGCAGGCCCCGGTGTTTCGTCTGAATAAGGATTTTCGCAGAGAGGGAGAGGGCCCCCAGCAATTTTCCTATCGCGGTTTGGGTATGCAATATGACGGACTGACTTGTGCCCTGGAGGGGCGCCACCAACTTGATAACGCTGCCTGTGCGCTGGCGCTGTTGGGGGCGGCGGCCCCTCAGGGGATTGCTGTCACGGCTGAGGCGGTGCGAGCGGGCTTGCGTACGGTCAACTGGGCCGGACGATTGGAAGTGGTCGATCGCCGTCCGACGATCCTGCTGGATGGCGCGCATAATCCTGCTGCCGCAACGGCTTTGGCCGACTACCTCATGCACTCTGACCGATCTCATCCATTCCACCCTGTGGTCCTTGTTCTTGGGATGATGCGCGACAAGGATCATCGAGACTTTGTCGAACCGCTCAGGGGCCTTGTCGATGAGGTGGTGTTGACGCAGGCGGATCTCCCACGCTCTGCAACCGCGCAGGAACTCCGAGCTTCGCTCGAAGGTCTGCTGCCTCACACGCATGTCGTGCCGTCGCTCAGTGATGCGATGGCCCTGGCCAGACAGCTGGCGACGCCGGACGGTCTGGTGTGTGTCACGGGATCGCTCATGCTCGTGGGAGAGTGCAAGGCATGGTTCCGTGGCTGTGGGCTTTCGCCGCTTCGGGGCTGACATGGCAGGGATCGCGACGCGTCTGTGGATGTGCCTGGTTGGTTGGTTGATGCTGGGGATACTGTTTCCGTTCGCATGGGGTGCTGCAGGGATTGGAGGAGGTTCCGCGGCGACGACGA
>VBOL01000329.1 GCA_005887945.1 Nitrospirota bacterium
GGCCAACGGGACAGACCAGGTGTTGCAGCCGGTCGGACATGTCGATGTGCTCCATCCTGATTATCAGCGTTTCGTCGGTGAGGTGGCACAGGATTTGTTGCGCACAGACATCGACGGGCTGGTGGTTGGGGCGAGGACGACCAAGGGATTTGCCGAGGAATGGAGCCCGACATCGCGACGGATGTTCGAAGGGCTCTTTGGGCCTTCATTCGACAGCCACGATCAGTCTGTCGCACCAGACGCATGGCGCTGGGCCGGGTGGAAGACGAGGACCTATCTTGGGTTTGTGGCACGATTAACCCAGCAGTTGCGACAGACACGACCGGGACTCCTGGTCGCCGTGGCCGTGCACGAGCGTGCGGTCATCTCGCCTGTGGATGCCTTGACGGAGTATGGAGAAGACGTGTTCGAGCCGAAACAACGTGGTCTCCACCTGGTTGTCCAGCCAGAGCCGGGCATGTCTAAACGATCTGATGAGCAAGGGGCGAGGATGGAAACGGTGCAACAACGATTGGCGCCGGTAGCCGGGGATGAACGGCAACTCTGGCTCGGTATGGCCATGGACGCGGCGGATCCATCATCTCTGGTTACGGCTGTGAGAGCCATACTCGCGACGAAAGCTGGACAAGTCGGGCCACATCTGCTGCTGATGAACGGGCCAGCGATTCCTTGACAAAAGAGGCGCCGGACCACTACGATCCCAAAAAATCTTGGAGGTTGAGGCTAAGGCTTAGGTTGAGTGGCTAGTGGCTATATGAGAGCGCCTGGCTTTCACTTGACCTTAACCTCAACCTAGACCCGTTCCAAAGGGGAGCGCGCATGATTCCGAAAGACCTCCGTTACCACCAAGAGCATGAATGGGTCCGCGTGAGCAGCACGCAGGCTACTGTTGGCATCAGTCATTTTGCCCAAGATGCGTTGGGCGATATCGTCTTCATCGATATGCCGAAGCCTGGTGCCATCGTCAAGGCCGGGCAGCAGATCGGTGAGGTCGAATCGACCAAGACGACCTCCACGATCTACACACCCGTGAGTGGCACCATTGCCAAGGTCAATGTCGACTTGAAAGACCACCCGGAAGTGGTGAACTCCGATCCCTATGGCAAAGGCTGGATGGTGGTGATTGATCTGTCGAACCCGAGCGACGCGGACAAGCTGATGACCGCAGCACAGTATGAAGCTTTTCTTGCCGGCCAGAAACATTGAATTATTTGTGCATTGAATCATTGAACCATTGTGTGATTGGATCATTGGTGAGTCTCGCAATGAATCAATCGGCAATGAGCCGATGACTCAATGATTTCCCAGAAACACATTGCCATTCTCGGCGCAGGACCTGGTGGCTATGTCGCCGCGATCCGGGCAGCCCAGCTTGGCGCCAGCGTCACTGTCATTGAATCCCACGCGCTCGGCGGCGTCTGCTTGAATTGGGGCTGCATTCCCAGTAAGGCCCTCCTGTCGGTCGTCGAACTCGGTGACAAGGTCAAAAAAGCCGAAGACAGGGGGCTGCTCGTCCCAGGACCAGTCACGTACGACCTCACTCGGATGGTCGCACGGAAAAATAAAGTGGTGGCGACTCTCGTGCAGGGCATTGCGACGCTCTTCAAGGCGTGGAATATCGAGTATGTGCGGGGAACTGGATCACTGCGAGATCGGCAGACGGTCACGGTGACCAGAGCCGATGGCGCGCCGCGGGATGTTCAGGCTGATGCAATCGTAATTGCCACTGGGTCGTCTTGGCCGAACCTGCCGCAGTTTCCGATCGACGGACAGCAGCTGCTCACAAGCCAGCAGCTCCTGGACCTCGATCGCATTCCTGACAGTCTACTGATCGTCGGCGCGGGAGTCGAAGGATGCGAGTTCGCGGCGCTCTATAGCGGTATGGGGACGGAGGTTACGATTGTGGAATTGATGGCGCGCGTGCTTCCTCTAGAGGATGAGGAAATCTCTTTGATGATGGAGCGGGAGCTGAAGAAACGCGGCGTGACGGTTATGACCGGGACCACCGTCGAGAGACTGGAGCGGTCCCCGGCGACCATTACCGCGCATCTCAAAGATGGCGCGCAGGTAACGGCTGAGAAGCTACTCGTGTCGGTGGGGCGAGGATTGAATAGCAGCGGTATTGGACTGGAGCATGTGGGAGTGCAGACGGGACGACGAGGGGAGATTCTCGTCAATGAGCGGATGGAAACCACTGTGCCAGCGATCTATGCGATCGGCGATGTCGTAGGCAAGGCCATGCTGGCGCATGTCGCCTCGGCCCAGGGCAAAGTCGCGGTCGAGAATATCATGGGGCATCAGGCGACGGTCCGCTACGACGTCATCCCTGCCGGGATTTTTACCCTGCCGGAGATCGGTCGCGTGGGCGTGACGGAACAGCAAGCCCGCGAAGGAGTCCAGGCTGCCGGGCAGGATCCCGATATCGCACTCAAGGTGGGACGTTTTCGATATGCCGGGTTAGGGAAGGGGCAAGCGACAGGCGATACGACGGGGTTGTTCAAAGTTATAGCCGAGTCTGCGAGCGGCAAGATTCTGGGCGTGCATATCGTCGGAGCCCACGCAGCCGACCTGGTGCATGAAGCGGCCATGGCAATGCAAGTCGGCGCGACGGTGACGCAAATGGCGGAGATGATCCATGCCCATCCAACGCTGGCCGAGGGCCTGATGGAAGCAGCTGAAGATGTCGAAGGGAAGGCGATTCACCAGGCGCGAAAGCGGACGCAATAATG
>VBOL01000069.1 GCA_005887945.1 Nitrospirota bacterium
ATCGCGAGCCAGGATAGCGCCGATGGAGAGGGGAGAGTCTTCTGTCGATCGCTGAAGGAATCAAGAGGATAGATCAGCCTGCATGGCCGGTGCGCATGAAGAACATCTGAAAGGGGCAATGCGCCACATCTCCGAGGGTGCAGGTTGCGGTGAATGGCTCAGTGATGGGAGCACATTGCCAGGAAAGGAAGGGGGGTTGTCCAGCAGAATGCTGAAAAAGTCCGCCGGCCTGTCTTGTTCATCTGGTCTGTTCGGTCTGTCTGGTTGCACTAGCCTTACCAGATGGACCAGACAGACCAGATAACCGGATAGACCGGGCTTGTCCCAGACGTGGAGGCCATCGAAGTTCTGCTGTGCCGAAATGGTTTTTCGCAGCCTGTTACGACCCTACTCCCCCTGACTCGTCAATCCAGCACGAAGGTTACTTTCAAATCTACGCGATACAAGGCGACCTTGCCGTTGTCGATCACCACATGTTGCTCCTTCACCCACGCCGATTTGATGCCATGTACGGTTTTGGCTGCCCGGGTAATCCCGTTCTGAATGGCATCTTCGAAACTCTTCGGCGATTCGGAACTAATCTCGATGATCTTGGCTACGGACATGGGGGCTCCTCCTTTTTTATGCGCAAATGCGCGGTTCATGACAAATTGATCGCTCGACTCCTTACAGACTTCCCGTTGTTCCCCGAGCACGAATAGTTCGGAGTGCATTGGATGTGCCTGTGGTTACTTGCTGATCTTGGGCCACAGAGCGTTATGATGCGTAGCCTTTTGCGGCAGGGAGGCAGTGTGATGTGGGGAGTTAGGCGTCATTCTGTTGACCCTGGGCCCAGTGAAAAATAGACGAAGAGAGTTGTCGGCTTGAATCATCGAGGGTTTCCCCACTCTTAGAGCAATGGCATCAGCATTGCGTCACGCTACAATCATGAAGCGACGAGGCGTGCTCAAGATCATCCTGATCCTGGCAGGAGCCCTGATCCTGACCCAATGCCGACCGCCGACTCCCGTCGCCGCAGCCGTGGAATTTTCACCGGGAGTGGGTGTGGATGCCGATCGGCCGGTCATCAAGGAGCTGGTGGCAGCGTTCAATGAGGCCGAAGCTGCTCTCAAGAAGGTTGATCTCGATGCGCTCATGAAAGTCTACGCCACGACCTACAACTATCATGGTTTAAAAAGATCGGATGTGCGCCGAGTATGGGAGGAAGTCTTCCTACACTATGGGGACATCAGTTCATCCCATGTCTTCACCGAGCTGAAATTGGTCCAGGCCGACGGCGTAAGAAAAGCCTATGTGACCTGCACTGGAGGGCTCCACGGGACGACGGAGAAGCAGACGGGGAAGCCCGTCACCATTGATAGTTGGGTCCGCGAGGTGCACTACCTCGTCAAAGAGGAAGGCGCCTGGCGATTCCTTGGAAATGCGGGAGGAGCCGCCGATCACGTTCCGACGGGAAGCGCTCCTCACCATCCTCTCTTCTGACAGAATGCGGAAAAACTATGTCGGCACGTCAGAACGTTGATGGTCCGTATGCGTGGCACCACAGAAGAATATTTTCGCAGGATGCTCAAAAAGGCCGTTCAGCAAGGCTGCAGCGAGCGAAGAGGCGAGGCGTACGCTTCGGTACGTTGAGCCTCTGAACGATGCGAGAACGCCGCTGGCGGACTTTTTCAGCATCCTGCTAATGTCCTGATTGCTCACGGGAGCCGAGACTGTTGTTCCTCTGTTTCGGCTGCTAGTGCGAGAGACGTGAGGTGGATAGACCGTTACACTGGCGGCTCTTCTCATGACCGCCTCTTTCATAGCGACTGAGGCTGCTGCGTCAGCCTGGCTCGGGCTATTTATGAATACCTGCTACGTCGTCCGATCCTCTCGCCCGGCGGGGCTTTTCTCGTTCGGCCTCCTCGACGGACTGCCAATACGCCTCCGTCGGCCTTACTTGCGAGAAGCCCCGGCGGGCTTCGGTCTTCGAACGCCTCGCGCCGACATTCATGAATAATCCGGGCTAACCCTCGATCTTCGACGGCTCGTGATGAAACGCGGCGACCTTCGGGCGAACGAGTGTGGCAAAATCTTTGTACTGCAACTTCATCGCGCCGACATAGGTCCCAGCTTCAAACACTATGGATTCGTCTTCCGTCAGGAGTTGATCGACGTACACCTCCACGCCGTAGAGATTGCCGAACGGCGGCATTGTACCCACTTGGCAATCGGGGAACAGATTTGCGATCTCCGCTTCCGTTGCCAGTCGCACCTCGCGGGCTTCCAGTACATCTCGCAATCGTTTCAGGTCCACCCGCCAGGTTGACGGGAGCACGCTCATCACAAAGTACGAATCGGCCTTGACCATCACGACTTTGGCGACGAGCTTGCCGGGCACATCAAGTGTCTGCGCCACATCATGGGCGGTATAGACCTTCGGGTGGCTGACCACTTCATAGGGAATCTTGTTCGTGTCGAGATAACTCTGGAGTCGTTTCAGGATCGGCATGGCCACCTCCCTCGCTGATGGACAGGATACACATATGCAATGCGTGGCTCGTTTAATCGCTCAAATAAGCAAAGGAAATGCCATGAATGCTTCGCGGGGGCGATCCCGCAATCGTGTGAAGAACAAAGCAGTTAGCGCGCGGTGCGGCAGAGGATCGAGAAGCCTCGGATTTGTGCGTGGCATAATGGGGCAATGGCGCTACGCCATCTGTCCTGAAATGCCACGAGACAAGTGCAATCCTCTGTGGTTATGGCTTGGTTGGGAACTTGCAAACTCGTGAGACGAGTGAGTTTCACGCGCAGGGACTGTCCGATCAGAGACAGGCACGACATGGGAAAACCTATCGCGATTATCCAGGGCCATCCGGATGCCTCCGGACGTCATGTCTGTCACGCGCTTGCCGACGAGTATGCGAAAGGCACCGAAGACGGAGGGCATGAGGTCAAACGCATCGATGCAGCCCGGCTGGACTTTCCGATCCTCCGGACGAAGGGCGAATATGAAAAAGGTGCGCTCCCCCTATCACCTGGACCTGCGCAGGAGGCCATCAGTTGGGCTGATTATTTAGTCCTTTTTCGCCCACAGTCTCCAGAGCCTCGAGCGCAACATCCTGGGCTTCTCCGGTATCGGCCCGATCAAGGCAAGCCTCACTGGCACCATCGAGGGGATGACCGAAAAACAGCGGGCCGGCTGGCTGGATGAAATGAGGGGGCTGGGGGATTTAGGAAAGTCAGGGGGGCTTATTATATTAGGATAACCGCTTGGTAGAGGCTGCATCAGCACGATTGACACCGCTCCCACAGGAACATAGTCTATCTTCAGGCCGTCAACCGAACCGGAAGAAGCTTCCATGAAATCCAAGAAACAGGACACAGACTTCTGGTCGAAGATGCTCGACCGCCGCCAACCGTTGAAAAGGCTACCATGATGTAATGCCACGCTCGGCAGAACGTAGCCGGTTTATATTGTCCATTTCACACAGAGGAGGGTCCCATGTCGCGAATCAAGGAACTCAGAGCATCCTTCGACAAGCAGTTGGATGCGTTGGAGCACCAGGCGCTGGCGTTGGAGGCGCAACTGACCCAGACGAAAGATCAGGCGATGCAGCGGCTGGAGCTGCGCAAGCAACAGCTGCGGGATCTGCTCAAGCAGGTCCAGGCCGACGTGCAGAAGTCGAAGGAGATGGCAGAGCAGGCAAAGAGTGACGTGCAGGCCAAGCTCGAACATCTTCAAGTGCAATTGGCCCTCGGCAAAGCGGACGCCCGCGACACGTTCGAGGAGCAGACTGAACAGAAACTGAAAGGGGCCGAGTTCGAATCGGGTAGGGTCTGGGAGGATCTCGTGGGCCTGACGAGCACGCTCGAAGCCGAGTTTGAGGCACTCAAGGACCGGTTTGAGAGTGAGAAAGCCAAGCAGCAAGTCATGCTGGAGTCAAAGAAGCAGGAGCTACTCACCAATCTGGTGTTGTTCAAGGACCAGCTCAAGGCCAAGCGCGTGGTGGTGCAGGCCAAGGCCGATGTTCTTGAGACCGACTTGCGCGAGGGGCTGGACCAGATTAAGGCGGGGGTTAGGAGGTTCTTCGAATAGGGAAGAGTGGGGAGCAGCCAGACCATCCTTCTTGCTCGCCGAGGCCGCACAATCAGAATGTGCTCCCTCGATGCGCGCAGTGAAGGACAGTCTGGCTGCTCCCCCTAGGAGCCTATCCGACATTGCCTTCGTGACGAGGCGAAGAAGGTGCTGCCAGATGCAAGACCGCAGGCATGGAAAAACCGGACGAACTACTATCTCTGGCGAATGGTGGTTTAGATGCCAGCGCTTACGAAGGAAAGACCAAAAACCAAAAAAGTAGACTACCCGCCGTTTGAGAGACGAGTTGTTTGCTCAACTTATTTTCGGGCCAGTTTCTTGGTTTTGGGTCAGTTGCCTATTTTTACAGGACAGTAGGTGGTTGTGAACCGGCCTATTGTGACCGGAGGGCCGGGGAAACGG
>VBOL01000330.1 GCA_005887945.1 Nitrospirota bacterium
TTTAATGCGGAATCGCTTGGGAATCATCCGTCTGCCGATCAGTTAGAAGAGGAATTACGCTGGATGCAGAACAAACTGTTCGATGTTGGCGGGCTTCTGGCTACGGCGCCTGGGCAGACATTCAAAAATATGCCGACGGTCACAGCACGGGACGTGACCCGGCTGGAAAAACTCATGGATAGTTGTCAGCAAGACTTGCCGCCTCTGAAGGAATTTATTCTCCCAGGGGGCGGGAAGATTTCTAGCTTGTTACACCAGGCCAGAACGATCTGCCGACGGGCTGAGCGTACTGGTGTGCGGTTGGGGAGGGAAGAGCCTCTGGATCAGGAACTCGTGCGGTTCCTGAACCGTCTCAGCGACGCATTGTTTGTCTTGGCCCGTTGGATGGCCAAGCAGCAGAGCGAGCCGGAGTTTTTGTGGCAACGGGACCCAAAGGGCATGTGAATTGTGCCCTTCGAGTCACGTCTTTTTAGAAGATGTAGGCGACCTGGCACGACAAGGTCTCTTGATGGTTGGCCGGGTGAGACCCATAGAGAAATACATTCTTATCGGATTTATCGGCCCGAAACTCGGCCCGCATGATCAGCAATGGAAAGGACTTGTACTGGGGCGTCGAGGTGTCTTTGCTCAGGTGATCGGCTCGCTCGAATTGCCGGCGCCGCATGAACGGAAGAGGGTCGGCGGCGTGTTCATCAACGAAGCTCCCTGCAGCAAGCGGCGGGCTATCCTGCAAAATTCCCCGAGGCCGCGACCCTCTTTCGCTCTAACTTCCGCCAAGGCTTCGGTGAGCAGCCGAAGCTTCAGCGAAGGCGGCAAGGCTACAGAGGGTTCTCCTCGCCATCATCTCCGCAGCAAACTACCGGGTATTCGGCGAAAGAGAGTAAGTTCCGCGGAGATGCCACGTTATTAGCGGATGGTGCTGCGTTCGTCGAGGAATGGACGGGCATTCCGGCCTTGGGGATCGTTCCGTTCCCGCACGATCTTGCTTGGATCAGGAAGACAGCTGAACTGAGATCGTCGTCGCCAGGTTCTCTTTGGGTCCGATCGCGTGAACGATGCAGTGGTCCTCTTGCCGAGAATGATTAACATTACGGACTTCGATCGGCTTGCAAAAGAAAAGGATGTGGCTCTCCGCGCGCTGCCACACCCGGCGATCTTGCCGGAACCGATGTCATCGCGCTTCCAAGGACCAAGAACACAGTCGAGGATCTACGCTATCTTGGGCAGGCGGGTTTCACAGAAGCCATTCGTGAGCGTGTTGCTCGGAGGCGGGAGGTGGTCGGAATATGCGGCAGTTACCAGATGCTGGGGCGAAGCGTTGCCGATCCAGATGGGGCCGAGTCCGGCGGGATTGCGGAAGGGTTTGCCTGCTGAACGTGACCACGCGATTGCTGACGAATGAGATCACCGGCTGGTCGAAGCGGACCCGCTTCATTTCATGTCGAAACTTCCTCCTCAGGGCGCGGGTTCTTCATTCACATGGGTGAGACACCGCGAGGTGATGCACGCCCTTGTTTTCACGTACGTTCTGCACGTGGTGCGTCAGATCAGCAGGCGCGAAAGTGTGATGTATCGACGGACGGTGCCGTCAGTGCAGGCGGCATGGTTCGGGGAACGTACATTCATGGGCTGTTCGACCGGGCCGGTTTTCGGCGAGCGTGGCTGAATCGTATTCGTTTACGGCGAGGGTTGCCACCAGTGGACATTGAGCGCTCCGAACGGTTTACTCAACGGTTGCGCAAGGAGCTCGATCGCTGGGCCGACCATCTCAACAATCATCTGAATGTGGATCTGCTCTTCGGTCGCCCTTCTTAGGCCGATTCTTGGACCAGATCATCTGCCTGCGAGCGGTGAAACGCTCGGTCGGATGGGGCTGTCGATCCTCCGATCGTGACCCCGCGACACCGCTGGCGAAGAGAATCGTGACGGTGGTCCGATCGATCGGGGAGGCCGGCTGTTACCATTCCATCGGTAGATTGACCCACTTGAATGCATGGATGTGCCGTAGCAGGCGATCACGCTCCTCATACGTAATCGTCATAAACTCCAGTCCAAACCGTTTACGCACGATCCAGCGTACAACGGCCTCTTGGATTATCAGCGGCCGGTGAAAATCAGGGCAGTTGATCCGCACGGAGACGCGGGTATTCACAGAGAAGAGCATCGTGCTAGCGGCGTGAAGGGCACAGCCGCTTGGTGAGAGGTTGATCAGGGGAATTCCGCGCATGATGTGGCCCATGTTCCCTCCGGAAAGTTCGACGACGACGTTGTTCGGTAATCGTGTGGGAATCTGCCTGACCCGCACATGCTCCAGCAAGGCTTGCAACCGGTCCCGCTGCGATGACCAGATGCTGGAGAAGTGAAGGCCGAATTCATTCCCGTGGACCCAACACACCTCTGCGCGTTCGATCTTGAGCGGCCAGTCCGAGCCATCCGTGTAGATCCACGCTTCGAACGACATGCCCGTCTGTACCGGCGTCTCGCAGGAAACCCGGCATCCGCCTTTTGAAATATTGGAGATCATCCCTTCTCCATCCAGGTCGGGATTCCAAAAATAGACGCGGTGGTTCATGGAAAACCGAAGGGTCTCCAAAAGGATCGTTTGGAGAAGGGCGGGGGATTCCAGCAAGGCGCAGTGAACCTTTCGAATGGTAGAGGGCCCGAACGATGACTCGCCGTACAAGCCTGCGCCTTTCGCGACGTCTAACGTCGAGTGCCCGAGGCGCAACGATGTACGAACCCTAACACACGATCTGAATACTGCGCAGCAAAAATCAAAAATATGGGATCGCAAGATATCGCTCGTCGCGAAAACGCGTGTATCGAATTCCCGGTATGAGTTGACCTCAGGAATAAATGCGGTAATGTCAAGAGCAGTATGTCGATATTTAATAGGGAGTCATCGATGTCCTCACCGCAGATGTATCTCCCGACAGGCGACCTGACCATTGCGACAGTCAGGGAATTCAAAGCGGCGTTGGTCGATATGACGTCCGACGGGAAATCGAGGACGCTCGATTTGGCCGGCGTCCTGCGTGTGGACGCTGCGGCGTTGCAAGTGATGATTGCCGCAGAGCGAACAGGTCGCATCGCGCTGTCGAGTCCGTCGCAACCTGTCATGAAAGCGATGGAGGCGATCGGATTCACGCCTGCTTCAGCTCCGAGCGATGGCGACGTGAACGAGGACTCATGAGAAAAGGAAGACGGCGCGCGATATGAAGAGGTTGCGGAAGGGACAAACGGAGACGCGGAGCAATAGCGAGATGCCGTCCATAACAGGGAAAGAAAAAACAACGATCATGCAGGACGGAGATAGATGGAAGAACTAGAACGGACACGG
>VBOL01000331.1 GCA_005887945.1 Nitrospirota bacterium
CACAATTTTGGCACAGTCGATGGAGACAAGGCAGATCGGAGTAGCGGTCAAGTTGGGAAGTGCTTTAGAATTAATAGTGGACTTCATGTCGGGGCGTAGCGCAGCCTGGTAGCGCGCCTGCCTTGGGCGCAGGAGGTCCCGAGTTCAAATCTCGGCGCCCCGACCACTTACTTCTTTGTTTTCAATGCACTGTTCTTGATGCTGCAGCGTCAGAAACTGAACTTGGGTCCAACTTGGGTCCAAGTACAAGCCTCTCGACGCTCTCTACTGCGCAACGTTGTTCTTCCGGTACCGCGTGCAAATAAATCTCGCGCGTGATTTCCGGCGAGGAATGCCCCAGGAGCGATTGCATCGTCCCTATTGGCGTGCCCACGGAATCGAGCATCGTCGCGTGGCTATGTCTCAGAAGATGCCACGTGACGCCTGGAAGCCCTAACCTCTTCGCTGGGGGCTTCAGGTGCTTACGCAAGAGATTCCATCGATCTAGCTAATCCGTCGCGTGAGGCAAATACCAGGGCCCTTGCATCAACAGCCGCAGGATGAATGGCGGCGAGAATCTCTGCCGTCTCCGTCCCAATCGGGATGGTTCGTGCACTGCGCTTCGTTTTGGGTCTATCAAAATGCCCGTCATACACCGTCTCGGCGACACGAAGCAGACGAGCTTTCAAATCAATGCTTCCCCATCGAAGCGCAAGCAGTTCTCCAACCCGCAGACCCGTCAGCACCAACAACAACGTGATTGATCGAGCTGGCTCATTCAAGTTCGCAGCTATGCCTAGTACGTGGGCCGGAGTAAGTACCGCTCGCTCCGTTCCATGTTGCCTCTGTGGAAGTTTCGTTCTCTGAGCTACGTTCTCGGTGATGTAGCGCCATTCCCCGGCCGTTCCGAGAATCTTGCTCAGCCCACACTTGAAATGGTGAACGGTTTCCCACGAAAGCCCGCTGTTAAGCTTGCGGCACAGGAACTTCTGCAGTTCTTCGCGCGTAAGCTCCCTAAGCTGCGTGTTGCCGAAAGCCGGAATGAGATGCACGTCAAGCATGTACCGGTAGTGCTTTTGGGTTGCGCATTTGAATGTCGGCAAGATCACAGGCATCCAGTCCTTTTTGACAAATTCTCCAAATGTCCGGATAGACTGTGGTCGAGCCTCACCGCTGTTGATGGAACTCAGCCTCTGAGACATTACCTGCATGGCCTTTCGGCGCGTTGGGAGTTCTGCGACGCTGCCGATCACTTCCGACCGTCGCAACCTCCCGAGCGTGCCGTCTTGTTGAATTACGTCCTCCCACCAGCGCGCTACCCAGACTTTCCTCCGAGTGCCCCGCTGGAAAAGTGATCCTTGCTGGAACCCTCTTCGAGCCATCGTTCCTCCATAGATGGCCCGTCCAGATTGTTCTGCGTCGCTTTTCAGTGTATCCCGCGTGTCAAGCGACATGAGAGTCTCGTCTGTGCCACTTGACTCAAGCAAGGATTTCCTCCTGGCGAAAGCGCCAGTACTTCCCTACTCGATAGCCCGGAAGCTGCTCTGTAGACCGTTTGCGCAGGCGTCCATAGACCCAGGACACGGGCACCTGCAACAACTCGGCAACTTCGTGAACGGTGAGAAAAAGACGTTCGTCTCTCTTCTCTCCCTCAGTGGCCACGTGTCGTGAGGCGGCATGCAATGCGTTTTGGTGTAGCTCGGGGCTTTCTTCTTCAACGCAGATTGCTTTCGAATGGGACTCCACTGAAAGGCGCGAGGCATGCTGTCGTGGAGACTTTCCGGCCCAGGGAGAACCGGTTTGAGCGAATGCAGGAGCAGCAAGAATCAAATACGCTGCGAGGACAGCGAGATGCCGACTTACATATTTGAGTCGCGATGCCTTGAGCCGAAATGCCTTCATCGTTGGTCTTCTCCTTATGTGAACTTCACTTAAAAGAATTAGAGGGAGTTCTCACAGGTGCCCGCGGCTGGCGGGAGCAATCAGAGACACGAAGCGAGGGCCACTGTCCGGTTGATTGCGCCTTGATCTGCCTCAATGCACACCTGAAGCGGGGCGATCCAATGAGAGGGTTTCTCCCTTCGCATCCAGCTCGGAACCATCGATCGGCACGCAACTAAGCAGGGTGGCTGACCGCTCCACCAAGCCTACGGGGGAAATCCAGTGAGAACTCCCTGAACCATGTGATCGATTCCCACCGGAGTCTGAAACATTCTTCACGCCGGAGCCCTGTGTCTACAAGAACGGCGGCCACTGAACCCACTTCGACGAGCATGGCTGTAGCTTCATGCCCCACCGAAACCCGTTTCCAGGCGAGAAAATCCACCCGGGACCGTACCGCATGGGGAAGGGCGTGGAGGACGCCAACAACTACAGGGTCGGTCATCCGGATCTATCGTGGTCTCGGCCTCCTGGGGCCGGCGCCGGGGCAGAGGCGCGAATTCAGTTCATGGAGGGACGGTTCGTTGGACCGAAATCGCTGCCTTTCGGCGGGACAGCAAGAAGGCCGGCCAAACTATGCCACTGAGTGGACCAATTTCACATGGTAAGGCAGAATCAGCGCGTTTAGTACGTTGCGTGCCCCGCAACCAGCCATCTTAAGAACTAGCAAGGGCCCGGGCAGTTTGGTCAGCCCTGCCCCTGTGATCTTACCTCCGGGCGCTGCTCTCCTTCAGCGGCCGGAAAGATGTCATAGACATAATCGTGCGCGGCCAGAGCGATCTTGTCCAGGGTACCTGCTTCAACGCGCTTGGCGACTTCCTGACGAGAGAGGTCGAAGATCGCGTCCAGA
>VBOL01000071.1 GCA_005887945.1 Nitrospirota bacterium
TCGGCAAACCCGGACAAACGATTCCCTCCGGTATGGTCTATAACTGGATTGAAACGGGGATTTCTGCCAACGTGTCTGG
This sequence comes from Nitrospirota bacterium, assembly GCA_005887945.1. Lineage (GTDB taxonomy): Bacteria > Nitrospirota > Nitrospiria > Nitrospirales > Nitrospiraceae > Palsa-1315. The sequence continues at coordinate 80 of VBOL01000071.1, forward strand.
TCAGAAGCAAGTCGTATACATTGATGACCTTGTGATTTCGAAGGATCAGATTCCATAACTTAACGATTGGTAAAGCATCGGATATTCTGAAAACAGACTGTATCATTCAGATGACCAATTCAGTGACGGAGGGAGCATGACGACGGTGATAGGGCTCGTGGCGTGCGTATGAGAAGACAGCTTGGGTTGGGGTGGGGCCTCAGTGTCGTGTTGTTCCTAGTCGGCTGTTCGACCAGTGGACGGTTCCCGTCGAATATGCCACCGGCTGAGAGTAAACCGGTCGCTCCACGAGTCGTCTCGATGGGGGATGTATTGGGAGTCAGCTATTTTCTGAATCCCACGATGTGGCCGAACATCCAGAACTGAGCCGAGAGGATGTATCAGTCTTGCCGGACGGGCGTATGTCAATCAGCCTGATTGGATCGTTCCCAGTCGTTGGGAAAACGGTGGATGAGGTGTCGACAGAAGTGGCCAATCTGTACATGACCAGGAAAATTAAGGATGTGAAGGTGGTGGTGGCCGTCACCAGGGCACAGCAACGCGTCAAACTGCTGACCGATCCGGAAGCTCGGGGGGTTGGTTCTACCAAGCTGGAGTTCCGGATTTATGACGAACCGTTTCTTGAATTGCCGTTCATCGGCGCGGTTGCGGTGGGCCGTCCATTCTCGGAAATCCGCCGTGAGATTCGAGAGGCCTATGAGCGAGAATTTGGCGAGCAATTGAAGGTGACGGTGAACCTGATTAGTCGCCTGCAGCAGAATATTTTTGTGTTGGGCGAGGTCAAGAAGCCTGGCGGCTATGCAATCCCTGGCGGACAAGTGTCTATGGTCAGTGCCATTGCCACGGCGGGGGGGTTTGAGGACTCGGCCCTCCGAGACGAAGTCCTCGTCATTCGGTTTCAAGAAGACGGGAGCTATGAGCACTGGACGGTGAATCTTAATGATCCGCTTCTGCCTGCCGGACCGCAGCCGGCCTTTTTTCTGCAGGGGAACGATGTGGTCTTCGTGGCGAAGACGACGATTGCGAAAGTCGATATCTTTGTCGATCAGTATATTCGGAAGATCATTCCCTTTGTGCCAAGCGGTGGAATCTTCTATGCCTTGCCGAGGAATTAGCAGGATGCTGAAACAGGCCGCCAGCGGCGTTCTCGCTTCGCTCAGAGCCTCCACGTACCGTCATGGTACGCCGTCGGCTCTTCGCTTGCTGCGGCCTTGCTGGAAGGCCTTTTTGAGCATTCTGCGAGCTATCCCGGTGTTAATGAGATGCATGATGTGGCGACACCGTATTGGACAAGAATCGAGTTTTTCTGCAGCCTGTTAGCAGGAAAATCCATTGGTGAACAACGATCCTGAATTAATGCGAGCCTATGACGAAATCCGAGAACGGATTTTTGCGACAGGCGTTGAGGGCGGTCCCTCCGATGGGGCGATGGTCGTGGTGCTGTTTTCTCGTACCTCGGGGGAAGGTGTGACGACCGTGGCTGGCGGACTCGCTCAGTCGTTTGGTCGTAGCGTTAGTAGAAAGCTTGGTCGTAGCGTTAGTAGAAAAATTCTCTTAGTCGGAAACGAACAAGGAAGTCTGGGACCGGCCAAGATGCTAGGCGTCGTTCCTCGGATATTGCTTCGTCCTGAAACGGGCTATTCCTCCGACGCGGTCTTAGACAGTATTCAGCATGTGACGGAGTCGAGGGTCGATATCTTGTCTCTGGGAGGAGATCATTCGCCCGGAGATCCCTCGTGGGAGTCCTATTTTCCGAAACTTCGCGCGGAGTCTGACGTCATCGTGGTCGATGCGGGGTCGATGGAGCGGGATGCGCCACTGCAATGGTGTCGGTGGGCCAATCAATCGCTGTTGGTGATTGATACGAGCCGTGCACAAGTTGAGGCCTTGGAGCGGTTGAAAGCGGATTTGAAGCACAGCCGATTTCACCTCGCAGGGTCGATTCTGAATAAGCGTCGGCATGCGGTGCCTTCTTATTTGTATCGGTGGCTCTCCTAGCCGGATGCTGAAAAAGACCGCCAGTGGCGTTCTCGCGTCGCTCAGAGGCTCCCGTACCTAACGGTACGCGTCGACTCTTCGCTTGCTGTGGCCTTGCTGGAGGGCTTTTTTGAGCATCCTGCTGGCCCTTTCTCTCGGCGTCAGAGACTGTCAGAATTGGCGACGGCAGAATGAAAGAAATAGTTTTTCCGCAACCTGCTAGAGATGAGAGAAAGGCGAGTTGGTTTTACGCCATGAGTAAACGCGATATCCTCATTTTTCTGTTCAAATGGAAGGGAACCATTCTCTCGGTATTTTTGGGGGTGGTGACGCTCGTGACGCTCCTCGTCTATTTTCTGCCCTCCAGTTACACGGCGCTTTCGACGGTGTTGGTGGAGCATACCAAAGCGCCGAGCATGCGAAGCGAGCTGTATCCAGGCACAGAAATGATCGAGGTGATCAATACGGAAGTCGCAATCGTGCTGTCTCGGACCGTCATGGAGCATGTGGCGGACCGCCTAAAACTCGATCAACTGCCGACGCAAGATACGACGGTCTCGCGGTTCGTACGTCGGGTACAAGATGCCCTGGTTGGGGTCGGGTTATTGGACGCGGTCAGCAAGCGAGAACAATGGATTGGGTGGTTGCTTCGAGATGTGAAGGTCAAGCCGACGGTCAACTCCAATATCTTTACGATCAAATTCGCGATCGAAGATCCCCAGCTCGCGGCCGATATTGTCAATGCGATTACGGATGAATATCTCT
>VBOL01000332.1 GCA_005887945.1 Nitrospirota bacterium
CATATGGACAGCCCCAGGCCCGTGCCCTTCTTGGTATGGGCCCGCGCGCCGTCGGTTCGATAGAACCGGTCGAAAATCTTCGGCTGATCCTCTTGCGCGATCCCAATGCCGCGATCGGTCACCGATACCAGTGCATGAGTCTGTTCGATCGTTAGCGCAATGTCGACTGTCCCGCCGGGGCGAGAGTATTTGACTGCGTTATCGAGAAGATTCAGGAAGAGTTCGCGCAAGCGTAGTTCATCTCCGAATACCACTGCCGACGCCGTGGTTCGTAGCACGACCTGGATGTCCCGTTCCTGCCCCAACAGCGAGGCTTGCCGGTGGAGGTCCTCGACAAGCGTGTCCAGTGGGACCGGCAGATGATCCATCTTCACCTCGCCCATGTCGGCCCGGGAGAGAAAGAGCAACTCATCCACAATGCGCGTCATCCGGTCGATTTCTTCGAGATTGCTCTCCAGGACGACTTTGTAGTCGTCGGTTTCGCGAGGGCGTCGAAGCGCGAGCTCGGTTTCCCCTTTCATAACCGTCAATGGCGTGCGCAGTTCGTGTGAGGCATCGCTACTGAACTGGCGGATCTGCCGAAAGGAGGTTTCAAGCCGGTCGATCATGTCATTAAACGTATTGGTCAGACGGCCGATTTCGTCGGCCGAGGCCGGGACAGTCAGTCGTTGGGTGAGATCGCCTCCGGCAATGCGTTGGGCAGCCAGCGTGATCGCATCGACCGGACGGAGGGCTCGGCCGGCCATGAACCAGCCGCCGGCGAGCGACACGGCCAGCGCGATGGGCATACTTACCAGAAGCACTAACAGGAGACGGTTCAGGGTCTCCTCGACGGAGTCCATCGAGGTGCCGACCTGGATGATATAGAGCAGATTGCCCCGATAGATGATGGGAACCGAAATGAGGCGTAACGGCGGTTCCTTGGGGAATTTTGCGAATTCGAGGAGCGAGCGGCCTGAATAGGCGACTTCCAAGGCCTGCCGGCTCAGCGGCATCTCATGTTGTTTCACGTTCGGCGAACGAATGGTGATGGTGCCGGAAGGGCTGAAGATCTGAAAGAACTTATCGATGCGCGCCAGTTCGGGGAACTGCGACATGAGTTCGTCTTCGTCGATGAGAGGGAGGAACCCGCGTTCTTCTAACGACCGAACGGCCGCCGCGGCGGTTTCCTCCAGCGATTGATCGACCGCATCGCGGAGGCTTCGAGCGGTAATCACGTACAGTATGGTTGAAAAGATGATGAGGATCAGCGCGAGGGCTGTGCCGTACCACAGAGTGAGCCGGACGCGAAGGGGCATCAGTCGGCCTTTAGCATATATCCGCTTCCGCGAATCGTATGAATCAGCTTCTTTGAGCGTCCCCGGTCGATCTTATTGCGGAGATAATTCACATAGACATCGATGACATTGGTAAACGTGTCGAAGTCCTGGTTCCACACATGTTCTGAAATCATAGGACGAGTCAACACGCGTTCCGTATGGCGCATCAGATATTCGAGCAGGGCATATTCCTTCAAGGTGAGGTCGATCCGCTGGCCGCCCCTAGTCACTTCGCGCGTGGCCGGGTTCAATGCCAGATCGTCGATCTGGAGCACGCCGGGACTCTCGGTGGAGCCGCGGCGAAGCAGGGCGCGAATTCGGGCGAGCAGTTCGTCGATGGCGAAGGGCTTGGTGAGGTAATCGTCCGCTCCTGCGTCAAGACCCTTGACGCGCTGATCTACCTGCGATTGAGCGGTCAGAATCAGAATTGGGGTTTGAATCCGTGCCTGGCGGACGCCCTTGAGAATTTCCAATCCGGGTAATGATGGCAGCATCAAGTCGACTATCAGTAAATCGTAGTTGGTGTTGAGGGCCATCTGTAAGCCCTTCGCGCCGTCTTCACAGAGGTCGACGGCGTAACTCTCCTCTTCAAGGGCGCGCTTGATGAAACAGCCGACTTTTGTTTCGTCTTCAATGACTAGGATACGCATAGTTGTCGATGGAGGATTATAGCAAACCTGTGGCTACTATTTGTCTAGCAGGATATGGGGAAAGCCCGTAGCCTGTCTTGTTCATTTGGTCTGTTGGGTCTGTCTGGTTTGTTTGGTTGTAGGAGACTAACCAGATGGACCAGACAGACCAGATAACCAGACAGACCGGGCTTGTCTCAGACATGCGGGCCATTGAATTTCCACCGTGTCACAATAGTTTTTCGTAGCCTGCTAGCCCGCATTATTCATGACGGTTCGTCGCGAAATCGCTGAGCCGCGTCGCGAGACCGGCGCGCGGAACCCTGAGGACCCGGTGCGTACTCGTGCAGTACGGTGAGGCTCCGAGGGGCGAGCCCGCCGGCCGAAGGTCTGTCGTAGCAGCGGATCGGCGATTGCAGCAGAAATGTTCATGAATAATGCGGGCTCAGGGAGCCATTATGTCGGCGGAAAGCGCGTGACCGTCACGGGCTCATAGGTCAAGGCCGTTCCCTCGGGAGTCCGTCGGATGAGGCTGTGCGTCAACCAATGCTGATTATCGCGGACCGGGAAGTCCGACCGGTAATGGGCCCCGCGGCTTTCCGTCCTGGCGAGGGCGCTGGCGACGATGGTCTCCGCGACATC
>VBOL01000333.1 GCA_005887945.1 Nitrospirota bacterium
GAGCCAGCGCCCGTAACTGTTGGAGCCGGGCTTCATGATCGGACGTCATGAGCGTCTCGAACGCCCCCTGCGCCTTCGCGTGAAAGGCCGCTTGCTGGTCGCCCGACAGTCCCAAGAGGGTGCCGAGCGATGTGACATATTCCCCCTGTCCTCGCGCCAGGTCCTGTTCCACATTCGTCTGGTTCAGGGCCATGAAGGCGGTGAGCTTATGTTCTGGATGCAAGAGGCCGTCTTCGGTGAACCAGGTGCGACCGGAGGTCGTGCCTGTGATGTTGGAAGTGGTATCCGTGGTCTCTTTGATCGTGCCCTTGAGTGTGCAGCTTGCCGCGAACAGCATGAGGGCGGTTATGCAGATGAGAGTTGGAGTTGAGAGCCGAGTGCAGATCTGTCGCATGGTAGTCCTCCTTCCTATCCAGAGGGGTGGCCTCACACGTCGCGGTCTCCACTATAGCATATAGCAGGTGTGCCTCGATTTCACTACCCCACTGAGTGGTACGGTACCGCGCGTCGTCTGTTGAGATGGGTGAGACGGGTGGCCTGGTTGGTCCCTTGTGCTCACGGAACGCCCACGGTAAAGCTGTGGTCGTTCGACGTGCGCAGTGAGGAACCAAGCCAGGCCACCCGTTAAGGGTAAGAACGAGCAAGCTTGGAAGGACTATTTTATTAGGAGGTGGAGCAGCCAAACCGTCCTTCTTGCTCGCAGAGGCCCCGTGATGATACGGCGGTCCTTCGATGCGCGCAGTGAAGGACAATCTGGCCACTCCCCTAAGGAGTGTGGATGGAGCGAAGATGTGGGTCTGAGCTGAGGAGAGCTCCTATGCTCGCGCAACGCGCGGCCTCAGAAGGCCCTCGTTGGACGCGCGCAGTGGGAGACCACCTAGCCCGCCCTCCTGTATAGCACGCGGACGCGGCGGTAAGGAGAGCGTTGACAAGTGATTAGACACGCGTAAGAATCACCCCCAGTTTTCGGTCTGTCTGGGCGTGCTATGCCGGTTAGTATATTCAATAGTTAGGCAGACGATGGACCGAGGAGGCGTATGGATTCGCTCGACAAATGCAAAAAATGCGGTGCGTGTGAGTTCGGATTCTACACCTCGTCATCCTCTGGCAAAGTGTCTCGCTATTGCCGTGCGTGCCGCCGTGTTCGAGCAGTGACCCACACCAAGCATCGGGTTGCAAATGGTGGTTCGCATTCCCGGACCGAATGGCTCATGAAGTTGGAGTTGTATTCCGCGTGCCCCGGATGCTCGATGAGATGGGAGGACATTCCTCCTCGTCCGGATCGCAGATATCGAGATGTGTGGACAAAGGATCACATCATCCCGCTCTCCAAGGGCGGTACGGATAACATCGGTAACATTCAACCTCTGTGCTATCGTTGCAACTCCTCAAAGTGCAACGGTCGCGGGAAGTAGGTCTAACCAGGCGCTGCACCTGACCTGGCCCGTATGTGCGCTTCTTGAAGGCTGAAAAAGGTTCCAGTAACCATTGATTGCCTCATGGTTTGGTCCCATGTGCCGAGTACATGATCAGTCGAAATGTCGCCGAAGGAGGGCGCTACTCTACTGGCGACCGAACAATAAGGCGCTTGACAGTATTACTGCGCGCGCGGGGCCTAGCACGGGCATTAGCCTGCTAATCGAAAGGCCCGCGGTGGTGAGTATCCGAAGCTGAAAAAGGTTCCAGGAACCATTGATTACCACACGCGATAGTTTTCAGTCTCGCTGTACGTACTATGCCGATCAGTAAACGCAATAGTTGCTCTTAAACCATCATGTCTGAGAAAGAAAAAAGTACCAGGGGAAACGCAAGCCAGTTCTTTATTGCTGGCGAGCTTTGTCGTCGAGGATATTCGGCTGTGGTTACGCTAGGAAACACGCCGAATACTGACATCTTGTGCAGCAACATCGCGGGAACGAGGTTCGTGCATATCCAAGTAAAAACCTTTGTGCCGGGCAACCTCACATGCAGTGTTGGCATGAAGGCCGAGAAAGATTTCGGCAAGAACTTTTTCTGGGTCCTCGGTGGTATACCGAAGCCCAATACCAATGCGAGTTTCGAGTACTACATCATTCCGGCATCTGTTATGGCTAAGAATGTTGTTGAGGCTCATCAGCTTTGGTTGAAGTCACCTGGCGTTAAGGGCCAAGATCACAAGGAGACCACTATGAGAACCGTGTATTTGCCACCACACAAATCGCCATACAGCAGCTTGAATATCAGCGAGTACCGAGACCGGTTGGACTTGATTGAACAAAAACTACGAGCCTAACAACCGGTTCCAGGAGTTGAAAAAGGTTCCAGGAACCATTGATTGCCTTTCAGACGTGTTCGTCCTTGGTTTGTGGCTGGTGCTGTTTGATTTTTACTCTGCTGTGTGGGAGGAGTGGCTGCGATTACCGGTCTCTGGGTGCTCAGGTTCCAACAGTAACCGGAAAGAAATTGTGGAGACAGGGAATGGACTCCGAGCTTCCTTTTCCGCGCCTCGGTCTTGCATAATAAGAACAAAGAAAGCTGCGTGGTATAAGCGCCTACCCGTGGAGTTCTACTCAGGGTGTGGCGCGAGCCGAGTGACATTTATCAGCCTGGTGGTTCGGGTTCATTCGGTTGGATGAATCGTCGCTGCGAGAGGGGGAAATTCATGCAAATTCAAGTCAACACAGACAACCACATTAAGGGACGCGAGGATGTCGTGCAACTCGTTCATTCTTGCTTGGAGGGAGCGGTAGGTCGTTTTGCCGACCGGATTACCCGTGTGGAAGTTCATCTCAGTGACACGAACAGCCACAAATCTGGGGGTGACGATAAACGGTGCGTGCTCGAAGCCAGACTTGCCGGCCTCCAGCCTCTTGCGGTAAGCCATCAAGCAACGACTATCGAGCTGGCTGTTGCGGAAGCCGCAGACAAATTGGAGCGGTCGGTCGAGAGCACACTTGGACGGCTCCATGATCGGTAATGTTGCTCGGAGCTTGCACGATACCGTGCTCGGGAGTCGAGAAAGGTTCCAGTCTGGGCTCAAGGTTCTAGTGCAACACCAGTATCCTGGTCAATCCAGGAACCATTAATTTCCACATAGCCCCCCTCAAGCGAGCCTGAATCGGGGCGGAAAAGGGGTGCAGAGTCCAGCAGATGCGCTGGTTCAAGGGCTGGGCCCCTCATAGCTTTAACAGGCTGCGAGGAAAAGATGTAGGTATGCCAGAACGTCGATGGTCCGCACGTGTGGCATAACAGAAGAATATTTCCGCAGGATGCTCAAAAAGGCCGTTCAGCAAGGCCGCAGCGAGCGAAGAGGCGAGGCGTACGCTTCGGTACGTTGAGCCTCTGAGCGATGTGAGAACGCCGCTGGGGGACTTTTTCAGCATCCTGCCAATGGAGCTATGCCGATCCGTAGGGCACGACAATCCGGCTATGTGGGTATCGTTGAGTGGTCTTTGAACCGACACGACAATCACAGTGGAATTTGCGGGCCGATTTTGCGTACTATGCCGGTCAGTATACGCAGTGGTTGGGCGTCTAATATTGGAGGATGTAGATGTATACAATGACCACACGTTTTGTCGGACTTATTACCACTGCTTTAGCTTGCACAATATTTGTTGCGGCATGCGAGTCAAAAACGGCTCCTAGTAAGGCGTGTATTGAGGCCGCCCGTCTATATGCAGAAGCAATAGCGGATGACAGTGCCACCCCTGAGGGCGAGAAAGCTGAGAAAATTGCTATTAAAAAGGCAAATCTTGCGGCATTAGAGGAGCGGAAGGTAAAAGCGTGTGGGGAGTAACATGATCTACCTGCACGTGTTGAATCGGGGTGGAGAGATGTTACGGAGTCCAGCAGATTCGCCAACCCGCTGCTCTTGCTCGTGAAGCGTCGTTCGTGGAACGTGAAGCGTGAAGGGTTTCTGAGGAAGAGCGCTCGGCAGTCCTACGTTTCACCTTTCACGGTTCTTGAGAGCGGAGAGAACTACAGAGGGACATTCTGGTTGTAAAGGCCGTGCAATTGCGGCTACCGGTCGAGGGTCATATTGACGGCGATCTGAGCGGTTGTAGATGGATCTTGGTTGACAATGTAGGTGGCGCGTTCTTGTGAGCCTGTTTGGTTGTTTGCGGTGATGGATTCTCGGAGTTGGTTAGGAGAGAGCCGGTCGAACATGGCGGCTTCTTGCCTGGTGATTGGTCCGGACGGGACTCGGGAGATACGAACCGTCAGGGTGACGGGCCCGCTTTCCATGGGCAGAGGAATGTGTTGCCGTTGATCAGCAGTAATCTTCAGAGAGATCTGACCGGTTTCTTTCTCGGGCCATAGCAGTTGCGGCGTTGAGGAACCGACCGTTTCCCAGACTTGCAGATAGGCGTCCTGATTGGCTTCCACGGTGAGAAATACCGGCTGAATACTCTTCGACGCCGTCGCCGCGTCCACTTCTCGCTCCTGCCCATCTGTTCCACGAAGGACAAAGCTGTAACGGAGTCCTAGGGGCCTGAGTTGGTCGGCTGTGCCTGCTGCTTTGCCCAGTTGTGAAAGCCCTTCCGGTTTTCGTTCAAGCCGGTTCGCATGCGGTGCCGACTCGGCCAAGGGCTTCATGGCCTGCCTTTGCTCTTTGGCCATCGATCCTATGTCAGCTCGGCCTGGCTCTCCTTCATAGAACAGGGCACGAGCGCTGAGTGCCGGCGTGATGGTGGCAGCGACTCGTCCACCGGCCGGCGCTTCTAACTGTTTGGGTTCTGGCACGGTGGCTGGTGGTGCAGAGCTTGCTGCGGGTTTCTGATCTGCCGGCAAGGTCACTTCCTCCGCGGACTTGCTGAGCGCATCCACGGGCGCTTCGGTTTGCGTGCGGAATTCGTCTTGTTCGCCTCGCTGTTTCAGACTGTCTCGGGCAACATCGGAGGCTCGTTCTTTCTTCGATGGAGGTGCTGCGGACCGTTCTCGCTTGGCCAGCTTGTCGGTCAACGTGTTTTTCTTCGGAAGGTCGATCGCTGGAGCTACGCTCTTTTTCGCTTTCTCCTGAGGCTCAACGGCTTGAGGCGTCGCCGGTTGAGATGCTGGGGGTATCGGAGCTGGGGGAGACGCGGACTTTGCGTCTTCGGTTGCGACCGATTGTGCCGCTTGTCTAAGACTGTCCTGATAAATCCTGACGCCCAGCACCACTGCGAGGGCAGCTGCCGCAAGGCCACCGGCGAAAGCGAGGCCTGCAGGACGGCGGAACCAATCCAGCCATGACAGAGAATCGTCGGCGCCTGAGGCGCTCTTCTGCTCCAGTGAAGCGACGAGTCTGCGGCGCACGTCTGGATCGGAGAGCAACTCTTTCAAAGCCTGCTCATCGGCCAGCGCATTGAACAGCTGTTGGTCTTGCAGCGCGGCGGTATAGAGCGTCTGCTTTTCCTCCGGCGTCAGCGTATCGGCTGCGAATCCGCCCAGCAGTTTTTCAAGGTCGTGTTCAGACATCTTCACCACAAGGCGTAAGGGGTAAGGCGTGAGGGGTGAAGCGATGGGTTCGCAGCAAATACCTCATTCCCAAGAGCCTCCCAATAGGCTGAGCAACTGCTTTCGGCATCGTAGGTCCCAGGTATAGATCGTGTTGATCGAGTTCTGACCCATGATCTTTTGAATCTCGGGAAAGCGTTTCCCTTCCAACTTCCACTTGAACAGTTCGCGACAGCGCTCGCCGAGCTGAGCCATGGCGGCCAGCAACCGGTCTACTCGCTGTTTCTGGTCGAGTTGCGTCGCCGGATCGTCCCCTGGATCGGCGAGCGGAAGGTCATCAACCGATTCCTGATTATACTCGCCTCGTCTGAGCGACTTGCGATGGGCGTCCAGCATCTTGAATCGCAGGACTTGAAAGGCGAGGGGAACCAGCTCGGTCAACTCTTCAACGTTGGGGTATTTCTCATGGAGGACCACCAGCACCTCCTGGGTCAGATCCTCGGCCTGTGCCCTCGATACTCGTAATGTCGCGAAAGCGAGAATCCTTTTGCGAAGACTGGCGAGTATTTGATCTCGATCCATCGATGGGCTGCTCTAGGCCGTCGTCTTTGCCGTTGAATGAGGGAGCAAATCTCCAAGCGAGCGGAAGCTGAGCTTCAACCCATTACAGACCTCGACTTGCCGATCGAAGCGGTTTCTTGTCCGAATCATCTTGTACAGCGCGCCGAAGGCTACACGGCCCCAGGCGGCGACGTGGGACACAGATAAGGGATAGTCGGTGCCGAAGAGGAGGCGTTCATGCATCTCGGGGTGCTGGCGAAGATGGAGGAGCATCCGGAACCGATTGGGCAGCGTGAGGGCGGAGATGTCCGAATAGAAATGCGGATAGCGCTTCACCAGGTCACGCAGTGTCGGCAGAAACTTTTCGTAGATGATCAGTCCGTAGCTGCAGGCATGGGCTGCAATGACAGTGGCGCCTTCGTCCAGGGCGAGGCGGAGTCGATTTGGGTCGCCGAGTGATTGATCCTTGCCGATGAGGCTGAACTCGTAGCCGACGTGACTTAGGAACGGCAGCTTCCGCTCGGCGAGGGTTCGGTAGAACGCTTTGTAGCGCGTATCAGTCGGGTCGAACTGCTGCGCATTTGGGAGGACCTTCACCAATGCGGCGCCGCCATCGGCGCAACGATGGACCTCTTCGACTGCGTCCCGCCGCTGCGGATTGATCGAGACGCCGGCGAGGAATTCGTTTGGATAGGCGCGCGTCGTTTTGAGGACATAGTCGTTGCCGATGAGAAAGTCCGTGTGGGGTTGATTGAGCCGGCCGTTATGGTCGTAGACCCCGTCCATGCCGAGGAGTACAGCTTTTTGAACATGGCGGGAGGCGCGCAATTCGGTGAGCAGATCGTCGAGGTATTTCCGGTTCGCTCCCCGTGGGTTCGACGGAGACAGTTGGTGTTTCCACAAGAGGAAGCGAAACAGCGGGCTTCGCAGCATCTTTGGAGAAATGTAGCAGCCGTTGTCGCCGTCCGGCAGCGCGGCCAGGTGAACATGGCAGTCGATCAGGGTTTTGCCGGTCATCATGCGCCACTCATCATCGGTGACATCTCTCTTCTATGACCTCACCCCTTACCCCTCACATCTCACGTCCTTTGCAAGTCGTTCCATTGCGATCCGTTTGAGACTACGCAAGTCCATCTTGCCAGTCCCCAGCACCGGCAGGGTCTCGACTCTGACGAAGTTAGCGCGGGAAGGAATGAAGAGGTTGGGAAGGCCATTGGCGGCGAGTTGACTAAGGATCTCAGGGATGCGGGCTTCATCCAGGGTGTGCAGTACAGCCAGGCGCTCGCCCTTCTTCTCGTCCGGAATGCCGGTGACTGCGAAGACTTGCGTCTCGGCGGCGGCGGCCTGCTGCAACGCCTCTTCTACGCGGCCATGCGGAACCATCTCACCGCCGATCTTGGAGAAACGCGAGAGCCGGTCGGTGATCGTCACGAAGCCGTCTTCGTCCAACATGGCGATGTCGCCCGTAATATACCAGCCATCGCGAATAACGTTGGCGGTCAGATCTTCACGGCTCAGGTACCCCTTCATGACGTTGGGACCTTTGACCAGCAGCATGCCCGGAGTGTCGGGGGGCAGTGGTGCGAAGCTGTCGGGATCGACGATTTGCACAGACACGCCGGGCAGCGGTTGGCCGACAGTTCCCCGCCGTGAGGCCGGTTGGTAGTATCCGGCGGCTCGGAAATCCGGACAATTGACGGCGACGACGGGGGCACATTCGGTGACGCCGTAGCCCTCGATCGGTCTGATGCCGAACCGATCTTCAAATGCCTGTGCGAGCCGGGGCGGAAGTTTTTCAGCTCCGGTCAGGACTACGCGCAGCGAGCTCAATTGCTCCGGGGTGCAACGGCGCTGATACAGCTGGAGAAAGGTCGGGGTGGTGACGAGGAACGTGATGCGGTAGCGGCGCACGAGTTCGCCGATGGCGGCGACGTCGAGAGGGGAGGGATGAAAGACCATGCCCGCGTTGTTGAACATCACGAGCCAAAAGACGAGATAGCCGAACGAGTGGAAGAAGGGAAGGATGCCAAGCACTCGCTCGTCCCGGTAGAGATGGAGAACCTGGCCGGCTCCCTGCGCATTGGCGTCGATGTTGAAGTGAGACAGCATGACGCCTTTCGGTTCACCGGTGCTGCCGCTGCTGAAGATGATGGTGGACAGGTCGTCCATTGTCAGCGGGGTGTTCTGTCCGCAGGCCAGCTCGATCAGCCGTGCAGGGGCGCAGAGGGCTAGGAGACTCGCGACGAGCTTCTGTCCTGTGCCGATGGTGCGGGCGACGTCCTCCAGCCAAACAATCGACGGCCCGTCCGGCAAATCCAACTTGGCCTTCTCGACAAAGGCTCGGCTGGTGACGATCGTGCGAAGGCCGGCGAGCCGCACGGCTGCTTCAAGGCCGGATTTGCCGACCGTGTAGTTCAGATTCACACTGGTTTTTCCACAGAGTGGGGCCGCCACGTTGACCAATGCGCCGGCGACGGTCGGCGGAAGCAGGATGCCGACATGGCGTTGGTCTTTCCAATGTGGCCGAAGCACTCTGGCAAGTACGATGGACCCGATCAGGGCTTGGAGTGACGACACATGCGGGCGGGTCTGGTCCGCCATTGCGAAGCGGAAGGGGTGCCGCCTCATGGCATGGATGAATTCACGATGCAGCGGCTGGCGGGAGGATATGCGCAGACGCCAGGCCTCCTCTCCGAGTGTGCGAACCGCGTCGCGGAGCTTGTGTGCCGGCGTATCAGATGGCAGCGGCGTGCCGAAGGACACTGAGACCGGGTAGGGAATGCGCTCAGGCCATTTCCTGAGGATACGGCCGCGCTCAAAGCTGAAGATGCTTCCCCATAGGCGATCCAAGTTCACGGGAATGACCGGCACCTGCCGCCCCTTCAGGATCCGTTCGAAGCCGCGACGGAACGGCAGAAGCGTGCCGGTGCGGGTGATCTGTCCTTCAGGGAAGATGCAGACGATCTCTCCGTCTTCGAGCGCCTGCCCCGCGCTGCGCAGTGCCCGGAGGATCATGCGGGTGTCGCCTGCTGAAGTAATTGGGATGACCTTCATGGCGATCATCAACCATTTGAACAGCGGGTGTGTAGCATAGGCGACATCCACCACGAACCGTATTGGCCGATCGATGCTGGCCATGATTAAGAAGCCATCGACGAACGACATATGGTTCGGGACGAGTAGCGCCCCGCCGGATTGGGGAACATGCTGCTGGCCGACAATGCGGAGGCGATAGAACGTGTTCGTCAAGATGACGAACACGAGCCGCAAGAACACATCGGGCATCAGCCAGAGTGCCCACAGCGTACCGCCTATGGTCACTCCCGCGGTGACAAGGAAAATGTTGCTCGTCGAGAGGCCAGCATTGGCGAGTGAGCCGCCGGCGAGTGATCCCAATAGAATTCCTGTGAAGACGCAAGTGTTGGAAAACGAGATGACGGCGCCACGTCGATCAGGAGGTGATCTCCATTGGAGAATGGCATTCAGCGGCACGAAGATGAAGGAGCAGGAGACTCCGAGGAGTCCCAATATCAGAAACGTTCCGAACAAGGGTGGGGTGAAGGCGCCGAGCAAGGACAGTGCGATGGACGCACCCGTGGCTCCCAGGGGGATCAGTCCATACTCAATCCGGCTTTGAGACAGTCGTGCGACCAGCACCGCACCGAGGCCGATACCGACGGACAACAGCGTGAGCGGGAGGCCCGACATCGTATCCGAAAGCTGCAGAACCGCTTTGGCATAGACGAGAATGTTTTGGGCGAAGAGGCTCGCAATCGTCCAGAAAAAGATCTCTCCCGGAATGGCAAGGCGCAACAGGCGTTCTGTCTGAATGGCAGCCCAGGCGACACGGATCGTTGAGCCTACGCCACCGGTCGTGCGCGCGGGCGGGACGTGGGGAACGGCAAAGGCTGCAATCAGCCCGACCACCGACAAGACGGCCAAGACGAGGGGGGCCATCCAGACCTGATCCCCGGCGCTCTGCAAGAGAAAACCTCCGGCTGCCGTGCCTGTCAGGATCGCGGCAAAGGTCCAGACCTCCAACAGGCCGTTGCCGGCGGCGAGACGTTCATGCGGAATCAACTCGGGGAGAATGCCGTATTTCGACGGAGCGAAGAGAGCGCTATGCGCGCCCATTCCGCATAAGACGATCAACGGCAGAATGCCGCCGGCGGGATTCAACCAGAGAGCTACGGCGCCGGCGCTCATGAGGAGCACCTCAACGACTTTAATCGAAATGATGACCGTACGTTTGCTCAGGCGATCGGCCAAGGTACCGCCGACCAACGACAGCAACACCAGCGGTAAGGTGAAGATGATGAAGGTGAGCGCGGTTTGCGTCTGTGCCGCAGTTTCCAGCTCAGGGCCTGGCGCCATCTGAGAAGTGGCTTGCCGGATGGCCAGCAAGGCAACCATGAGCTTCCAGGCGTTGTCGTTGAACGCGCCGAAGAATTGGGCGATCAAGAGTCCGCGGAGAGGATGCCAAGGGAAGCTGGAACCTGCAACCTTGTGTTGGAGACTGTCCACCAGGAAAGGCCTCGTATGGTCCGCAGTGTGCCAGTGTTCGGAGTCGGAGGCAAATACTTCCTTCCCCTCAATTCGGATGAGCCGCGCAACGACCTGTCTTCACAACGACAGCCAGAACAGCTTCATACGAGTCCGCTCGTTGGTCGCATCCATTCCCACTAGCCCCCCAAAGAGATCCCAGGAGGTTCCCCTCTCCGTCTCATGTCGGTACCGGTACAGTGGGATGATCGGGTTGAATTCAAAGACCGACTCTCTGGGCGAGGTCATGCGCCGGACCAAGGCCATCTTTGAGGCTCCAAGGAAATGGAAGTCGGAATGGTCCGTATCCGGATGGTCGTACGAGGCCAGCCACCACAACACACTGGCCGATGTGACGACGCCCTGACGGCTCTTGTAATCGACCAGCGGCCACAAGAATGAAAACTCCGCGTCGCCGGTTTCACGCGTGGACGCGTACTTATATATGGGGGAAAGACGATCGGTCGTGCCCGTTGACGTGGCATGGTGCTCGAAGAGCGACCATGTTCCGATTCCCAGCACATTGAAGCGAGTCTCGTCCTGATTGTGGCCACGCTCATAACGCCAGAACGGGATCAAAGTATCGGTGCTTCGCGACGGTGTGCGCTCATGCTCGTAGGCCAGCAGGATACTCGTTCGTGCGACGTCCTGGGCCAAGTCGTGGCGATAACTATAAATGGGGAACAGACGATGGCTGTGGAGGGTCGAAGAGTCTTCCTGACGGTAGAGCGATGCATAGGACAGCCCTCCAATAGACAAGGTGGTCTGGTCCTGTTCCCTGCGGTAGTCGTAGAGGGGGACAAACAGACCGCGTGCCGAGTCCTGGGTCCAGCTGTGCCTGATCCAGCTGATGGGGAGGGCGGGATCGAGTCCGATCATTGACCAGCTTCTTTCACCCGTGGCCTCATCGGTTGACAGGCTCGCGATGGGGAAGAGGCTTGTCTTGCTGATGGTCGGCGACATCGTCCGCCAGAATATCCAGAGCGCGGAGTAGGAGGTGGTGTCGGTTGTGTCGTCGGCACGGTAGCTGTAGAGCGGAAACAACCGATCGTGCACGGCAGAAGGCGTGGCATCGTGCGCGTAGAGTGACAAGGCAGGCATGCCGCCGATCGCGGGGAGACCAATGGCCGAAAGGCGGTGGGTGCCACCGGTTTGTTGGTAGCCGTAGAGCGGGAAGGCATGGTGAGCGCTTTGTGTGGGGCTGCTCTGAGATCGGAAGAGACTCACCGGTTCGACTCCAAGCAGATTGATCGTGGTCTGCCCTGTTTCTTCATCGTGAGCATATCGATAGAGCGGAAATATACGGTTTGTCACGCTAGTCGGAGTCGCCTCGTGGTGAATGAGGGAGGCGGATCCCATCCCCAGCATGTCGAATGCGGACGCCTGCTGTGCTGTATCCTTTCTGTAACGGTAGAGGGGGAAGAAACGGTCGCTCATCTGTGTTGAGGAGTCGTCATGCTCGTAGAGAGACCAGGCAGCAAGCTGGCCAAATGGTGGTAGTCCCAACGCGCTGAACCGAGTCCCGCCGTCATGCTCGCTGCGATAGCCGTAGAAGGGGAACAGGTGGTCCAACGTACGAATCTCATTGGTGTCGTGGCGATAAAGCGCCATCGACTCAATCCCGAGAAGGCTGACACGCCAGTCAGCCTTGGTGGTCGCTCCGGCATAGTCCCAGAAGGGGAGCAGTCGATCGGCTGTCTGGACCGGCGTAGTCAGATGGCGATACAGAAACAACGCGTCGAATTCGGTTTCGTCCTTTACAAGATTGTGCCGGTATTGATAGAGCGGAAACAGGCGATGTCGGAACAGAGACGGACTCGATTCCTGGCGATACAAGGCGATTTCGGATAGGCCGAGAAGCGAGAAGGAGCGGTTGTCACCGTCACGGAAGTAGTCGTGTAGAGGCACGAGCCTATCTTCGGTCAGATCGTCCTGGCTCCGGTGGAGATAGAGCGACAAGCGGCGATATCCAATGACAGAGAGCTGTGAAGATCCATCCTGGCCGCGATCGTAGCTGTAGAGGCCGAGGATCCGGTGTTGAGTCCTGTCCGGATTGTCTTGATAGCGAAACCATGAGGC
>VBOL01000072.1 GCA_005887945.1 Nitrospirota bacterium
GCACCCTCTGTGTGCTGGTTATGCTGTGCCTGCTCATCACTTCCGTCCCCACGGCAACGAGACCAGACTACGACGGCGTCTATCCTCGGTATACCAAACAGGAAATCCGTCGGACCATCGCGTGGTACGCCAAGAAATATCGTCTTGATCCTGCGCTGCTACGCGCTGTCATCAAGACCGAATCTGATTTTCACCAGCATGCCGTGTCTCACAAAGGCGCGGTCGGTTTGATGCAGCTGACGCCGGCTACCGCGGCCAGGGTGTGTGTGAGCGACGTCTACGACTACATGCAGAATATCCGCGGAGGCGCCAAGCAGATGTAGCGGCCTATAACGCAGGGGTCCATCGGGTCAAAGATCACAAAGTTCCACGCATTCGAGAAACCCGTGTCTACGTGAAGAAAGTGCTGCGGTACTATGAGGTGTTCCGTTCTCACCCGCAGCCTTCTCCCCAGAATAAGAAGAAGTAAGGGAGGGACACTAACCCGGTCGAGTTCCCGTCCTCACGAATACAAGACAGGCCACTGGTTACCCCAGATTTCTCCCCACCAGTTCTTCAGCATCGCCGGCGCCTTGGGATCTAGGTTCATCTTGTGGCGGATGTCCTTGGCAACGAATGGGTCGTGACCCGGAGTGATGGCACGAGGGGAGAGACATCCTTTCACGCGGTGGAGAGAAGGGAAGACAGCTGAACTGGAGCCGACGGAAGATCTGGGCGAGCTGTTTCTTAGAGATTGGCTTTCATAATAATGGCTCGTATTCGCTCCCGTTGGGCCGACCTGATCTCTGCGAACTCGAGACCGAAGCTATTACCATTCACCCAGCGCACCATGGCCCTATCAATACGCACTGGCCACTGCTGGTCGTGAAGGAACAGAGACAGGCGGAGCGTCGTGCCAACCTGCACCTGGGTATGGGACATCGCTTGACACCCTCCTGTGGAGAGATCGAGGAGCGTCGCCTCCCCCTCGAAGTCATCCTCTCCAAAAAAGAATAGACGGCAACTCAGCCTGAGACGGCGGCGCCGACGTTCCGCCATCGCGGCCTCGTGTCCAGATCTTGAAGCTCGGCTGGATCTGGGGTCCTGTGTGGCCACGGATCACGTCCTTTCCCTCAATCACCCAGAGAGGAAATACATCGACCATAAAACGAATTTACCCAGCTAGTTGTCGGCCCACCTGCCTCAAGAGGAGTAACCCTGAAGAGGAGCCAAAAGCATCCTGATCGCAGTATAGCCAATTGGTTTATATATGTAACAAAAACATCGTAATCCGCTATCGTGTCCGAACCAACCTGTTCCACGGTATGAGTAGAAAGAGGGCTTGACCTATCTGGAATCGGTCTGCGACAAGAAAGACTCTTTGATCAAGGAGAAGTGATACGACGATGGAACGACACATCAACCAACGAATGGCAGCATTGGCCCATTCGGAGATTCGAGCGATGACCCAAGCCTGCGTCCAGGCGAAGGGTCTCAACCTGGCACAAGGGGTCTGCGACACGCCGGTTCCTCCGGTGGTGCTTCGAGCCGCGGCGCAGGCGATGGAGCGCGGAAAGAATTTCTACTCGCGATTTGACGGATTGCCCGAACTTCGGCAGGCGATTGCCAAGAAGCTTGCGCAGTACAACGGCATCCTGGCTGACCCCGAAACGGAGGTGACGGTCAGCGCGGGAGCCACCGGATCCTTTCATTGTGCCTGCCTGGCGCTGCTCAATCCCGGCGATGAGGTAATCCTCTTCGAGCCCTTCTACCAGTATCACATTAGCGCGCTGCTGGCGGTTGAGGCGATTCCGGTGACGGTGAAGATGCGGGCTCCCGATTGGACCTTTTCCATAGCGGATATCGAGTGCGCGATCACGCCCCGAACCAAGGCGATCATTGTGAATTCGCCGGGCAATCCCTCCGGGAAAGTGTTCAGCCGGCAAGAACTGGAGAGTATTGCAGCGATCGCACAACAACACGATCTGTTTGTGTTCACCGACGAAATCTACGAATACTTTCTGTATGACGGTCGGACACATGTGAGCCTCGCAAGCCTGCCGGGCATGGCCGACCGGACGATTACCATCGGCGGTTACTCCAAAACCTTTAGTATCACCGGCTGGCGCATCGGATACAGTGTCGCAGCAGCGCGGTGGGCACAGGCGATTGGAGCCATGAACGACCTGCTCTATGTCTGTGCCCCGACGCCGTTGCAGGCGGGGGTGGCGATGGGCATCCAGGAACTTCCGGACTCGTTCTACCACGACCTGGCTCGCGACTATCAATGGAAACGCGATCGGTTATGCCAGACCTTGGCTAAGGCCGGCCTGACGCCGTCGATTCCGCAGGGCGCCTACTATGTATTAGCCGACTCGTCGCGCCTGCCTGGCACAACGGGAAAAGAGCGGGCGATGTCTCTCCTCGAGACGATCGGCTTGGCCGGTGTGCCGGGTGAAGCCTTCTTTTCCGGGGCTGACGGGAGGCAGTTCATTCGATTCAGCTATGCGAAAATCGATTCCGATATAGACGACGCCTGCCGGCGGATTGCGCACCTTGGCTAGCAGGCTGTTGAAAAAGCCCGCCAGCTTCGTTCTCGCTTCGCTCCGAGGCTCGACGTATAAAAACAGTACGACTTGCCCCTTCGCTTGCTACGGCCCTGGTAAGGGAATGGCGTGCGTCTTGGCGCACGCGGGGTGGGCGGGTGTGACAGGGCCTTTTTGAACAGCTTGCGGGCTGTGCGTGAATCCCTCGTGACCGCCTGTACCCCCGTTTCCCCGAGTCCTGAAGGGTTTTTCAGTACCCTACTAGAACTGGCCTCGGGCCTTCTGCCGTGCGCCCAATTCGCTTGATCGCTTGTCTGTCCGTTCACCAAATGGTAAGTAGGAAGAAGCGATACGAATTGAAAGGCCAACATGCTCCTACGATACTTCGATGTTCCTATCCTTCTCGCCAGCGCATTACTCGTAGCAGCTTGCGCCAAGCCGGCGGTTCATCGGGTTGTTTCCATGGATTTCCTTTCTCCATCGATGGCGCCTCAGTCCGGTGACCGTCATATCCTCGCCGGTGAATGGGAATATGTAGACGGCGCCGTCGTTCGGCTGGCACTCGACGAGCAGGGTAACAGTTACTATGATTGGAAAGATGGGCGATTCGAGACACGCACGCTCATCGGTCATACCTGGCACGGCATGTGGTTTCAGAAGGAGAATGACCGAGATGGTGGATTTACGGTCGAGTTCTCGCCAGATTTTTCAGAAGGGGACGGACGCTGGTGGTATAGCCGCATCGGAACCGACCATGCACCCACGAGAAAGGGCGGAACGTTTCATCTCCGCAAGAAGACCGCTGTTATGAATCGCAACAATACTCCACCGGCACCGTGAGAAGTTTTTTGCGCCATAACCTATGATCGGCAGGGAACCTCATGGAAGGACGTAAGCATACCCGTTTCGCGGTGCAACTCCCAGTGTCGTTCAGGGGAGACCAGCTTTCCCACGGAGGCACTATCTTAAATTTGTCTGCGGAGGGTTGCGCCATCACGTCGGAATCCGTGGCCGTCGCCGCAGTATATCTACAATTGACGATGCAACTCCGGGAGCGAGAGGAGCCGGTCCAGGTCGATCTGGCCGCGGTCCGGTGGTCTTCTGCGACGAGATTCGGTGTTGAGTTTATTAAGATTCGTCCTGAAGAGGGAGAGCGGCTGAAGAAGTTCGTCAAGGTTCTGGAATCAACGACCTGAGCGCCGACGTCAGCAACCAGATTCGAGCCGCTATTTCATGGCGACGGCCCGGACTTGTTCATACGTGGTCAGGCCGGCGAGCACTTTCAGAATTCCGTCCTGCACGAGTGTAATCAATCCTTCCTTCACGGCCAGGCTCTGCATCTCTGCCGTTTTGGCGCGGTTCTGAATCAGGTTTCGCAGTTCATCCGATCCCCGTAGGAGTTCGTGCAAGGCGATCCGACCTTTGAGGCCTGTCTGGTTGCAGGCTTCACACCCTCGTCCTCGAGAGAGCTGAAAGTCCTCGCGATAGCTCACGCCGAGCGCCTTCCACGCGTGTGTACCATACGCATGCACCAGTTTATCGTACTCTTGCGCAGTTGGATGGTACGTGTCTTTACAATCGACGCAGATCCGCTTGCAGAGGCGTTGCGCGAGCACCCCTTGCATGGCATCGGCGAAGTTGAAGGAATCGCATCCCAGGTCGAGGAGGCGAACCACAGTTTCGATCGCCCCATTCGTGTGCAATGTGCTCAAGACCAGGTGGCCGGTCAGCGAGGCCTCGATGGCCACATCGGCAGTTTCCTTGTCCCGCATCTCACCGATCATGATGACATCCGGGTCGGCTCGTAAGAATGACCGCATGGCGGCGGCAAAGGTAAACCCGATTTTGGGATGGATCTGCACCTGGCGGAGGCCTTCCTGGCCGATCTCAATGGGGTCTTCCGCCGTCCAGATTTTCCGTTCGTCTGTGTTGAGATGGCGCAGCAGGGCGTGCAGGGTCGTCGTTTTTCCGGCTCCGGTGGGCCCCACGCACAATATGATGCCGTGCGGTTTCTCCACA